>JAZSMR010000128.1:0-13268 GCA_045535965.1 Acutalibacteraceae bacterium
CACCCTGAAGATATTCTTGCTATGGCAAAGGGCTATAAGGCTCCGCATCTGTGCAATTATTATTGCTCAAATCAGTGTCCCATCGGTCAGGAATATGTGCCCGAAATCAAAGTTAAGGACTTATCGCAGATCGTTCTTGAAATGCTGGTATACCTCAATTCCATGAACAGTGAAAAGGACCGTCTGGTTGAAATAACATATAACGGTCAGATTGACTCTACAGAAATGGATGATTTCATTCGTATACAGCAAAAACTCGAGCGAATATCCGTGGCTACGGAGTCATTACAGTTGTGGTGCGAAAAGATGCTTGCAACAGGTGTCATAGACAGAGAAGAATATGAAAGACGAAAGAATCAGGGACAAACATAAAAGCACTTCACTCAGAAGTGCTTTTTTGCTGTTTAGGTGAAAATAAGGATAGCTATTTTGCTGAAAATGTCATTTATTTTTCTGTACTGCTGCCGTATAATTAAGATAATCCAATAAAACAAAAGGCGGTACCACCCTTAAGGAAAAATTTGGACAGACCGAAATTCTGCGGCGGCTGAAGATTTTCGGTCAAATATATTGACAAACCAAGCCGTATATTTTAATATTATCTTAGTATCAGTTTTATGGTACAGTCGTGTTCAGGCGACAGAATACCTGGAAGAAAAGGAGGTAAAATTGTGAAGGAAATGACCGTATTCTGGCTGATTTCAATGATAGTGCTTTTTGTTGTTGAAGCAGCAACGGTAAATCTCATCACCATCTGGTTTGCCTTCGGAGCCCTCGCAGCTCTTGTAACATCTCTTTTCGGCGGCGCGTTGTGGTTGCAGATAGTAGTGTTTATCGTGGTGACGATTCTGACTCTTATTCCCACAAGGTCTCTTGCGAAGAAATACTTCGGCAAAAACAAGCACCAGCCTACCAATGCCGACATTGCAATCGGTAAGGACTGCACGGTTATGGAGGATATAGACAATCTTCTTGCCACAGGTGCAGTAAAATGTATGGGTAAAGAGTGGACGGCACGAAGCGAAAACGGTGAAAAAATAGCTATGGGTGAAACAGTGACGGCTGTAGCTATTGAGGGCGTAAAGTTAATAGTACGCAGAAAAGACCAATAACTGAAAACATTAAAACATATTAAAGGAGTAACATTATGGAATATTTCGGATTTTTTATCTTGGCAGTAATCGTTTTATTGCTTGTAGTAGTTCTCATCAAAAACATCAGAGTTGTTCAGCAGGCTAAGGCTTTTGTAATCGAGCGTCTCGGTGCCTATCAGACAACATGGACAGTAGGTCTTCACTTCAAAATACCTTTCATCGAGAGAGTTGCAAAGGTTGTTTCACTTAAAGAGCAGGTTGTAGACTTCCCGCCTCAGCCCGTTATTACAAAAGATAACGTTACAATGCAGATAGACACAGTTCTCTATTTCGCAATCACAGACCCGAAGATGTACACTTATGGTGTTGAGCATCCTCTTACAGCTATCGAAAACCTCACAGCTACTACTCTTCGTAACATCATCGGTGAGCTTGAACTCGACCAGACTCTCACATCCCGTGATATCATCAACAGCAAGATGCGTTCAATCCTTGACGAGGCAACAGATCCCTGGGGTATAAAGGTAAATCGTGTCGAGCTTAAGAACATTCTTCCTCCCAGAGAGATTCAGGATGCAATGGAAAAGCAGATGAAGGCTGAACGTGAACGCCGTGAATCAATCCTCAAGGCAGAGGGTGAAAAGAAGAGCGCTATCCTTCTTGCAGAAGGTGAAAGAGAATCAGCAATTCTCCGTGCAGACGCTCAGAAGCAGACACAGATTCTTGAAGCAGAAGGTCAGGCTGAAGCTATTCTTAAGGTTCAGCAGGCTACAGCAGAGGGTATCAAGCTTCTCAACGAGGCAGGTGCAAGTGAAGAGGTTATCAAGCTTCGTGCGCTTGAGGCATTCCAGGCTGCTGCTGACGGCAAGGCTACAAAGATTATTATTCCTTCGGAGATTCAGGGTCTTGCAGGTTTAGCAACATCCTTTAAGGAAGTTATAGCGGATAAATAAGAGGGGGTTTTTGGTTCTTTTTTGGCGACAGCAAAAAGAACGCCTGCCCGGCGAGGGCAACATAATAAAACAAAAACTGATGGGACGCGGGTAAAACTCGCGTCTCTTTTAGTTTTGTCCCGCCGAGGAAGTGAGTGGCAGGCGGCTCCATAGGCGGACTGTGTTCGCCTCAGCGTCTGCGACGCTGTAAATCGCCCGAAAGAGCGATTTAATGGAGCCGCCCTACCTCAGTCAAATACTTCGCATTTGCCGGCTCTCTTGAAAGGAGAGCCTGACAACTCATCCGTCAGCCTGCGGCTGCCACCTTCCCTACTAGGGAAGGCAAAATAAGCCTTCTCTGGAAGAAAAGGGGGATCGCTTGCGGTGGATGAGTTTTGCCTCTCCTTTAGGAGAGGCGTCTTCACGAAGCGAAGACGGAGAGGTTTTAGAGCACATAATGGAGTTTTATAGTTGGAAAATTAGCACATTAATGATATAATTATTAAAAAAATACCAACCTTTCATAAATTTTCGTGTCTACATAAGTGAAAGCAGCTTTCAAGGAGGTCAAAATGAACAGAACAGATGCCGAAAAATGGACAACTGAATATTTAAAGCCTGTATTTGGTTTTGCTTTGAAAAAGTGCAAGAGCATTGAAGATGCAGAAGATTTATCTCAGGAAATCATGGCTAAGGTTTATGTTGCTTTGATAAAGCGTGATGATATTGAAGATGTTTCCAAATTCATCTGGGCTATTGCTCATAACAGCCTGAGTAATTATTATCGTGATAATAACCATAGCTTTGCGGGTGTGCCTATTGATGAAGTTGAGAATTGTCTGTATGATGAAACACCAACTGCCGAATCTGCACTTACCCAGCGAGAAGAAATTTCAAAGCTGTATTCTGAAATTGCCTGCCTTTCAAAGTTGCAACGCAGGATAGTAATTATGTATTACTATGAAAACAAAAAGCAGGAGCAGATAGCTAAAGAGTTAAATATTCCTGTCGGCACAGTGAAGTGGCATCTGTTTGAAGCTAAAAAAGAACTGAAAAGAGGTATGGAAATTATGAGAGAACCAAGCGAATTAAAATTCAACCCTAAAAGATTTGATATGTGTAGTTTCAGCGGTAAAATCGGCACCAAGGGAGATATATCGAATTTCTTCCGTAGTGCTATTTCACAGAATATTGTTTACACCGTAAGAAATGAAGCAAAAACCATAAATGAAATTGCCGATGAATTGGGCGTATCACCAGTGTACGTTGAAAGTGAAGCAGAATATCTTGAAGAATACGGATTTTTGCTGAAGCAAAAAGATAAATATCTTTGTAATATTCTTATATCAGAACCGACAGAGGAGCTTAACCGTTTGCACGATGAAATGTATCAGAAATCGGCAAAACTTTTCGCAAATGAGTTGTACGATGAGCTTGCAAAATCGAGTTTGTTGGATAAATGTGCATTAGGCGGTTACAACGATACAAGGGATAAAATTTTTCTCATGTGGGCACTTATACCTTTCATTACTGCTTTTAGCGGTGAAAGCACATTGGATAAAAGTATAGCTTTTTCTGATGTTTATACAATGAGACCTGACGGTGGTAAAAATATTTGTTATGCAACGGTTGCAACACCTGATGTAAATCCGCCAATGTATAATGATGAGATGAAAAAATTCAAAGGTCCGTTTTGGAATGGTCTGACAGATAAAATAACGCTGTGGACTGTTGATTCCGAATGGTCGGATAATCGCATTGAAGATAATTATCAGTTGTCGGTTGTCCGTGATTTAACACTACTCAACAATTATCTTAACGATGTAATTTTGAGCGAGTATGATTATGCTTATCTTGCTGAAAAAGGATACATTACTGTCAGCGGTAAACCTGATGAAATGTTCAAGACAGCTTTAAGAATTGTGTATATCAAAGATGAACAGTTACGGAAAAAACTTTTGTCTGTCGGTGATAAGATAAAAGAAAAGCATAAGGATGAATTTGAAAAACTAAAAACGCCTTATATCAATGCTGTGTTGCAGAATACACCTAAACATTTACAAAAAATGAGAATGTACGGCTTACAGCATATCTTTTACAGTGATGCATGGTTTATCATGCATTGTCTGAAAGAACTTGTTAATAACGGTAAATTAACTTTGCCGACAGAAAAACAAAAACAAGCATTGACAACAGTGCTGTTTAGGCAATAAGTCTTATTCTCATCACTCGCCGTACGGGCGTTGCTTTTTTGAAAAAAGCGGTCAAAAAACTTTACTTGCTTTATTTAATTTGCTATACTCATCTTAACAAACCCGTAGGAGAATAATTATGGAAAGAAACAAATATCTCTTTGCCTATTTCTTAGGTAACGAACCCCATCAGGAAAGAATATGCTTTGCGGTCAGCGAAGACGGATATCACTTCACACCCCTTAACGGCAACAAGCCTGTAATACTTCAGACTAAAGGCAAGCAGTGTGTCCGCGATCCCTATATCTTCAAAGGTCAGGATGACTATTACTACATTGTCGGCACCGATATGAAGTGTATCGAGGGTTGGGAATCCAACCATGCACTGGTAGTATGGAGAAGCAACGACCTGATTGATTGGTCGGATGAAAACATTATCGATATGTGCGACCTTGGCGAGGACTTCGCAGATACAACAAGAGCCTGGGCGCCCCAGGCAATATGGGACGAAAAAGAAAATGCCCACATGCTTTACTGGGCACATTCAACCAAACGCAACAACACAGCAGGTATGTACTACGCTTACACAAAAGACTTCCGCACAATAACCGAACCCAAACCACTTTATTGCAGATACTGTCAGACTATCGACGGTGATATCATATATAACGAAGAAGAAAAGCTCTATTATCTCTACTTCAAATACGAAGAAAAACAGACCATCGCTTATGTAACAAGTGAAAATCTCACAGGGCCATATAAAGACGACCCTGTTACTGTATCTCTTGCACCGTCAGGCGTTGAGGGCAGTGAAATGTATAAAATCCACGGCACGGATAAATGGGCAATGATTATGGACGAATACAGCAAGGGCAGATTCTTTATGCAGGAAACATCAGATTTCCACAGCTTTACCCCCGTTACTGATTATGATATGGACTTCGGGCCCCGCCATGGCAGTGTAACGGCAATAACAAGTGAAGAATACGACAGACTTGTAAAGCACTTCGGCAAATAAAGCAGCAAAACCGCCTCTTTTCAGAAGCGGTTTTTTTTCTATAGTATGGAAAGTATGTTGCCTATAGAAAAAGCAGGGTTATCATAAGCCATATTGTATATCTTTTCGAGGTTTTCCTCACTGTATTCGATTTCTTTTGAGTAGTTTTTGGCAAGGAGACTGCACTTTTCACCGTCGGGGGCTTCTCCCGAATTTTCAGCTTCAAGATACATCAGCTTTATCATTGTAAGACTCACAGCCATAAGGCGTACCTTTGAAAGAATTTCCTCATCGTAGACACCTTTTAAAAAATAACGCCAGATAAAGTAGACTGCAATGTTTTTAAGGTAAGTGTCATATTTACTGCTTTCGGAAGAAAGGGTTTCACTTAAACGGTCGGAAGAAGCGATAAGCTTTTTGAGATAGTGTTCCCATTTTGTGTCAATAGGCTCGAGATGGGAAAAGCTTTCAAGAAAGCTCTTTATATC
This sequence comes from Acutalibacteraceae bacterium, assembly GCA_045535965.1. Taxonomy (GTDB): domain Bacteria; phylum Bacillota; class Clostridia; order Oscillospirales; family Acutalibacteraceae; genus UBA6857. Next base: position 5,704 of record JAZSMR010000128.1, read on the forward strand.
TGCTTTTTCACCGGCAGAAATATCAGCATCAGCAATCGGTAGCGGGGCGAAAATATAATTGTCAGCCATAGCCTGAATTTTATCGGCGTAAGCTGAAACAGAACGGATTCTGTCTCTCAGACAAAGCGACTTGTTTTCAAGAGTACGGATAATTTCGTCTCTGGCAAAGAAAAGCATATCAAAAAGTTCGCCGTTGTAGTCGTCACAGCCCGCATCTTCGCAGGGAATTTCATAAGTGCTGAATTTTTCCTTGCTCGTTACAATGATTCTTGCCCCTTCCTCACAGCAAAGCCCGATACCGCCCTCTTTTCTGTCGGCGTACCACTCAAAATATCTCGGATGGTCACGGCAGATCTGGCAGAGCTTGTCTTCGCCGAGGTTTATTATAATATCGCAAAGATTGTTTTCGTTTAGAAAGGGGCATCTTTCTCCGCAAAGCCTGAAACAGGAGACTTCACCGTCATCGATGTTGCTCCTGAGTTTTTCGCCAAAGCTTCCGTCTACTGTTTTATAGTACTCTGCCGTAGAGGTGTCTATGTCAATTTCCCAGCCGATACAGCAGTTGTCACGGCACTTATCGGCGATACAGCGGAAGTTTTTACAGTAAGTGGGCATTATAGTCTTCATTTTTTCACCTGCTTTTCCATACATCATTTTAACACACATAAACCTATTTGAAAAGGGCGTTCACAGGTATTTTAGTTATTTGTTTCACAAAGTGTATTTTTTCAATTGGAATTTTTGTAAATAATATCATTGAAAAAAATTACCTTTTATTATATAATGTTGCCGAAAATATATATCGGGAGGGTATTTATGAAAAAAATATTCAACAGAAGCTTTTTTCTCTTAATGCTGTTCGTTGTTTTCTCCATGACTGTTCTTACCTGCAATGCTGCCAATGTTAAGAAAACAACGGTTGACACAATCGGAGCGGTTATGGCAAAAGATGCATTTGAAATGAAAGTAACCGGTGAGAGAATCAACCTTGTTAAAAATAAGACTATGGTGCTCACTGCTGAGGTTACAGGCGTTTCCAAACAGCCGGTAATTTCCTGGAAATCCTCAGATACAGCTGTAGCAACCGTAGACGAAAACGGAACAGTTACAGGTATAGCTGTCGGCAGAGCGCTTATTACCGCAACGGCAGAAGTTGCAGGACAGACCATAGAGGCTCACTACAGCGTTAATGTAGTAACAAATGATAACTTCATTAAAAACTTTTTAGAGGAAAATCAGGTTCTCAGTTATCAGTACAGTTATGTAGATGACTATTACTATACCAACGATAAGGACTGCTGGCAGGATACATTCGGTTACGCAAGAATATTCGATCTGGTTGCCCCATATATAGCGCTCGAATATGACTATACACGAGTTTTCTTCAACTATGAAGACAGAGATTTTATGGTGCAGCTCTGGAAGGGTCAGTACGGCTATGTTTTCTACGGCTCTGAAATAGGAATTTACTCAAAGGATCCTTCTGACAAAGAACCCGGTATGCTCACTTTCTACGGCAAGGCAGAAGAAGAATACTGGCCTACTATGGAAATGACTCTTTACCACGAAAACCGAGATGGTGAATGGGAAAGAGAATTCACAAGAGATTATGACAAATATTGGTGGTGCACAGGCTTTAAGCCCGGTCATCTCAGACAGGTAGAGCCTGCAGATGAACTGAGAATGGTTGCAAAAATCACCTTCAAGGATGCGAAAATGGCAAAGCAGTTCGCTTTAGGTCTTAAAGAGTGCGGCCTTACGAGAGCAAAGAACGTAAACAGTCTTGAAAATGACAATTACTACAGAGTAAAAGATACTGTTCATATTCGTTGGCAGAATATTTCAGAAGCAGAAAACACTATGCCTCTTAAGATTGGTGCAGCTACACTCTTCGCTATGAATTTCATAGCAATGCTCACAGGTCTTTTGTTTATGCTTGGCTTCGGTGCCCTTGCAGGCGGACTACTCCTTTTATTCTTTATTTAAACTCAATAGCTTTACGGCTCTGTCTGATTTAAGACGGAGCTGTTTTTTTGCCGGGTGCAGGGTGGCTCCGCAGCCGAATGAAATTCGGCACGAGAGATGCCCCGGGCATCTCTCGGAAATCGCTTTGGTGATTTCGCGGAGCCACCGACCAACCGTTACCGCCGACCCAAAAAGCAAGTACCAAAATCGCAATATATATTATTTTCTCCTGTGCTATTTATAAATTGTAATTCTTTTGTTATAATTCCTTATGTAAGCTGTAATTTTTACCCTTTATAATATAGCCACAACAGTAAAGAGGTGTTTTTATGTATTCAGTTCTCATTTGCGATGATGATAAGGCAATAGTGCGTTCTATCGAAATTTATCTCGGTGCCGAGGGGTACGAGACCTTTTCTGCTTATGACGGAAGTCAGGCTCTCGATATCCTCAGTGAAAACGAAGTTCACTGCATAATTATGGATATTATGATGCCTGTTATGGACGGCATAAGTGCCACACTTAAAATAAGAGAAAGAAGCAATGTGCCCATTATCTTCCTTTCGGCCAAAAGTGAGGATACGGACAAAATTGCTGGTCTCGGCTTCGGCGGCGACGATTATGTTACGAAGCCTTTTAATCCGTTGGAGCTTTGTGCGAGAGTCAAGTCTCAGATAAGAAGATATGTTTCCTTCGGTTCAATTACCCCTAAGAGCAATGTTCTTACTACAGGGGGACTGTCTCTGGATATGTCCGCAAGGAGTGTCGCCGTTGACGGTGAGCCTGTTCATCTGACTGCCACGGAGTATAAAATCTTAGAGTATATGATGAACAATATGGGAAGAACCTTATCTTCGAGTCAGATTTATGAGAATGCCTGGAATGAAAACGCCTATTCAGCGGAAAAAACCGTTACTGTTCACATCAGACGAATTCGTGAAAAAATCGAGTTTGACACTAAAAATCCAAAATATATAAAGGTGGTGTGGGGCATTGGATACAAAATCGACAAGTTTTAACACGAGACTTATTGTAAAAATTATAGCTGTTATTTTAGCGCTCACTACAGTCTTCTTTTCTGCAAAAAGCACTGTTGATGATTTCCTCTATGTAATGAATCAGAATATTGTAGATGACGATTATTATTTTGAGGGCATTCTTGTCACAGAGGAAGAGGGTGTTTATAACAGCGATACCTTTGAACAGTGTATGAGAGAGTATCTTTATGAGCTTAACCGTTATGTAAGCCGTTACGGTAACGGATCAAAGGCAAGCTATGAAAAGCTAAACAAAGAGAATGCAGAAAAGCAGGAAAAGTATAAGAATAATCTGATTTATAACATTTATCATTATATCTGTGAGTGTGAAAATTACTATGATGGCATTTTTTATCTTGTAGACATTGGAGTAATAAAACTCCACAAAATAAAGACCCTGGAAAGTAAAGACACAGAAAAAATTCACATCGAGGATATGGATGAGGAATATGAGATAAGACTGTTGGTTACAGAGAGACTGTCCGAGTCCGAAAGCGATGAATTCAGTGAAAATACAGCAAAAGCAAAAAAACAGGGAGCAGACCTGATAATTGATCTTGTAAACTTCAAAATAGTTGATTACGGCGTAAAGAGCTCTCATTCCGCAGGCACATACGCTTTTACAGTTGATGATAAGAAGCTTTCTGAATTGATTAAGGAATTCGGTCTTATCGGTTTTACCGGTACTTATGAGGAGTACAAAACAGCCCTTCAGGAGGATGCTTTCAATACCGGCTATAACAACATAAACTACATCGTCACAAAAGAAGACGGTACTGTTATAACTAATGTTAAGAATTTAACTGATAAGACAGACATAACAAAGAATGAGTTTTATCTTTCAGGTTCAGACGGAAGATATGTTTCCAACAAAGGAGCTGTTTATTGTATAAACGGTTCACATTTCGGCAGTTACGGCGACTACTACATAAGTGTCGAGCGAATACCCACTCAGGTCATCGAAAGTCAGTCTGTGGTTCATACCACTCTGCCGGAAACGACAGAGCCGACAACCTATGAGGTAACGATGTCTGTGGCTCACGACTATACTCCTGCAGCGGAAGAGTTTGACCTAGCTGTGTATTTTAATGACGATGCTGTTTTCCGGGGTGAAAGCCTTACACAGATGAAAAAGAATCTTCTTGAAGCAGGTTCATTTGCCCGTAAAGCAATACTCAATGTAGTTCTGGGACTCGGTATATATCTTGCAGCGCTCCTTATTCTTATGATACTCAGCGGCAGACGAAACAGAGATGATGACACAGTTTACCTTCTGCCGACGGATAAGCTTTTCATCGAGTTCAAGCTTATTATAAGCGCTGCACTTATCTGGCTTGCAGTCTGTCTCGGAATCGTGATTATAGATGAATACCCCTATATGAATTATAACTTCGCAAAGTTCTGTGTAGTTTGTCTGCCCCTTTTGGTTACTTTTGCCTTCGGCATACTTATGGAGTTTATTATCAGTATTACCAAGAAAGTAAAAGCGAAGAAATTTTTAAACAGCTTCTTTGTTGTATGGTTCATAAAGGTTCTCTGCGGTAATTCTTTTAAGGTGCTCAAAAAGATATTCGTTTTCATAGGAAAGATTCTCAAAAAGCTATGGAGTATCATAGGTAAATTTATAAAAGGCTTCTTTGCTTTTATCATTCTTCCTGTCAGAAAACTGAAAGAAGCTCTCGATTCCGAGAAGCTCTACTATGCAAAGAATGTTGAGCAGACCGTAAAAATCAAAACCGCTATTCTCATTGCGGCAAATCTACCTTTCGCGTTCCTTTGCTTCTGCGCAATGTTCTTCTTTGAGGGTATCGATGACTTCGGCGAGCTGTTTTTACTTGGTATTACAGGCCTTCCTGCTATGGCTCTCGATGTTCTTGCCCTCATAAGAGGACTCAGCTTTGTTGGCGGAGTCAGCAGAATTGCAGACGTAATAAAAGAATATCGCAAGGGTAATCTTGACACTCCCATAAACAGAGCAGGCTTACCGCCGTACCTTATAGAAACAGGTGAAAGCTTGGAGAGTCTCGGTGAAGGTATAAAGATTGCAGTTGCCGAAGCAGTGAAGCAGGAAACCACAAAAACTGAGCTTATTACAAATATATCCCACGACTTGAAGACGCCGCTTACAAGCATAATCAACTATGTTGACCTTTTAAAGAAATGCGACATACAAGACGAAACGGCAGTGTCCTATTTAGAGGTTCTTGGCGAAAAGAGCGACAGACTCAAGACTCTCATCACAGATTTGGTCGAGGCCTCAAAGGCGGCAACAGGTAACATTGATGTAAATTTTGTAAACATCAGTCTCAGGGAAATTCTCACTCAGCTTGTCGGTGAATTCAGTGATGCTTTCTCGGAAAACAATCTTGATGTCATACTCAGCGTACCCGAGAGCGATATTATCGTCTCTGCCGACAACAGACTCCTTTACAGAGTCTTCGAAAACCTTGCTATCAACATTAAAAAGTACTCTATGCCATCAACAAGAGTATACATCAGTGTGGAGAAGAAAGACGGCAAGGGTGTGGTGGTCTTCAAAAATATTTCCAATGCACCCCTTAATATAAGTCCCGATGAGCTGAAGCAACGTTTTGTCAGAGGTGATGCCTCGAGAGCTACCGACGGCAACGGACTCGGTCTCAGTATTGCCGAAAATCTATGCACAGTCCAGGGCGGTACCCTCGACATAGATATAATGGGCGACCTTTTCATTGCAAAAGTAGAGCTTAATTGCAGATAAAAGAAGAAACTCAGGATTTGAAATAAAGTCCTGAGTTTTTCTATACTTGACAGATATCGGGGGAAAAATATATAATATAGGTATAAAAATATGAAGGTGATTTTATGAAGAAGGTATACTTGATAAGAAACTGCGAAAAGGAATCCGTAATGAAGCTCTACAATACTCTCGGTAAAACTCTGCCGGGCAAGGTTGCTGTCAAGGTGCATAGCGGCGAGGTAGGCAATCAGAATTTCCTCAGACCTGAATTCTGGAAAGAGATAATCGAAGCCGTCGGTGGTACGGTTGTTGAAACCAATACAGCTTACGGCGGTGAGAGAAACACTACCGAAAAGCATCTTAAAACTCTTAAGATTCACGGCTGGAGCGAATATTTTGACACGGAAATTTTAGACTCCGAAGGACCCGATATGGAGCTTAGTATACCCGTCGGCAAACGTATAAAGAAAAATTATGTTGGTAAAAACACTGCCAAATATGACAGCTTGTTGGTTCTTTCACATTTCAAGGGTCATCCTATGGGCGGCTACGGAGGAGCACTCAAACAGCTGTCAATCGGCATGGCGTCCTCTTTCGGAAAGGCGTATATTCACGGTGCAGGTGAGCCCGAAAAAATATGGACAGCAGACCACGACTCATTTTTAGAGTCAATGGCGGATGCAGCCTCAAGTGTTACCGGATATTTCGCTGAAAACATAATTTATATAAATGTTATGAAAAATATGTCCGTTGACTGTGACTGCTGTGCCGTTGCAGAAGATCCTTGCATGAAGGATATCGGCATACTTATTTCCACAGACCCTGTTGCAATAGACAAGGCTTGTCTTGATTTAGTGTACGCTGCCGAGGATGAGGGCAAGCATCACCTTATTGAGAGAATAGAATCGAGAAACGGCAGTCTTACTGTAGAAGCCGCCGCAAAGCTTGGCATAGGTACAAAGGAATATGAACTCATAGAGATAGGCTGACAAAACTAAAGACCTGAACGAAATACAGTTCAGGTCTTAACTTTTACAAAGATTAAAGGAACTTATACTTGCCGTAGTATTCCTTATATCTTTCAATGGACTCATCAATAATTCTTATGGCTTCCTCTCTGCCTTTTGCTTCGTCAATAACAGTTGTTTTATTTTCGAGGGTCTTATAAACCGAGAAGAAGTGGGTCATTTCGTCAAAAATATGCTTGGGGAGCTGAGAAATATCGGTGTAGCCGTTATAGGTGGGATCGCCTGCGTGGATTGCGATGATTTTATCGTCGGCGGCACCGCTGTCAAGCATTGTGATTACACCGATGGGGTAACACTCAGCTAAAACAAGAGGATCAATTCTCTCAGAGCAGAGGACAAGTACATCAAGGGGGTCATTGTCTGCCGCATAAGTGAGAGGAATGAAGCCGTAGTTTGCAGGATAGTGGGTTGAAGTGTGAAGTACTCTGTCGAGACGAAGAAGACCTGTCTTCTTGTCGAATTCGTATTTCATTTTACTGCCCTTGCTGATTTCGATAACAGCGTCGAAGCTGTCGGTTTTAACTCTGTCTGCGCTTATATCATGCCATATATTCATAATTATTGCCTCCGTTTTTTTGGGGTTATATGATGTGAATAAATAATATCACAAAAGGGCAGAAATATCAATGGACTTTTTTTCAATTTTGTATTGACATAAGGATTAATTTATGGTAATATACTTTGGCAAAATCCAATTGCGCTGTTAGCTCAGCTGGATAGAGTGTCTGGCTACGGACCAGAAGGTCAGGGGTTCGAATCCCTTACAGCGCGCCATAAGAAAACGAGGTTGTACGAAAGTACAACCCTTTTCTTTTT
>JAZSMR010000074.1:0-65777 GCA_045535965.1 Acutalibacteraceae bacterium
TACTTATTACTTCTTCACTAATCCTTCGAGTCGATTTTTGGGAGTAATAAGTAACAGAGAATAGTGAATAAGTGTGAGCGGGACACCCACGTCAGATTGTAAAAGCATAATTTTTAAGTTGTTGCTGAATTGAGCTGTAAACAGTCCACGCTTCACAAAGGAGACAATCAATGAACATAACATTTGAAAATACAATTAAAGACAATTTACTACACCTTGAAATAGATAACAGAACATTAATAGTTGAACCGGAAAGTTCTGTAGAAATTACTGTGCCTGATAACAAAGTAATATTTACAGCTGAATACAAGCCTATTGATTTAACCGATGCTTTTGATGAAGACTATCACCCTCAAGGGTTAAAAGATAAAATCCTGCATAAATTGACAAAGAAAGCTACTGAAAAGCTACCTGATATTTCTCTTTATTCTGCTGTTACTTATGAATTTACGAGTAAGCACAGCAATGTGATAGTTGATTTTAAAGAAGGTGTATATTCTAAAGCAGACGGTAAAATAGCTGACTTCTTCGATATGCAGCCAATCATTTACCTCTTTCCGAGAACCGAAAGTAATTTTGGCGATATAAAAGTGGTAAAAGCAACCAATGTAAACAGAAAGTCCTTTTTAAGACTATACGGAACTGTTCAACTGTTTTTAGATTATTTCTGCTTCTTTGAAATTATGCCTATAGCACACTATTTTTCTTCAGACAGTTATACAACAAAAACACTCAGAAAACTATACAGTATCTCTTCTGCTGAAAGAGATAAGCTCATCAATGAAAAAACTAACAACACAGAAAAAGCTCCCTAAAACTAAGGGAGCATTATTTATTATCCGAGTAAAAAGTCAGTCACCAGCATTACACAGAAACCTACAAGCAATGCATAAGTTGCACCCCGCTCGTTACCGTGTGAATGTGTTTCGGGTATCATTTCGTCACTTATTACATAAAGCATTGTACCGCCTGCAAAAGCGAGAGCGAAGGGGAGTACAGCGGAAGCAATACTGACAGCGAAATAGCCGATAAGTGTACCAATAACCTCAACAAGTCCTGTAATCATAGCGCTGATGAAAGTCTTCTTCGGTGAAACGCCTGCTGAGAGCATTGGGCCTATAATAACCATACCCTCGGGGATATTCTGAAGAGCTATGCCGCCGGCAATAATGAGAGCCTGAGACGTATCACCTGAGCCGAAGCCGACACCTGCCGCAATACCCTCCGGGAGATTATGTATTGCGATAGCTGTGACAAACAGCAGCACCTTACTGAGTCCCTCGTTGTGATGAGGTTCAACATCTGAACCGACCATTCGGTGAAGGTGAGGCACAAGCTTATCAATTAAGTTAAGACACAGCGCGCCTGCAAATATTCCTGCTATTGTAATGAGCAGTGAGAACTTTCCGCCGTATTCGAGAGACGGTAATACGAGACCGAGCACTGCCGCAGCGAGCATTACACCCGCTGCAAAAGATAAGACTATATCCGAAAAACGTCGGGAAATACTTTTAAATATAAAGCCAATAAAGGAGCCGAGACAGGTTGCACCGCCGACACCTAAGGCTGTTAAAATAACAAGTTTCATAGTTATACCTTATTCGTTCTGTGGCTCAGGCATTTCTGCTTCTGTCTGAGCTGAGATATGTGCAAGTTCATCTTTTCTTGCAACATCATTTTTAATGAGTCTGTATACTGTTGAAGCGGCAGGAACACTGAGAAGCATACCGAGCACACCGAACATACCGGCACCAACTGTTACGGCAGCGAGTACCCAGATACTTGGAAGACCCATTGAGTTGCCGACAACCTTGGGATAAATAAGGTCACCCTCAATCTGCTGAAGAAGTACGATGAAAACAATGAATATAAGAGCTTTTACGGGAGACTCCATAAGAATGAGGAAAGCTCCGATTGCACCGCCTAAAAGTGCACCTACAACGGGAATGAAGGCAGTTACAACAGTAACAGCACCTATCATTGCGGCATAAGGGAGTCTCAAAATAAACATACCGAGGGTACAAAGAGCACCGAGAATAACAGCTTCAGTGCATTGTGCAACGATAAATTTATGGAACGAATCATTTGCAACAGATGAAACGTAGTAAAGCTTATCGGAAACCTTTTCAGGGAGATAGTGTCTGATTAGGGTCTTAAGCTGTGATAAAAGCTTGTCTTTGCTCAGAAGCACATAAATGGCAAAAATCACTGCGAGTACAGTTGTAGTTACGCCCGAAACAACAGATGATACGGTGGAAACAACAACATTCATAACACTACCGACACCCGAAGTTACAGTTGAAATTATGCCGGATATCTTTGACTGCCAATCAATACCCGAAAGGAAACCGATAATGTCGTCGGGTACAAATTCAAATTTATCGAGCTGTGCTACAACGAAAGTCAGAGCATCGGGAACTTCATCAATAAGCATTTTAATACATCTTGTAAGCTGTGGCACAACCAAAGCAATAATAAGTGTAACTATTGATACCAAAGATAAGAGAGATAAAGCAACTGCAAGACCTCTTCTTGTTCTGACAATGAATTTGTTGTCGGATTTTGAAAGCAGATGTCTTTCAAAAAAGCTTGTTAAAATATCAAGGGGATAAGAAACAGCTGCTCCAATTAAAAGGGGGAGCACAGCAGCAAAAGCTGTCTTTAAGATCAATGCGGCACTCGACCAGTAATGTATGCAAAGGAAAAGGGCAAAGCCGATACCTGCGATTTTAAGTAGTGTTTTAGTTTCAATCTTCTTCATTTTATTCACCTTTATAAGCTGATTATAAACTTGTATATAGCGGATGCGATTTCTTTAGCACCGTCATTGTTTGGGTGCACGTTATCTTTTCCGAATAAGTCTCTCCTGTTTTCTGTGAGGTCATTTATATCAATAAGCATATAGTCCTTTTCATTGGCGACTTCTCTGACAATCTCAGCGATTTCCTCAATAATCAGCGGCTGAACATCGTAATTGGAAAGTCCATTTGTTACGCCCTCAGGGAAAAACGCTGTAGGAGGAGTGCAGAGAAGCACTTTGGGAGGATAATCAACATCAGTATAACTGTCAAGCAGTTTTATATATTCCTTTTTGAATTTCTCGGCACCCTTCCAGTTTTCGGGCTTAGAGTCATTACTGCCGAGCATAAACACGAGTACATCAGTATCAAATTCGTGTGACCATATATAAGCTTTTGTAGCATTGTATGGCTGATCCCCGTCGGGCTGTACCGTGCTTCCGCTGACGCCGTAGGACCTTACGCAATATCCGGCATCAAGGGACTGTGAGAGCAGGGCAGGGCAGTTGTTTTTCGGCCAGTTTTTAATGCTGTGTCCGTAAGTCACGCTGTCACCAACAAGTGCAATTTTAATCTGACCTTCTTTATATTGCGGATTGATTCTTATGCCTGAGAGTCCGTTGAAAAACATAAAAGCAAATAAACCTGTTCCACATACCGCAACAACCAAAGTAACTGCGATTAGTACTTTTAGCTTCTTGTTCATATTGTCACTTCCTTTTAGTCGCCTCTGACGATTCTGTAGGTCTGTCTGAAATCCTGCTTGCCCCAGCCTCTTTCAACACCCTTTTCAATAGCCGCCTTTGCTACTCGCATACCGGGCATATCGAAGCCGATTTCTTCACTCATTTTAGCGCAGATGTTGATATCCTTGCATACGTTTTCCAGGGAAAAGGCTGTTGACCAGTCTTCATTCTTCAGTTTTTCTCTTTGAGCCTGCATATAAAAATTCTGTGCTCCGCCGGCAGCGACTGCATCAGCGAAATTGTCAATTGAAACACCGTATTTCTGAGCTAAGAGCAGAGTCTCATTAACTGCATTCTGAATCTCTGCAACAAGAGTATTATGGCAGATTTTAGCAGTAAGTCCCATACCGTTTTTGCCCATATAGATTACTTTTTGTCCCATATAAGAGAGTATCGGCTCAATTACAGGGAATAAATCCTCATCGCAGCCTGCAAGTACACCGAGAGTACCTGCAATGGCATCAGCCTTTGAGCGTACAACTGGACAATCGGCAAACTGTGCACCCTTGTTTTTTACCATTTTGCTTACTTTGACAGACACATCCGGGTCGATTGTGCTCATATCAATACATATTTTTCCCTCATCCAGGTAGGGGAGTAATTCCGTATAACAGTCACTTACGTGCTTTGAAGTAGGGATCATTGTAACAATAACATCTGCCTTCTGAGCAATTTCGATATTGCTACTGCAACCTACGGCGCCGAGAGATACGAGCTTATCTATCTGACTTTGCTTGTGGTCATTGGCATAAACGGTATCACTGTGCTTTTTTACAATGTTTTCGCACATTGATTCTCCCATAATTCCAAGCCCTATAAAACCTATTTTCATAATTAATACACTCCTGTTTATATTTACTTATAAATTATATTACTATTAAATTTTGTTGTCAATAACTGTTGCTGTTTTTTATATGTTGTGATAAAATATAGCCGTAAATTTACAATGAAGGACAGATCAAGATAATATAATGGAACAAAGAATGAAACTAAGAAGCAGCCACACAATCGATATGTGTACAGGTTCAATAGCAAAGAAAATGATTGTATTTGCTTTACCACTAATGCTTTCAGGTATATTGCAGCTTCTTTTTAACGCTGCTGATGTAATTGTTGTCGGTAAATTTGCAGGCGATGCATCACTTGCAGCTGTTGGTTCAACAGGCTCGCTTATTAACCTTACAACTAATCTTTTTATTGGCTTGTCCGTAGGTGCCAATGTGCTGACAGCAAACTATTTTGCCGCAGGCCAGGAGGATGACCTTAAAAAGACAGTGCATACAGCAATGACTCTGAGTGTTATAGGCGGTGTTGTGCTTACGGTAATCGGTATCGTTTTTGCGCCGTATATACTCACATTGATGCAGACTCCCGATGATGTAATTGATCTTGCCGTAATATATCTCAGGACTTATTTTTGCGGTATGACAGCAGTAATGGTGTATAACTTCGGCAGTGCTGTACTGCGTGCCGTTGGTGATACAAGAAGACCCCTATACTACCTCACCTTGGCAGGTGTTGTAAACGTATGTCTCAACCTGCTTTTTGTTATCAGATTCAATATGGGCGTATTCGGCGTTGGTCTTGCAACTGTAATTTCACAGATAATATCCGCTGTTTTAATTGTTGCTTGCCTTATGAAAGAACGAAGCGCCATCAGACTAAGCATCAAAATGCTTGGTATCGACAGCCATAAACTCGTAAGAATCGTCAGAATCGGTCTTCCCGCAGGTATTCAGGGGATGCTCTTTTCCCTTGCAAATATCGTTATTCAGTCTTCGGTAAATTCATTCGGCACTACTGTTGTTGCAGGTAATTCGGCATCGCAGAATATCGAGGGTTTCGCTTTTACTTCAATGAATGCCTTTCATCAGTCGGCAGTGTCCTTCACGGGACAAAATGCAGGCGCGAGAAAATATGAGCGAATCAATAAGATACTCTACGCAGCTTTAGGCTATGTGCTTGTTGTCGGTCTCATATTCTGCGGCATATATATCGTATTCGGCGAAAGTCTTATCGGTTTTTATACAGACAGCAGTGCAGTTATTGAAGCAGGTGTCAACAGACTTGTAATTATTGCCTGCTCATACGCTATATGCGGCATGATGGACGTTGTTGTAGGCTCACTGAGAGGACTCGGATATTCAATCATGCCGATGATTGTTTCACTTGTTGGTGTCTGTGCTTTAAGGCTTATATGGATAGCAACAGTATTTCAGCTCGAAGAATTTCACAAGATTGAAGTTATATACTATACTTATCCCATAAGCTGGATTGTAACTCTCATAGCGCACCTGATTTGTTTCTCGGTCGCAAAGAAAAAAATACGAAGGAAGTGGCTTGCTTAAATAATTTTAACGAAATCTTTACATGACGATAAAAGTTAAGTGCAAATTTAACTTGCTAAATTTATAAGTTTATGATATAATGTCACGAAACTTGTTCTACATTAGGGTGACGAGTATAATCCGAACTCGCCTGAAAGAGTGAATTTTCACGCCTCTTTCGGCAATTCAGATTAGAAAGGCGACAGCCTGTCGGCATCCTCATTATCCAAAATAGCCGCAAAAATTTACACTTTCCGGTCGAAGATTTTTTGCGGCGGAGATTTTTGACAAATCAAGGCACAAAACGGAGCAAATCCTTTCGGATTTGCGAGTATTTTAACAAAGAGGTGGCGGAAATCTACCCGCAAAAAACGGGTTCGGATTATACTCGTCACCCTAGGGCTATAGTTCAATATAGCTCTTTTTTTGAGCACTTTTTGCTTTAGTTTATTAAATTGATAGTCCGATGAAGCGAAAGGGGTAAACTGATGATTAATAAAGAATATGACTCAAAAATAACTCAGTGGATAGACAGCAATAAAGACAGAATTCTCAAACATTGGATTGAGCTTTGCAAAATTCCATCAATTAAGAGTGTAGGTAAAGAAGGAGCACCCTTTGGTGAAAACTGTGCTAAGGCACTTGAATACGCGGCTTCGCTCTTTGACACTGAAAATATCGACTCAAGAGTATATAAAAATAGCGGATATGCACTTGCAACTTACGGCGATGGCAAGAAAACTATCGGTCTTTTTTCTCACAGTGACGTAGTGCCCGTCGGCGATGACTGGCTTTACACTGAGCCTTTTAATCCCATCATTAAAGATGGAGCGCTTATCGGCAGGGGAGCTGAGGACAACAAATCGGGTATAATCGCATCGCTCTGCGTAACAGAGTTCCTGAGAGATAACGGAATAATGTTAAAGAGTAAGCTTCAGACCTTCATCGGCTCCGACGAAGAATGCGGTATGGAGGATATAAAAAACTATCTCAAGGAGCAGACGGTGCCCGATGTGTCAATTGTGCCCGATGCTGATTTTCCATGCAGCACAGGTGAAAAGGGCATTTATCATTTCTGGTGTCAGTCACGCGACAGCCTCAGTGACATTATATCAATGCAAGGCGGTGAGGCATTCAACATTGTCCTCGACAAGGTTCTTGCTGAAATCAAATATTCTGAAGCTCTTTATAATGAGCTTGCTTCAAAAATTCAGAACAAAAATGAATTCACACTGACTGCCGAAAACAACATTATTTATCTTGAAGCCAAAGGCATTGCAAAACACGCGAGCATACCTGACGGCTCAGTTAATGCTGTATATATCACAGCCGAGCTTTTAAGCGAATGTGAGAGTCTCAGCGAAAGCGATAAAGCCATAATGCTCAAGGTCAAGGATATTCTTTCCTCATCCTACGGTGAATCTCTCGGAGTTTTCCACGATGATGTGAATTTCGGCAAGACAACAACTGTAAACGGTATTGTAAAAACAGAAGACGGTAAAATCTGTCTCAGCTTTGACTGTAGATACGGTGATACCTACAGCGGTGACGATCTTGAGAAAAACAGTGAAGCTTCACTTAATAAATTCGGTTTTGATGTTACCTATAAGGACAACAGCCCCGGATTTTCTATTGACAAAAACAGTAAAATTCCTCTTGCACTTGAAGAAATCTATGCTGAAATCACAGGTGAAAAGCAAAAAAGTGTGCTTATGTCCGGCGGCACCTATGCAAGAAAACTCAAAAATGCTTTTTCAATCGGTACCTTCATTCCGAGAAACGGTTCTCTCAAGATGCCCGACGGTCACGGTGGCCCTCATCAGTGCGATGAAATGATTGACATTGAAGAATTTTTTGAGGCTCTCAGAGTTCTGATTCATTATGTTTTAGCTTGTGATAAGCTTATAAATGAAAGATTTTGAAGCAAAAAATTAACCAATTAAAGCATAACTATTGTTTTTTTGGTGATTTTTTAGTATAATGATATTTATAATTTAACAATAAATTTCAGGTTTCAAAAAACTTTCAGAATATTAAAATAAGGTGGTATTTATTTGAACTCTAAGACAATTTTTTACGTTTTAAAAAGAGTAGCTCTTGCGCTTTTATCAATATGGATTGTTATTACGGTAACTTTCTTTGTTATGCGCGCTGTACCCGGCGGTCCCTTTGTTGGTGAAAAAGCTACAACTCCCGCTGCTCAGGCAGCACTCGAGGCGAAGTACGGTCTTGATAAACCGCTTATGACTCAGTATTTCACTTATCTTAAGGACATCGTTACAGAATTCGACTTCGGTCCTTCTCTTAAACAGAGAGGCCGCGACGTAATCGATATTATTTCCGACGGACTTAAGGTTTCTGCAAAGCTCGGTGTTGTTGCGGCTCTTATCGCTCTTGTGACAGGTGTGTGCCTCGGCTCACTTGCGGCTCTCAGACGAAATAAAATAATTGATAAAATCATTATGGTTGTAACGACAGCCTTTGTTTCTATGCCCTCATTTATTATGGGTACATTGTTATTGATTCTTTTTGCCATTACATTCAGGATTTTCCCGGCAAACGGCACTACGGCTGAAGGTCTGATACTTCCTGTTATCACACTTTCTCTTTATCCCATGGCATATATCACACGTCTTACACGTTCGTCAATGCTCGATGTTCTCGGTCAGGACTATATCCGTACGGCAAGAGCAAAAGGTGTATCACCTAAGAATGTTATATTCAAGCATGCACTCAAGAATTCGCTTATTCCCGTTGTAACTTATTTCGGGCCTATGCTTGCTTATATCGTAACTGGTTCACTTGTTGTTGAGCAGATTTTTGCCGTATCTGGTATCGGCAGAGCCTTCGTTAACAGCATCATCAACCGTGACTACACTCTCATTATGGGTACAACTATAGTTCTTGCGGCACTTATCGTTATAATGAACCTTATAACTGACTTTGTTTATAAGCTTGTTGACCCGAGAATTACTTTAGAATAAGGAGGAGACAGAAAATGAAAAAAATGCCTTTAAGCTTACATGTTAACGTTGACTCCTTTATTCCTGCGACAGATAAAGACAAGGAATATATGGTGCAGATGAGACCGTCTTCAACCTTCTTTAAGGACGGCGTAAAGCGTCTTGTTAAAAATAAGGTTGCTTTGGTATCGCTTATCATTATTGTACTTGTTACTCTTTCATCGATTCTTCTGCCGATGTTCTGGCCCTATTCTTATGAAACACAGCTCGGCATCACACCGGGTAAGCCTGTTGACGCTTCTTACGCTAACCTTGCACCCTTTGAATACGGTGCAACCGAGCAGGCTAAAATCGCAGCAGGGGAGAAGGTTTTCCCTCATGTTTTCGGTACTGACCAGCAGGGTCGTGACTATTTTATCCGCGTAGTATATGGCACAAGAATTTCACTTGCTGTAGGCTTCTTTGCAAGCATAATTGTGCTTATTATCGGTCTTACTATCGGCTCAGTTGCAGGCTTCTTCGGCGGCAAGGTAGACCTTGTTATAATGAGAATAGTCGATATTATTTATTCTCTTCCCGATATGCTTATGGTTATCCTTCTTTCGTCAGTGCTCAATGTTTCCCTTAAGCCTATCATTGACGGTACCTCGCTTTCTAAAATCGGTACCAACATCATAAGCTTGTTTATAGTATTCGCAGTGCTTTATTGGGTATCTATGTCAAGACTTATCCGCGGTCAGATTCTTTCGCTTCGTGAGCAGGAATATGTTCTCGCTGCTAAAGCAACAGGTGCAAAAGGCAGCTGGATAATCAGAAAGCATCTTATACCCAACTGTATCAGTGTAGTAATCATTTCAACTGCGTTGCAGATTCCCAACGCTATTTTCACAGAGAGTTACCTTTCATTCCTCGGACTCGGTGTTAACGCACCCATGCCATCCCTCGGCTCACTTGCTTCTGAGGCACTCAACGGTATCAATTCATACCCCTACAGACTAGTAATTCCCGCAATTGTAATTTCACTTATCGTTTTATCCCTCAATCTGCTTGGTGACGGTCTTCGCGACGCATTCGACCCCAAGCTTAACAGCTAAGAAAGGAGAGTATATAATGGCTTTATTAGAAGTAAAAGACCTTCGTACCTCCTTCTTTACAGATGCAGGTGAGGTCAAAGCTGTAAACGGTGTTTCATTCACCCTTGAAAAGGGCAAGGTTCTCGGTATCGTAGGTGAATCAGGCTCGGGTAAATCCGTTACAGCGTATTCTATTATGCAGATTCTCGCTTCAGCAGGTAAGATCGTCGGCGGTTCAATCAAGCTCGACGGTCAGGAGCTTGTAGGTGCTGATGAAAAGGTTATGAAGGACGTCAGAGGTAACAAGGTTTCAATTATCTTCCAGGATCCTATGACATCACTTAACCCCACATATACAATCGGCAATCAGCTTATGGAAGCTATTCTTCTTCACACTGACCGTGATAAGAAGCAGGCTAAGGAGAGAGCCCTCGAAATGCTCAGACTTGTAAATGTAAACGAGCCTGAAAAGCGTATGAAGCAGTATCCTTTTGAGCTCTCAGGCGGTATGAGACAGAGAGTTATGATAGCAATGGCACTTGCCTGCGAGCCTGATATTCTTATAGCTGACGAGCCGACAACAGCTCTGGACGTTACAATTCAGGCTCAGATTCTTGATCTTATGAAGGAGCTTCAGGAAGAACTTGGTATGGCAATCATTATGATTACCCATGACCTCGGCGTTGTAGCTCAGATGTGCGACGAAGTTATTGTTATGTACGCCGGCTCAATCTGTGAGCAGGGTACAGCTGACGAGATTTTCTATAATCCTCAACACGAATATACAAAAGGACTTCTTCGCTCAATTCCTTCAACAACCTCAGCAGGTACGAAGCTTCAGCCTATTACAGGCACACCTATCGACCTTCTCAATATGCCTAAGGGCTGTCCCTTTGCTCCGAGATGTGACAATGCAATGAAAATCTGCATTACAGAAAAAGCCGATAGGGTAGAGGTCAATGAAAACCACGCAGCATCATGCTGGATGTGTATTAAAAACTTAATGGACAAGGGTGAAATTTCCCTCGAAAATAAGACGGAAGGCGGTGACACCCAATGAGCGAAAACAAGACTTTAATTGAAGTAAAGGGTCTTAAAAAGTACTTTGACATCAATGTCGGTATGTTCAAGACGAGGCCTCTTAAGGCTGTTGATGATGTTTCACTTTCAATCAATAAGGGTGAAACTCTCGGTCTTGTTGGTGAATCAGGCTGCGGTAAGACTACTGTCGGCAGAACAATCCTCAATCTTTATAAGCCTACAGCAGGTGAAATCTGGTACGACGGAAAGCTCATAAAATCAAAAGCTGATATCAAGGAATTCCGCAAGAAGGCTACTATGGTTTTCCAGGATCCCTATTCATCGCTTAACCCCCGTATGACAGTTTCTGATATTATCGGTGAGCCTCTTGATGTTCACAAGCTTTATAAGAGCAAAAAAGAACGCGAAGAGAGAATCCTCGAGCTTATGGGTCATGTTGGACTTAACTCAGAACACGCTTCAAGATACGCTCACGAATTTTCAGGCGGTCAGCGTCAGAGAATCGGTATAGCAAGAAGCCTTGCTGTTAATCCTGACTTCATTGTCTGCGACGAGCCCGTATCAGCTCTTGACGTTTCAATTCAGGCTCAGGTTATCAATATGTTCGGTGAGCTTCAACAGCAGCTCGGTCTTACCTATCTCTTTATCGCTCACGATCTTCTGGTTGTTCGTCATATCAGTGACAGAATCGGCGTAATGTATTTAGGCAGACTTGTTGAGCTTGCAGATGCAGGGGAGATATACGACAATCCTCTTCACCCTTACTCAAAATCTCTTCTTTCATCGGTACCTATTCCCGATCCGAAGATTGCAAGAGCTAATAAGAGAATCGTTCTCTCGGGCGACATTCCCAGTCCTCTTAATGCTCCCTCGGGCTGTCCTTTCCGCACCCGCTGTCCTCACGCTACAGCAATGTGCGCAGAGTCAATGCCTGAATTCAAGGAGGTTTCAAAGGGACACTTTGTTGCTTGTCACAGAACTGAAGAAATCAACTAAGGTATATGAATGTGCCGTATTACGATGCGGCACATTGTATATAAAAAATTCAGAAAGGAAAGAAAGAAAATGAAAAAAATTCTTGCTTTAATCCTGGCTGCTGTAATGTTATTTACATTAGCCGCTTGTGGCGGTAAAGAAGCTGACACAAACTCACTTGCAGTTTGCCTTGCTTCAGAACCTCTCACAATTGACCCTGCACTCAACTCATCTGTTGACGGTGCTACAATGGTTGCACATCTTTTCTCAGGTATTGCTAAGTGGGCTGAAGACGAAGAAGGCAACCTCGTTATCGTTGCTGACGCTGCTGAAGAACTTACAGAAGGCGTTGTAAACGAAGACGGAACAGTTACTTATACTTACACACTCAGAGACGGTCTCACATGGTCAGACGGTCAGCCCGTGAAGGCTTCTGACTTCGTGTTCGCATGGAACCGTGCAGCTTCACCCGAGCTTGCAGGTGACTACAACTACATGTTTGACGTTGTTGTAGGTTACGCTGATATGTGGGAAAGCAAAGATTCAGGTGAAGTTGATAAGGAAGGCAACCCTATTCCTGAATACATCAACCCTGATGCAAAGCTTGCAGTTGAAGCTACAGACGACAAGACTCTTGTAGTTACACTCAACAACGAAGTAACATACTGGAACGAGCTTCTTGCATTCCCCACATACTATCCCGTACGTGAAGATGTTGTTGCTGATGAAAGCTGGGCTACAAAGCCTGAAACTTATGTTTCAAACGGTGCTTACAAGCTTACAGGCTGGGAGCATAACAGTGTTATCACAATGACAAAGAACGAGAACTACTTTGATGCAGCTGCTGTAACAATGCCTGAAATCAAGTTCTATCTTTCAGATGATGCTAACAACATGCTCACAAACTTCAAGAACGGCGACTGGCTTCTTATTGATGACGTTCCCACTAACGAAATCTCAAATCTCAAGACAGAATATCCCGATGAATACGTAGTATCAGGTCAGCTCGGCACATACTATGTATGCTGGAACATTAACGAAAATCTTCTTCCTGAAACAAGTGAACTCGAAGGCGTAGCCGCTGAGGCAGCTCAGGCTGAAATCAGATATGCACTCGGTCTTCTCCTTGACAGAAACCACATTGTTAATCAGATTTCACAGGCTGGCGAAGTTCCCGCTTCATCATTCGTTGCTATGGGTCTTACAAATCCCGACGGTACTCAGTTCTATCAGACTGCCGGCAGCAGCGAAGAATACTTCGGTTACTACGATGTAGCAGTTGAAGCATTTGAAGCTAATTACGAAGAAGCTATGAAGATTCTCAAGAAGTACTATGCATTCGACGAAGCTTCAGGCACTTTCACAGATGTTCCCACACTCACATATATCTATAACACCAACGATGCTCACCAGGCTATCGGTGAATACATCCAGGGCGCTCTCGCTGCTGTTGGTATCAGTGTTGAGCTTACAAATCAGGAGTGGAACACATTCCTTGAGACACGTAAGAACGGCGACTATTCAGTAGCACGTAACGGCTGGCTCGCTGACTATAACGATCCCATCTCATTCCTTGATATGTGGACAACAGTTTCAGGTAACAACGACGTTCAGTTCGGTAAGGGCGCTCACAAGGGTCTTGCTATGTACGATCTTGACCTCACAGGTTACGGCATCGACTACAAGGTTGAAGATGCAACATGGGCAGACACTTATGATAAGCTTATCACTGAAATCAAGTCCTGCGATGAAACAGAAACAAGATATGAGCTTATGCACCTTGCAGAAGATCTCCTTATGTCAACAGGCTGCATTACACCTATCTACTACTACACAGACATCTATATGATAGACGACAGCGTAGACGGTTTCTTCAGCAATCCTCTTGGTTATAAGTACTTCATGTACACATCAATCATCGGTGAATAATTTAATCACTGTAAAAAAAGGCGTCATAAGACGCCTTTTTTTGTATATTTACAGTATGATGAAAAAACAGCTGGCGGCTCCATAAATCACCTTCGGTGATTTCCGACGATAATTCGTCGGGTCGAACTTTGTTCGACAATGGTGCCGCCGTGCAACTATCTGCAATATTTTATTGTATTTCCTGAACTAAAGCCTCAGCCTCTTCCCAGACGAGCATTGCTTCTTCAAGCTCTGCCGAAACACGGGCAAGTTCGTTCTGAAGCTCGCCAAGCCTGATATAATCACTCTGATTGTTTTCGTCTGCGAAAGCTTCTTCAAGCTTAGACATTTCGTCTTCTAATTTTGCGACTGTTTCCTCAGCTTTTTTAAGCGCTCTTTCTCTGCGTGATTTTTCCTTGAGTGGGGTTGTAAAACTCTTTTTCGGCACCTTATCGGCGATTTTAGCTGTATTTTCCGTATCGGGAGAGGGGAGTGCCTGACTTTCGAGATATTCCTCATATCCGAACCGGTAGAGTTTTGTACCGCCGCCTTCAAAAGAAAGTATCTGCTGAGCAACTTTCTTAATAAAATATCTGTCATGTGACACAAATATAAGCGTTCCCTCATAGTCCATAAGAATATTTTCAAGAACTTCTTTACTGAGGATATCCATGTGGTTGGTAGGCTCGTCAAGAATCAGAAAATTCGGCTTTTTGCCGAAGATTTTACAGAGTGAAAGTCTTACTCTTTCGCCGCCGGAAAGCATATCAACGGTTTTGAAGACATCTTCACCGCTGAATAAGAAAGCACCAAGGGCACTACGAGCCTGAAAATCGTTATACGCGGGGAATTCATTGCGGAAATCATCAAGTACTGTTTCAGAACTCGAATACTGAGCCATCTGCTGATCAAAGTAGCCAATCTTTACACTGCCACCTATTATAAATTCGCCAGCGAGAGAGGGGAGTGCACCTACTAAAGTTTTCAGTAAAGTAGACTTTCCGAGTCCGTTACCGCCGATAATACCTATGTGCTCACCACGTTTGATATCAAAGCTTACCTTTGAAAGCACTCTGTCGTAGCCTATGGCAAGGTCCCTGACGGATAAAACATCATTCACTGAACGTACAGTCGGCTGAAAAGCAGCTTTAAAAGTTTTGTTATCATAAGTTTCGGGAGGTTCAATTAAATCCATTCTCTCAAGCTGTTTAAGCTTGGACTGAGCCATAGCTGCCTTGTTTGCTTTATATCTGAAACGCTCAACAAGCTCAGTAAGACGGGCTATTTCCTTTTGCTGAGCCTCGTAATCCTTTGCCTGTTGCTGACGTAAAAGCTGCTTCTGAGTTACAAATTCTGAATAATTTCCGTTATATTTATATGTTTTTCCTCTTTCAATCTCGTAAATGATCTTAACAGTTTTATCAAGGAACATTCGGTCGTGGGATACAATAACAACGGCTTTTTTATAAGTAGAAAGGTACTCTTCAAGCCATGTAACAGCATCAACATCCAGATGGTTGGTAGGCTCGTCAAGAAGAAGTAAATCAGGTTTTGACAGCAAAAGCTTAAGAAAAGCTATTTTTGTTCGCTGACCGCCTGAAAAATCTGAAAGTGGCTTATATTTTTCCTCTTCAGTGAAACCGAAACGCTTGATAGCCGCTTCATATTCCTTTTCGAAATAGAAACCGCCTTCATTTGTAAAAATATCCAGCAGGGTAGTATACTCACTGATTGCATCAGGGTTTTCGCCGTGGCTCATAGTGAGCTGTAGCTCATCAAGACGTATTTTCATATCGATAATATTCTGATAAGCACTTCTGATTTCGTCGAGCAGAGAAACACTGTTATCTTTAAAAGCCATCTGATTGAGAGTGCCGATAACAGGTTTACCCGAAATCATAAAGTTGCTGTTAGCTTCGGGGTTGTCTTTTGAAATCTGAAGTTCACCGGCAATAAGACGAAGCAAAGTCGTTTTACCGCAGCCGTTACGGCCGACGATACCTATTTTGCTTTCGGTATTGATTTCCATATTAACTTTCTTAAGTATAGGCTCGCCGGACAAATCCACGATGCCGTTCTGAATTACAATCTGCATTATTATAATGATCCTTAAAATTAATTTCTACTCATTCTATCATATTTTATTTAACAATACAATATCAAGTACGCACTGACAGAAAAATTTCTTTTTACATCTGAAGGAGAGTGTCAAAATATGTACCTATCAAAATTTACAAGCAACTATACAAAATTAATATTTTGTATAGTTTAGGTGAGGATTGATATGTTATTATAGTTAAAATGAAGCGAACGGTACTACCAATCACAAATATAATCTATTGTAATTATAGTCTGATTATATCTAATTGTTTTATGGTTAATGAAGCCTTGATAAATAATGCAATAACAAATTGACAATAGGTTTTCCATTAAGTTAAATTTAAAATCCTTTTCAATTTTAAATTTAAACAAACTCATTGCATTCTATAATTTTTATTCAACTTAGGTAAGCTTTTAATAAAAAATCTCAAAAAAGTCATTTAACTGATTTTTTCTTTACGACCAACTCATAATTTGATAAAAATTAAAAAAAGCGTTTAACAGAAATTTTCTAAATGACCTGAGCATCGTTTAAGAAAAATCCATCAAATGACATTTTTATTAAAAATATTGGGAAACTGTATTTTAATTGCTGCTACATAATAAATCGAGTTAAATCGGTATAATAAATAAAACTTTATGTGTAATCAAGCCTTGATTAAAATTTTACATACTACTATACTGTACCAATATTAAATAAATTTTAATATCTACTATACAAAATTCTTTTTGCTATTGACATTTTAATAGAAATTTTGTATAGTAGATTTATTGATAGCAGATTCAATTTTTAGTTTAAGGAGCTACGGTTATGCTTGACATTAACAGAAATCTTTTACCGCCGACAGTTGATGAATATATCAGTGAGCTTTTAGTTGTTAAAGCCCGTTCTGAAGCCACTGTTAATCAATATATTACAGACCTTTACCTATTTTTCTGTTATCTTGAAAATTATGATACTACCCTGTCCCCCGGTCAGGACAGAAAAATTTATGACCTCACCCACATTGATACTGATTATCTTGATAAAATCACTCTCAAGGACATTAACAATTTCTTAATATTTTGCAGTTCTGACCGCTCAAATTCAGCTAAGACAAGAGCCCGAAAAGCTTCATCTATCCGTGGATTTTTTAAATATGTATCAGAAAAAATGAACTATATAGATCATAACCCTGCGGCACAGCTCCAGGTTGCACCGCCTAAAAAGGCTTTGCCGAAATATCTGACACTTGAGCAGAGTATAGAACTACTTGACAGTGTAAAAGGCGAAAATAAAGAGCGTGATTACTGCATACTCACACTCTTTTTAAACTGCGGACTTCGTCTTGCCGAGCTTTGCGGTCTCAACGTAAATGATGTTAACTTTGAAAATGAAACTCTCATTGTAACCGGTAAAGGTAATAAACAGCGTCTTGTTTATCTCAATGAAGCTTGTATAAAAGCTCTTAAGAACTATCTTCTTGTAAGACCTGCAGGTTCACTTAAGGGCGAAGACAGAAAAGCTCTTTTTATAAGCCGACTCAATAAACGAATCGGCAGACAAGCAGTACAGCTTATGGTATATCACTATCTTGAGAAAATCGGACTTAACGGTCAACACTACTCAGTACATAAATTGCGACACACTGCCGCAACTCTTATGTATCAGCACGGTGAAGTCGATGTACTGATTCTTAAAGATATGCTCGGACATGAGCAGCTTTCAACCACTGAGATTTACACACATCTTGAAAATAAACAACTTCGTGATGCAGCAAAGAAAAATCCCCTGAGTAAGCAAAAGGCTGATAAATAAATCAGCCAAAGTCAAACAAAGACGAAAAACTGATAACTAAAATAAAATCTATCAAACTTGATACCAGAATTAAAATCAGGATAAGCAGTGCTCTTAGGCTGAATTTTTTAAACTCTACTGCCCTATCGCTCTTATTTCTGAGACTTCTGTATATGTCGAGTGACATAATGTAGCAATTCTGAGTCAAAAGGACCATTGCGAAAAGTAAAATGATTTTCCCCGGTAATAACACCAAAAGACAGTATTCTATACCCTTCAGGGCAAATGTATCATATATGTATGTTGTCAGCATACCAAGACCCAGAGTCTTGATGAAGCTTAAAAAGAAAACGGCAGGGGTACCGAATGCACTTACTGCAAAAATAAGCATAAGAGAATAATAGGCAAGATTTTGCATAACAAGTCCGGAAATAATCTCGGGCTTGTTTTTATTTGAAAAATCCATGCAAAAACTTGTAAATAACTCCCACAGTTCAGTTGAGACCTGAGTTTTTGATACGATATAAATCAGAGAACCTGTTACTATGCCCGAAGCTAAAACTGCCGATGAAATTATCGCCGATTTTTTTGTATTATCTACTGAAAAAGACGGTTTATTTATTACTGCGCTGACCATCAAGATGCTTTACTCCCTTATCGTCTGTGTCTTTTATTCACTGCTAAAACACCGCCTGCAGCCGATGAGATGACTAAGAGTGCTATTGTTATTAAAATAGAAGCATTCACTTTAAAATCGGCAAAAATTAAAGAAATAAGCAATGTCAGGGTGTTTATAGGTAAGGAATAAATGATACCTGTAAGAAGACCGTTTTGTCTGATTTTATTACCTGCATAAAAACCGGTCACAAAGCTGCAAATTAAAAATATAAAAAGTGAAAAATAATAATCATATTTTTGCGGCAAGTCGGCAATCAGAGCAATAAAAGAAAAGATCAGAAACACTGTTATATAACATATAACACTGAATATCTGCACATTTATAAAAGTTGACACAGCCGTGTTTTCAGCTCTTGATTTCTTTGATTTTGGCTTTAATTTTTGCATAGAAAAAGCCTCCCATATTTCATCTGTTAAATGAATATGAGAGACTAAATGTTTTTATGACGGATTATTCAGCGTCCTTCTTGCCTTTAGCAGCCTTCTTCTCAGCTTTTGCTTTTTCAGCAGCAGCCTTAGCAGCTTCTCTTTCAGCCTGAAGTCTTTCTGTTGCAGTATTGTTCTGCTGCACAGCCCAACGTGTAATCTGCATTCTGTTTCTGTCAGCGCCTGTTTCGATGATGAGGTGCTGTTCTTTAACGATTACAACCTTGCCGCAGATACCGCCGATTGTTGTGATTTCGTCACCAACTTCAACAGCATTACGCATTTCCTGTTCTTCCTTCTGTCTCTTTTTCTGAGGACGGATTGTGAAGAAATACATAAGGGCAAAAATACCAACCATCATAAGAATCATTGACATATTGCCGCCTGCGGGAGCTGTTTCTGTTAAAAAGTTCATTTGACTTTCCTCCTGAATATAAAATAATGTCTAATATTATAGCAGATATTACATCTGAATATCAAGCAATATTCAAAAATTTTACACAATTTTCATATACGTGTATCAAGCAAATCAACATATTTGTTGTGAAATTCGGCGAAGCAATCATTATCGAGAGCATCTCTGATTTTTTCCATAAGCGTATTGTAAAAATAAAGATTGTGAATAACGCAAAGTCTCATAGCAAGCATCTCTTTTGCTTTGAAAAGGTGTCTGATATATGAGCGTGAGAAGTTACGGCAGGTGGGACAGTCGCACTTGTAATCTATGGGTGAGCTATCTTTCTCGTACTTCTTGTTATTGATGTTAATAATACCGTCCCAAGTATTGAGATGACCGTGACGTGCGTTTCTTGAGGGCATAACGCAGTCAAAAATATCCACTCCCCTGCTGACGCCTTCAATGATATTGCCGGGAGTACCGACACCCATAAGATAGCGAATCTTATTCTTAGGCATATAGGGTTCAACAGCTGAGATTACACGGTACATATCTTCCTTGGGCTCACCTACAGCAAGTCCGCCGATTGCATATCCGTCAAGGTCTAATTCAGCAATCTGTTTCATATTTTCAACACGAAGATCATCGAAAGTACAGCCCTGATTGATACCAAAAAGAAGCTGTTTTTTGTTTATTGTATCTGGCAGAGAATTGAGTCTGTCCATCTCCGTTTTACATCGCTTGAGCCATCTGACTGTACGCTCGCAGGACTGCTTTGCATATTCGTACTTGGCAGGGTTTTCAACACATTCGTCAAAAGCCATGGCAATAGTTGAGCCAAGGTTTGACTGGATCTGCATACTTTCTTCGGGACCCATAAAAATTCTGCGTCCGTCAACGTGAGAATTGAAGGTTACGCCTTCTTCCTGAATTTTGCGAAGCTTCGCAAGAGAGAAAACCTGAAATCCGCCGCTGTCTGTGAGAATGGGACCCTGCCAACGTGTGAATTCGTGGAGTCCCCCCATTTCTTTCACAA
The DNA here is from genome assembly GCA_045535965.1 of Acutalibacteraceae bacterium. Classification (GTDB taxonomy): domain Bacteria; phylum Bacillota; class Clostridia; order Oscillospirales; family Acutalibacteraceae; genus UBA6857. The sequence continues at coordinate 20,246 of JAZSMR010000074.1, forward strand.
GCTCATCACCGGGTCTTACATGGAGATGATAGGTGTTGCTGAGCATAATCTGGCACTTGATTTCTTTTAAGTCAAGTGCTGAAAGTGCACCTTTGATAGCACCGCAGGTCGCAACATTCATAAAAGCAGGAGTCTGCACAGTACCGTGAACAGTTTCAAACTCACAGCGTCTTGCAGTGCCTTCGTTTTTTATAAGAGTTAATTTTGATTTCATAGTCACCTCAGAAATACTGCATCGCCGAAGGAGAAGAATCTGTACTTTTCCTCAACGGCAGTTTTATAGAAATTCATTGTGTTTTCATAGCCGCAGAAAGCGCTGACAAGCATTATAAGAGTGCTTTCCGGCAGATGGAAATTAGTAATAAGTGCATCAATACATTTAAACTCATATCCCGGATAAATGAAGATATCCGTCCAACCTTCACTTTCTTCTATTTTACCCTTGAAAGTGCCTACTGATTCCAGAGTACGGCAGCTGGTGGTACCCACAGCGATAACTCTGCCACCGTTTTTCTTGGTATCGTTGATTAAATCAGCAGTTTCTTTCGGTAACCAATAATGCTCAGAGTGCATAAGATGAAGTGAAATATCCTCTTCTTTTACGGGTCTGAATGTACCGAGGCCAACATGAAGGGTGACATAACCGATTTTTACACCTTTAGCTTCTATCTTAGCCATAAGCTCCTCGGTAAAATGAAGGCCAGCTGTAGGTGCAGCAGCAGAGCCGAGCTCTTTTGAATATACGGTCTGATATCTTTCACCGTTTACAAGTCTTTCAGTGATATACGGCGGAAGAGGCATCTGACCGATTTTGTCGAGCACATTATAGAAATTACCTTCATAGAAGAATTTTACAAGCCTGTTTCCGCCGTCGAGGACTTCCTTAACCTCACAGGACAGAATACTGTCGCCAAAAGTAAATTCGGTACCGGGCTTCGCTCTTTTGCCCGGACCTACGATACACTCCCATGTGTCATCACCCTTGTTTGTAAGAAGCAGAAACTCTACCCTTGCACCTGTATCCCTTTTGATGCCGAAAAGTCGCGCAGGTAAAACCCTTGTGTTATTGAGTATAAGACAGTCGCCGGACTTAAGTTCATCGAGTATGTCATAAAAGTGCTTGTGCTCAATTTCACCCGACTGTCTGTCAACTGTCATAAGACGTGAAGAATCTCTCGGCTCAACCGGGTGCTGAGCGATTAATTCTTCGGGTAATTCGTAATAAAAATCTGACTTATTCATTAAAACTTGCTTTATCCTTTCAAAATTAAAGAAAACCTCGATTTTTCTCGAAAAAAATGAGAAAATTAAATTGACTAATCACTAAATAAGTGATATTATATAAAAGTTACTTTATATTATAGTGCATATTGCTGAATTTAGCAACAGTTTTATGCAAAATAATTGAATTTAAAGAGGTGTTTTAAAATGAAAAAGTATAAGGTAGGTATTATCGGTGCCACGGGTATGGTAGGTCAGAGATTTGCTACAATTCTTGCTGATCATCCCTGGTACGACGTAGTTGTTCTTGCAGCAAGCTCACGCTCAGCAGGCAAGACTTACAAAGAAGCTGTTGGCAACAGATGGAGAATTGCTGATCCTATGCCCGAAAAAATGGCTGACCTTGTAATCAAGGATGCAACGGCAGACATCAATGAAATCGCTTCAATGGTTGATTTTGTTTTCTGTGCAGTTGATATGAAAAAGGACGAAATCAGAGCACTTGAAGAAGCTTATGCTAAGGCTGAGTGTCCCGTTGTATCAAACAACAGTGCACACAGAGGTACAGCTGACGTACCTATGGTAGTGCCCGAGATCAATGCTGACCACATTAAGGTTATCGAAGACCAGAGAAAGAGACTGGGCACAAAGAAAGGCTTCATCGCTGTTAAGTCAAACTGCTCACTTCAGAGCTATGTTCCCGCTGTATATCCCCTTGATAAAGAATACGGTGTTAAGGAAGTTCTTGTCTGCACATATCAGGCTATCTCAGGTGCAGGTAAGACATTTGAAAGCTGGCCCGAAATGGTAGATAATGTAATCCCCTACATCGGCGGCGAAGAAGAAAAGAGCGAACAGGAGCCCTTAAAGCTCTGGGGTACTGTTGAAGATGGTGTAATCAAAAACGCTACCTCCCCCGCTTTTACCGCTCAGTGTATCAGAGTACCTGTTTCAGACGGTCACATGGGTGCTGTATTTATGCGCTTTGAAGAAGGCAAGAAGCCTTCAAAGGAAGAAATCATCAATGTATGGAATAACTACTCAGGCAGAGCTCAGGAATTAAATCTTCCCTCAGCTCCCAAAAAATTCCTTCACTACTTCACAGAGGACAATATGCCTCAGACAAAGCTTAACCGTACTCTCGAAAACGGCATGGCTGTTTCAATCGGCAGACTCCGTGAGGATACACAGTATGACTATAAGTTCGTATGCCTTTCACACAATACCCTCAGAGGTGCTGCAGGCGGTGCTGTTCTTCTTGCCGAACTTCTTACTGCTGAAGGTTATATGGATTAATAAGCAATAACAATTCAATAAGGAGGTCTTTTATGAACTCTGTCTTTGTCGGTGCAGGCGTAGCCATCATTACACCCTTTGACAAGGACGGTCAAATCGATTTTGAAAGATTCTCAAAGCTTATAGAATTCCAAATTGCAAACAAAACAGATGCTATTATTGTTTGTGGAACAACAGGCGAAGGCTCAACTCTGAGCGTTAAAGAGAGATTAGAGCTGTTTTCCCACGCTGTACGACGGACAGGCGGCAGAGTACCTGTAATCGGCGGCACAGGCAGTAATAGCACTTTTTTTACTCTTGATTTAGCAAAAGAAGCAGAAAAGACGGGCATTAATGCTCATCTGATGGTAACACCTTATTATAATAAGACTTCACAGCAAGGTCTTATAAAGCATTATACTTTCCTTGCCGACAGACTCAAAAAACCAATTTTGGTTTACAATGTACCTTCAAGAACAGGTATGAATGTTATGCCTGAAACTTATGAAAAACTATCCCATCATAAGAATATTATCGGCGTAAAGGAAGCTGATCCGAATATTTCTAAGATCCTCAAATCTCTTGCTCTTTGTAATGACCGTCTTGACTTTTACATAGGCAACGATGATCTTATTACTACATCGGCTTATCTTGGCTGTAAAGGTGTCATTTCGGTGCTTTCTAACATTTTACCTGAGTTTACTCATAATATGACAATGGCTGCAATTAACGGAGAAATCGGCAAAGCTAATGAAATGCAATCAGAATGCCTTGAGCTTATTGATGCAATTTTCAGCGACGTAAACCCGATACCAATTAAGACAGCTATGAAAATTCTCGGCTATGATACAGGTTATCTTCGCGGACCGTTATGTAATATGAGTCACGATAAAGAAGAACAACTGACAGAGACACTTTATAGATATCAATCGCTGATTATGAACGAAAACAGAGTAAATCTTCTGTAAAAAATTAAAGACATCACCTCAGACGAAGTGATGTCTCTTTTTTTTTAAAATCCAAATAAACCTAAAAGGCCGTAGGAAAGAGTGGAAATTATTATTCCGGCTATCAGTACTCCGGCTGAAATAACCGGAAGCGAATGCTTGATTCTGATATCAAGCAAATCCGCAACAAGAGCACCGGTCCATGCACCTGTACCCGGCAAAGGTATACCTACAAAAACAAGTAGCCCCCATAGCCTGTATTTTTCAACTCTATCCGCTTTTCTTATTGAACGTGCCTCAAGTTTAACGATTACTTTTTCTACACTGGGTATTTTCTTGAGCCAACTGAATATTTTTCTGATAAAAAGAAGTATAAACGGTATCGGCAACATATTGCCGATAAAGCAGATCGCAAAAGCCTTGAAGAACTCAATCTCCATAAGCTTTGCAGCGATCAAACCACCTCTGAGTTCAAGAATAGGAAGCATGGAAACTATAAAAGCGATAAGCTCAGGGGAAATTTTTCCGCCAAGAAGGTTAACAATATATTCGGCAATTGATTCGGACATATCATTACTCCTTTATCTCATAGTTTTCATCAAGATAATTCTTAGCCTCAATGAGAATGAGCTTGTCATTATCATAATTGAGAGTCGCCATAGCCCTGTCATAAGAGAACCAACCGCACTCTTCAATTTCTTCGACCTGAAGCGTATACTTCGTTTCTTTTGTTTTTGCAAGGAAAATGGAAACGGATTTTTCAATTTTGCCCTGAATGGTATAATCAGACTTCTTTACAAAGCCGGGTAAAATATCAATATCCAGACCTGTTTCCTCCAATACCTCACGCTTTGCTGTTTCTTCATCTGTTTCGCCCGGTTCAACATGACCTTTTGGAAAACCCCAGTGTGCACTGCGTTTGTTACGTATGAGAAGGTATTTGAGCTCATTACCGTCATCTCTGAAAACAACGGCTCCGCATGATCTTTCAAAAAGGCAGTCTATAGTATAACCGTTCTTACCTTCAGCAAAATCAATGGCTGATTTAATATCATTCACAATAAATCTTGTGCTTTTTGGTGCAACGACCCAAACGACACCCTTACCGCCGTTTCTTTTAACAATAGCAATAACACGTCCGTCAAAATTTCTCACAGGGTGGTTAATACCCATAATGTAAGCACACTGAACGCTGTTTTTTCTTGTCTTATGGTCTTCAATAATGCCGTAATTAAGCTTATATTTGAAGCCGAAACGATTGTTGTAAGAGTACATCGGAGAGGTAACACGTACTTTGACGAATCTACCTAACATTGTGTATCTCCTTTTACGAAATGCAGCTTTAATCAGCACTAAAGGGTAACCCCATACTAAGCTGCACAGAATAGATGAAGATATTATACAGCTTTTTAAAATGTATTTCAATAGATTTTTTCAAAAAAATATTCACTTGAATAAGAATTATCTTACAATTTGTAAATAATAATATAACATTCGAAAAAGACAGTTGTCCTGTAGTATACAAAGTGTTATAATGTATTTATAATTTTACATTTAACCACTACGGAGCAAATATGAAAACTCTATTTCTGAGCGATCTCGACGGTACATTTCTGAACAGCAACGGTAAAATATCAAAGCGCTCTGCAGAAATAATCTCTGAGCTTACTGAAAAAGGTGTATTGTTTACTGTTGCAACTGCACGTACTTACGCAACGGTAATGAAGATGTTTGAAAATATTAAACTGCCTTGCCCGCTTGTACTTATGAACGGCGTTACCATATATAATCCCAACGATAAATCAATTATTTCCAGTCGCCCAATTCCCACTGACCTCGGAAACAAAATACTCAAAGAGTTCAGAGACAGAGATATAGAGCCTATGCTGTATTTTCAGTGCGGCGACACTCTTGAAATTTATTATTCGAAGCTCACTAACGATTATCAGAGAGAATATGTATCTCAGCGTACAGATTGCGCGGGTAAGAAGTTCATACACTCCCCTATGCCTGTTTCGATTGAAGGAAGAAATCTCGTTTACATTGTTTGTCTTGACAGATACGAAAATATTAAGGATATTTACGCTGCTGTATCAGAGCTTGATAACGCTCACTGTATGTTTTATAAGGACAATTATACGGATATGTATTTTCTTGAAATTATATGCAAGACTGTGTCCAAGGCAAGCGGTGCTCTGGAAGTTAAAGAAATAATCGGAGCAGATAAGATGATAGCTTTCGGCGACAATCTTAATGATATTCCTTTGTTTGAAATAGCCGATGAATGTTATGCGGTAAGTAATGCCGAAAACAGACTTAAAGAAATTGCAACGGGTGTAATCGGTTCAAACGATGAGGATGCGGTAGCGGAATTTATACTCCAAAAATATATTGATGGTGAAATCAACTGACATTAATGCAAAAAACAAATAATACCTTCTTAAGTTAAAGAAGGCGAAATTATAAGGAGAGAAAAATATGAGAAAAATGGATGTAAGAGTAATACGTACTTATAAACAGCTTACTGCAAGCCTTATTTCGTTGCTTTCCGCAAAAGGCTTCGAAGAGCTTTCTGTGTCAGAAATATGCGACCACGCTCAGGTTCACCGTGCAACTTTTTATAAGCATTTCAACGACAAGTACGAGTTCCTGAACTTCTGCCTTGACAATGAACTTTCAAAAATCAAGTTTGATGTTCCAACAACAGCAGAAACAGCAGTAACAGTAGAAAACATCAAAGAAAGCTTTATGCACTTTATTAAAGTCACTTTTGAATTTGTCAGTAGTAAAAAGGCAATATTTTCAATAATTCTTTCGAAAAATTTTTCTGTATCCCTTGGTGCTTCTTTTACCTCAGCAGTTCATAACTACTGCCTTGAAAAAATTAAGCTCATTCTTCCGGATACGTCAAACGAAAGAGCTGAGCTTTTTGCGGCTTTTTACAGCAGCGCTTATATTGGTGTTGTTACCCACTATGCAAAATATCCTGATGATTACGCACTTGAAGAAATATACGATTTTCTTGAGAACAGAGTTGACGAGCTTTGCTCAACTTATTTAAAGCAATTCACTCAGAAATAAAATCACTGTCATAATCATCAAGAAAACTGTGCTTATCGTCACCTTTATGATAACCGATGACGGTTTCAAGATTAACGTTATGAACACTTTTAAAAATATTCATATCAATATATGGGCTGATTTTTCTGAACTGAGAAATCAGCTCTTTCATTTCTTTTCGTTTGGAAAGGAGCTCCTGATCAGACTGATTTTCATTTTTAGCCGTAAAACTACAGGCGCACTCTAAAAAATGAAGGTTATTATAACGCACCCATGCCTTGATATCGGCTTCACGTACCATATAGAGAGGTCTTATAAGCTCCATACCCGGAAAATTTGTGCTGTGAAGCTTGGGCATCATTGTCTTGATTTCTGCACCGTAGAGCATACTCAGAAGAACAGTTTCGATTACATCATCGAAGTGATGTCCGAGAGCTATCTTGTTGCATCCGAGCTTTTGAGCGTTTTTATAAAGATGTCCTCTTCGCATTCTCGCACACATATAACACGGTGAATTTTCAATATCAACAACATAGTCGAAAATTCTCGCATCAAATATCTCTATAGGCACATTAAGAAGCTTCGCATTGTCGATTATACGCTGTCTGTTTTCAGGGGAATAGCCCGGGTCGAGAACAAGATATTTTGCTTCAAAGGGAAAATCGCTGTGTTTCTGAAGATGCTGAATACATTTTGCCAGAAGCATAGAATCTTTTCCTCCGGAAATGCAGACAGCGATGCAGTCCCCTTCTTTTATCATCTGATATTCATTAATGCCTGCGATAAATCTCTTCCATATATCCTTGCGGTACTTTTTATATATACTGCGTTCAACTTCAATATGCTTTTCCATAACTTCTCCTATTAAACAATGCAGATGGAAGACCACCTGCATTGCCCTTATTTTAGCTGTCTTTACCGTTAATTTTAAATATCACTCTGAGTAATCCTCTAAGAGCCTTGGGACTCCACACAACTACTTTCATAAAAGACCTCCCGAAATACGCTATCTCTGGCAAGACGTTATGCCTAAGATTACAAGCATTACTGCAAGGATAAACAGCATTATCTTCACGGGAAAGCATAAAGCAAGAAGTATTCCTGCACCAAAAGCCGTAAACACAAGACCTTTCGGGCAGCCTCTGTTGTGAGTCACGCTATCATCCCCACTTGTTTATTAAGCATTTTCAGCTCAATAACATTATACGGAAAAGATGAAAAATTGTGATAAAAGTATCAAACATCCCATTTTTTATTATCTTTTACTTCGGAAAGAATAGTTTTATAGCTTTCGTGTCTGCTTTGACTGATTTCACCCTTGTCAACAAGCTCACAGATTTTACAGCCTTTATCACCTAAGTGACGACAACCTGTAAAACGGCACTCGTCTATGTGCTCAGAAAACTCGTTAAAATAATACTGTAGTTCATCAGGGTATATTCTGTTGTCAGTTGTAAAATCAATACTCGAAAAGCCGGCAGTGTCAATAACAAGTCCTTCACCAACCGGAAATACTTCTGCCTGTCTTGTTGTATGGCGACCTCTGCCGAGTTTATCACTGATTTCGCCTGTTTCGAGCTGAAGACTGTCACTAAGAGCATTAATAAGAGTTGACTTTCCAACTCCTGAGTTACCGGTAAATGCACAAAGACAATCCTTTAACTCGCTTTTAATGGCATCCAATTCACTGTAATCCTCAACTGAAAAACTATACACCTTATAACCTGTAGTACCATAAACCGACTTTAATTCATAGTGATTTGCAAGGTCAGTCTTGGTGATTACAATTACAGGAGTTATGTTGTTTTTCTCTGCGAGGACGGTCATCTTATCAATTATAACCGTATTTGGTTTTGGCTTGGCAGCTGATACAACAATAATAAGCTTATCAATATTTGCCACAGGGGGACGGATAAGAAAGTTTTTTCTTTCGTAAATCTCGTCAATGGTATTATCTTCGTCGTTTCTGATTGTAACGGAAACTTTATCACCGGCAAGAGGCGTGATTCTTTCTTTGCGAAATTTTCCTTTCGCTTTACATTCGAATGTCCCCTTGTCTGTTCTGACGTAATAGAAACCGCCAATACCCTTGAGAATTACTCCGTCAATAGTCATATTCATCTTCGTTTCCGTTATCTTCGGATGGTACGATAATTGTTGGCTCTAAAGCTTCAGTATCCTGCTGAGTTGTTGATGTGGGCTCAGTAGCCGTCGGTTCAGTAGTTGTGGGTTCTGTTGTAGTGGGAGCTGTTGTTGATTCGGTTGTTGATGGCTCAGTAGTAGGACGCTTAGTAGTAGTCGGTTTAGTAGTAGACGGCTTGGTAGTCTTTTCGGTTGTGTCTTCAGTCGACTCTTCTTCGTCCGTGGATTCTTCATCAGTTGTCTCTTCGGGAAGCTTACCTGTGCTTACATAAACAGCAATGCTTGTGCCGGGTAAAACTTCCTCGCCAATGTGCTCGTGACCGATAATTCTGCCGACAGGTTCAGCACTTGAGCGATATTCAGTACGAGATGAGTCAAGATAAAGTCCGATTTCCTCAAGCTTTTCCTTAGCCTGAGCAATTGTGAGACCTACAAGATTAGGTACTTCCACAGGCTCGGTTTCTTCATTGGTAGCAACATAAATTGTAATAAGCGCACCCTTCTCAACCTTTTTGTTTCTTGCAGGTGATGTTCTTATTACAGTACCGAGATCCTCGTCGCTGTATTCTTTTTCTATTTTTACTTCAAAGCCTTTGCGCCTGAGAACATTTGAAGCGGACGCTGCTTCATAACCGTAAACATCAGGCACCTCAACGGTTGATTCGGAGCCGGAAATATAAACAGTAATAACAGTATCGGCATTAGCTTTACCTGAGTCAGGCTCCTGCTTTATAATAATGCCGGATTCTTCTTCGCTGTCATAATCAATAATCGGGTTGAAGCTGAGGTGTGAATATTTACTTGCTGTCATTACTTCATTATAGAAGTTAAGTCCCACAAGATTCGGAATATCAATCTTACTTGACGCCGGTTTGAACATAACAATAAGCGCAACCGCAAATACAATCAAAGCAGCAAGTACGCTTGAAAGCACTGCAATGGTTCTTGTTTTATTCTTATCATCAAATTCAAGTTCTTCATCATATTCGTTATCGTCTACCGGCTCAATTGCCTCAGGCTCAGCCGAAATAGTTTCAGTGTCAGGAACAATAACCGGCTCATTGACTGTACTCTTAGTCGCTTCACTGATGCTGTAGCCGAAAATCACCGAGGGGTTGTTTTTATATTCCGCAATATCAGCGAGCATTTCATTTGCAGACTGATATCTGTCTGCGGGAAGCTTCTGCATTGCGTGAATAATTATTTCCTCAAGACCTTCCGGAATACTGCTGTTGATTTCACGGGGTCTCACCGGGTCGTTCTGAAGCTGCATAAGAGCAACGGAAACAGCATTATCAGACTGGAAAGGTAATTTTCCTGTAAGCATTTCATAGAGAATTACGCCCGCAGCATAAAGGTCAGTTCTTAAATCTGTATGACTTCCCTTTGCCTGCTCGGGGCTGATATAGTGTACCGAACCGATTGCACCGTCTGTCATAGTACGGGTTGCATTTTCGCTGATTCTTGCGATGCCGAAATCAGTTACCTTGATTGTACCGTCAGAAATAAGAAGAATATTCTGAGGTTTAACATCACGGTGTACAATTCCCTTATCATGAGCGTGCTTCAGAGCCCGGAGAATCTGCATAATGAAGTAGAGTGCTTCTCTCTGGTCGACAACGCCCTGCTGCGTAATGTAGTTTTTGAGCGTTATACCCTCAACGTACTCCATAACGATATACTGAATTGCATCACCGAAGCTTACATCAAACACCTTAACGATATTGGGATGTGACAAAACAGCAACAGCCTTTGATTCGTTTCTGAATCTGCGCTTGAATTCTTCATTTGCAAGATATTCAGACTTTAAAATCTTTACCGCAACTATTCTGTGGTCAATATTATCAAATGCTTTATATACAACGGCCATACCGCCAACGCCGATGACCTCCATAATTTCGTATCTTCCGTCAAGGCGCTTGCCTACATAATTTTCCATATATCCGTCACCTTACCCTTTCATTGCAACGACGGTGATATTATCGTAACCGCCCTTGTCGTTTGCTGCCTTTATGTATTCGTCGCAAAGCAGCTCAAAATCCGTTTTATTATAAATTTCAAATATTTCTTCGTTGCTTAAAAGTCCGCTGAGACCGTCGGTACAAAGAAGAAGCACCTCACCCTCTTCAACAGACGTAAAGTCGAAATCAATTTCAACATTTTCATCAACACCCAAGGCACGCGTAATGATGTTTTTCTTGGGATAATTTTCGAATTCTTCCTCAGTGAGCTGACCGCTGTCAAGCATCTCCTGAGCAAGCGAGTGGTCCTTAGTCAGCTGAGTTATGCCTTCACTGTTTAATTTGTAAACGCGGCTGTCACCCACATGAGCAATACAGGCCTGAGTATCTTTAACAATTGCAGCAACTATCGTTGTACCCATACCCTGAAATTCAGTGTCGGTAAAGCTTCTGTCGTTTACGATGACATTCGCCGTAGTAATAGTCGATAAAAATATGTTTTCAAAGGAAAAAACAGGCATCAGCTTGTTATAGCATTTTCTTATTTTGTCGCTGACCATTTCAGTTACAAGTGAACTTGCAATCTGGCCACCTCTGACACCGCCCATACCGTCACAAACAACGGCCCAAGAGGCACCGTCGTCAAAAGTGCCGAAGTCGAAACCGTCTTCATTGGCCTGACGGACTTTACCTATGTCGGTATTGCCTTTAATTAACATATAATCACTACTCCTTATTGTTTTGGTCCTTCACCTCGTCTGAGCTGACCGCATGAGGCGTTTATGTCACTGCCGAGTGTTCGTCTTACTGTCACGTTTATACCGTATTTCTCAAGTGTTTTTATGAACCCGGCTATTCGGTTATCACTGCTTTTTTTGTAATCTCTTTCTTTTACGCTGTTAACAGGTATCAGATTTACGTGGCAAAGCATACCTTTAAGTTTTTTACCAAGCTCTTTTGCACATTCATCAGAATCGTTGACACCGCTTATCATAGCATATTCGAAAGATATTCTTCTCGAAGTCGACTTAGTGTAATCGCGGCAAGCCTTAAGTAATTCATCAACATTCCATCTGTCGTTAACGGGCATTGTTCTGCTTCTTATTTCGTCATTTGGTGCGTGAAGAGAGACAGAAAGTGTAAGCTGAAGCTTCTTTTCCATCAGTTTATAAATACCCGTCACAACACCGCAGGTTGAAAGAGAAATATTTCTCATTGAAATGTTAAGTCCGTTTTCATTGCTGACGAGCTCCAAAAATCTCATAACGTTGTCGAAATTATCAAGGGGCTCGCCCACACCCATCATAACAATATGGGAAATTCTTATGCCTAAGTCTCTCTGAGCCGTATAGACCTGCGAGAGGATTTCCGAAGGTGTCAGATTTCTTATATAACCTGCAATACCCGAGGCACAGAACTTACAGCCCATCTTACAGCCGACCTGACTTGAAACACAGATTGTATAGCCGTATTTATATTTCATAACTACAGATTCTATGAGCTCGCCGTCATTTAAGCTGAAAAGATATTTAACTGTTTCATCATACACCGAAACTAACTTTTTTTCAATAGTACAATTGTAAATATCATACTTTTTTTGCAGTTCGTTTCTTAAATCTTTTGAAATGTTTGTCATTTCATCAAAAGACTCAGCGCCGTGCTTATGAAGCCAGGCAAAAATCTGTCCTGCCTTAAAGCTTTTTTCGCCCATCTGAGCGATTTCTTCTTTTAATTCCTGCAAGGTCAGGGATTTTATATCAGTCATTTTTATCATCTCTTTCAAAACAAGCTATGAAAAATCCGTCACTTTCATTTTTATGTGGCATAAGCGTTATGTTGGTGCCGCTGCCGATATCCATAAACACGGGTGCAGCTTTAAAATTCAGGTGATTTTCAAGGAATTTTGCCACGATGTCCTCGTTTTCGGCCTTGGACAGAGTGCAGGTCGAATAAATTAGCCTGCCGCCGTTTCTGACGTATTTCGAAGCGTTGTCGATAATCGAATACTGTATCTCCGGCAAGTCTTTAAGCTCTTCTTCGCTTTTATATTTGATTTCGGGTTTTCGTCTTATAATACCCAGACCTGAGCAAGGTACATCGCATAAAACCTTATCGGCAAGACCCAATTCAGAGTTGAACACACTTGCGTCACCGACCTTGCCCTGAATAGAATTTAGTCCGAGTCTTTCAGCACCTTTTAAGATAAGAGATACTCTGTTTTCATATATATCAAAGCACAGAACCTTTCCCTTGTCATTCATTACCTCTGCGATTGTATATGCCTTACCGCCGGGAGCAGAGCAAAGATCAAATACGGTATCTTCCTCATTTGCCTCAAGAGCTTTTGCACAGAGCTGCGAAGCCATATCCTGTACGTGGAAATAGCCGTTTCTGAATGACTCTAACTTTTCTATATCGTTGCCCTTAAGGGATATTTTAAGAGTGTTTTCGTTATATGTTTTTTCAGCGTCAACGCCCTCATTTTTGAGGATATCAATAAGCTCACTGTCAGTGATTTTTGTAGTATTTACCCTTATGAATGTGTCTGCATTGCCAAGGGAAGCCTCTAAGAAAGCGGCAGTGTCCTCCTTGCCGTATTCACTTATCCACTTTTTCACAAGCCACAAGGGGCAGGAAAACTTTACGCTGAGATACTCATCTGAGTTTTCATTTTCAGGGAGCACTACCCCGCTCTTTGCGACCTTTCGAAGGACTGCATTAATAAGACCCGAAGCAAAAGATACACCGTTTTTCTTTGACAGCTTTATGCTCTCATTGACCGCAGCACTGTCGGGCACTTTATCCATAAACAGTATCTGATAAGCGCCCGTTCTGAGGATTGTCAGCACCTCGGGCTTGAGTTTTTTTAGAGGTTTTGAGAGATAAAGAGCTAACTGATAGTCAATTGTAAGCTGTCTTTCAATAACGCCGTAAAACAGATTAGACACAAAAGACTTGTCTCTTGTGTCGAGGTCTGATTTTGAAAGAATACCGTCAAGAGCGAGGTTTGAAAAAGCTCCGGCTCTCGAGGTTTTCATAAGTGCTTCAAAAGCTATCTGTCTGGGATTTGACATATATTAATTCCTTAATCTTAGTTTCGTCTGCTTCTTGTTTTGAGTATAAGCCTGAGAAGTGACATAATTGATACGAGAAGGGCTGCAACATAGGTAAGAGCCGCTGCAAAAAGCACCTTTTTAGCCTTTGGTGCTTCGTCAACATCTAACATTCCGGTTTCGTCAATTACTGAAATCGCACGTCTGCTGGCGTTAAACTCAATAGGAAGTGTCACAAGCTGAAAAGCTGTAACAGATGCGAAAAGTATAACACCAATATCAATAAGGGGGCCAAAGCCTATAAAATAGCCTAATATCGCGAGATAAAAGCCAACTGTCGAACCGATATTTGCAACAGGCAGAATAGCGTTTCTTACCTTTATCGGAACATAGTTCTGTGCGTGCTGAGCAGCATGTCCTGCCTCGTGACAGGCGATACCAACCGAAGCTATAGATGTACCCGAATACACCTCGTGAGAAAGTCTGATGACATTAGATCTCGGGTCATAGTGGTCTGAGAGCTTTCCGCTTACAGGTTCAATTCTTACATCGTAGATTCCGTAGTATTCAAGCACCTTAGCGGCAGCCTGAGCACCGTTTAAATGTCTGTTGTTATTGATTTTTGCCATTTTGGCATAGGTTGTCTTTACATTAATCTCAGCAAGTATTGCAATAATAATTGCAGGTACTACTAAAACAAGATAATAGTAATCATACCAAAACATAATTAACCTTCTTTCACTGACCAAAAACAGTACCTTTTTCTATGGGATAGCCGTTAAGGAAAGCAGAAACCTCCATACGCTTTTTACCTTCAAGCTGCACTGTTTTAAGTTCTACACATTTTCCGTCGCCGCAACAAACAATAAGCTTGCCGTTTGAATCGACGACTTCTCCGGGTTTATTATTTCCTTTTTTATCGGATAAAACCGCTGAATGAATCTTCAAGGTTTTGCCATTAAGAGTAGTTGATGTACCCGGCCATGAGTAAAGTCCGCGGATTTTATTGTGAACTTCGAATGCTGATTTACTCCAGTCGACAGTGCTCATATCTCTTGTGAGAAGACCAACGTGAGTTGCCCGACTCTCATCCTGAACTATGGGGTTGAGCTCGCCTTTTTCCAGCATTTCTATAGTTTCCATAAGAGTTTCAGCACCCAAAGGAGCGAGAATCTCATACATCCTTTCAGTTGTATCGTTGATTCCTATAGGACACTTCTTAATATGTAAGATATCCCCTGTATCAACACCGTCATTCATCTGCTGCGCAGTTACACCGGTTTCTTCGTCGCCGTTAAGTACAGCGTAATGAATAGGTGATGCACCTCTGTACTTAGGCAGAATTGAAGCGTGAATATTGATGCAACCGTACTTGGGATATTCGAGAAAATCGTGAGGTAAAATCTTACCGTAAGCCACAACAACAACAAGGTCAGGCTTGATTTCTTCGAGTATTTCAGTACCCTTGCCGTTTCTTAAAGATACAGGCTGAAAAATCCTGAGACCGTGCTTTAATGCTTCAACCTTAACATCGGGCGGAGTCAATTCCTGCTTTCTGCCAACAGGCTTATCGGGCTGACAGAAAACACCTACGATTTCGTGCTCAGAAGCAACTAAAGCCTTGAGACAGTCAACGGAAAAATCCGGAGTACCCATAAAAGCTATACGCATAGTTTAGTCTTCCTTTCCGTTTCTTTCTGCCATAATTTCTTCGGCAGTAATCTCTCTTGTTTCAACGTCAATATATAACTGACCGTCAAGGTGTGCAATTTCGTGGCAGAAGCACCTTGCCTTAAGCTCTGTACCCTCGTAAAGTCTCCACTGCCCCTTTCTGTTCTGGGCTCTGAGCTTTACATAATTGGGGCGCTTGACGATACCAAACCTGCCGGGCACGGAAAGGCAGCCCTCCTGACCTTCCTGCTCGCCTAAGGTTTCAATGATTTCGGGGTTGATAAGTTCAATAAGACCGTCACCTACGTTGATGACAATTGCACGTCTCAATACGCCTACCTGAACAGCAGCAAGACCGACACCGTCAGCTTTTTCCATTGTCTCTTTCATATCGTCTAAAAGCTGCCAGAGCTTTTCATCAAACTTAACTACAGGTCTGCTTGTCTTTCTTAAGACATCGTCGCCTAAAGTTACAATTTTTCTTATAGCCATATTATTCCTCCGTTATATGAGATTTTCCGGGTTGATATCAGCAACAACACTAACATCGCTGTATTTTTTATTTTTGCCAAAGGATATAAGCAACCCGCTGAGCATATTTCTGAATTGTCTGTTGTTTTTACATTTAATAATTATTCTGTATCTGTATTTGTTATTTATCTTTGAAAGTCTCGGTGGCATAGGCCCGAGAACAATTATTTTCACATCTTTGTGTTTTTCAGCAGTGGTACTCTTGAGCTCTTGCAGGAAATCACGGGAAGCATTAAGTGCCTTCACTTCGTTTTCACTGACAAAGCATACACTGCACATATCGCAGTATGGCGGATAAACCATTGCTTTTCTTATGATAATTTCATTTGAGAAGAAGCCGTCATAATCCTGCTGCTGTGCGAGTCTTATTATGTGATTTTCGGGAGTCAGAGTCTGAATAACAGCAGTGCCTCTGTTCTTACCTCTGCCGCTTCTGCCCACAACCTGTGTAAGCAAATCGAAGGTACGCTCCTGACTTTTGAAATCGTCGTTATTGAGCTGCTGGTCAGCATTTATAACGCCCACAAGGGTAACGTTTTCAAAATTCAGTCCCTTAGCGACCATCTGAGTGCCGAGCATTATATCGTATTTGCCCTCGCCGAATTCAACGATGTTTTTCTCAAAAGAATAGCGTGACGAGGTTGAGTCCGTATCCATACGCAGAATTCTTGCTTCGGGTAAAAGCTCCTCTAATTCCTTCTCTATACGCTGTGTGCCGTAGCCCGCATATCTGACGTCTTCCTTACCACATTCGGGACAAACCTTCGTAAAAGGCACCGAATAGCCGCAATAATGACACATAAGACGGTTATTTGCACTGTGATAAGTCAGAGAAATACTGCACGAAGGGCAGTTCACTACACTTCCGCAGGTGTCGCAAGCTGCAAATGTATTGTAACCGCGTCTGTTAATAAGAAGGATAGACTGTTTTTTATCCTCAAGATTTTTCTCAAGTCTCTCTAAAAGCTCTGAGCTGAGATTATACTTGTTACCTGCCTGTCTTTCGGCTTTCATATCAACTACACTGACGTCAGGCAAAACTGCATCTCCGTATCTTTCAGAGAGTACCTCAAGGGCATACTTACCTCTTTTTGCGGCAGCATAGCTTTCCATTGAGGGCGTTGCCGAAGACAAAAGCAATAAAGCCTTGTGTTTACCTGCTCTGTATCTTGCAACATCCTTGGTGTGATATTTTGGCGAAGATTCGGATTTATATGTGTGCTCCTGCTCCTCATCGATAACGATAAGTCCGATATTTTCAAAAGGTGCAAAAACAGCGGAACGAGTACCAACGACAATTTTAACCTTGCCGTCTCTTACTCTCTTATATTCATCACGTCTTTCACCTTGCGACAGTGCGCTGTGGAAAATTGCGATGTCACTGCCGTATCTGCCCTTGAAAATAGCCATCATCTGAGGCGTAAGGGAGATTTCAGGCACCATTACAATAACCTGCCTGCCGTCTTTGATAACCTCGTCAATCAGCGATAGAAAAACAGAAGTTTTTCCGCTGCCGGTGATACCGTAAAGCAGAGAGACTCCCCCACCGCTACGGTATTTTTCCATAAGATTATCATAGGCTTTTTTCTGTGCTTCGGTAAGAGTGATGGGCTTATCGGCTTTCTTGTCAACAAGCTGTGTCTCAGGTGTTCTGTAGACAGTTACTTCTTCAATAGTTACGTAATTTT
Source organism: Acutalibacteraceae bacterium (assembly GCA_045535965.1). Taxonomy (GTDB): domain Bacteria; phylum Bacillota; class Clostridia; order Oscillospirales; family Acutalibacteraceae; genus UBA6857. The sequence goes on from JAZSMR010000074.1 coordinate 37,795, forward strand.
TCTTTGAAAGTGTATTTATTACAGCCGATGTTACACCTGCAAAATAGCAGATTTCTTTAATGCTGAGCTGTCCCATATCCCAGAGGAGATTCATCACGCTTTCCTGTTTAGGCGTAAGCTTGACATTTTCTGCGTCTTCTCTTGATATAACAGCCAAGGCAGTTTTTACGCTGGCATCGTCCATAGTTTTCTCGGCAGAGTAGCTCTTTATGACAAGCTCTTTGTTGATAAGCTTCTCTATTATTCCGCAGTCTTTATCAAGACCAAGAGAGTTATATATCTGCCCCTTTTCGGCAAAATCCTCTAAGGAAAGCATATAGTCATAAACCTGCTTTTCAGTATCAGATAAATTCAGCGCCAACTTTGTTGCAACAGCAAAATATTTCACATCTGTTCTAAAGCCGTAGCCCGCAGGAAACTGAACCTTGATACCCTCAAAATTAGTGCAGAAGGTTCTGTTCTTGAGAAACTCGGCAAGCTCGAGATTTTCCTTTGAAAAGAAAGGCTTATCGTCTAAAACACTGATAATATCTTTATATCTGATGCCGTCTTGTTTCTCCGCAAAGCCGAAAACTATACCCTGTCTTTTTGCTGCCTTACTTCTGCCAAAGGGCACGAGTACCCTCATACCCTCTTTGACTTTATCTTGCAGTTTATCGGGTATGGTATAGCTGTAAAAAATGTCAAAATGATATGCAACATTTTCTACCGCAACCAAAGCAACGGACTGTTCCATATCATTTCACTTCCTTACATATATTTTAGTCAGATGTTTCTGATTTCTTCAGGTTCGCTGATTTCAAGCTTGCCGTCAAGGAACTCTTCAAGTGCATAAGAGACCTGCTTTTCGGTTCCGCATTTTTCGCTGAGAATAGGGTCTTCAGCAATTGTTCTTGCTCTCTTTGCAACTGCAATTACGAGTGAATATCTGCTGGTGTTGTCTTTGAGTAATTCTCTTAAATCTGGATTAAGCATTGTTGATTACCTCACTTAATTTATTTTTCATTTTATTTGTTTTTAATTTTTCCGCTTTGATAATAGTTATAATGTCCTCGACAGCCTCCTCAAGAGCATCGTTTTCAACGATATACTCAAACTCGGGTGCCCTTGCAAGTTCATCTTTTGCTATATCAAGACGTTTAATTATTGATGCATCGTCATCTGTACCTCTGCCGCGAAGGCGGTTTTCGAGTATCTGAAATGACGGGGGGATTATGAATATTGTGCAGGCATCAGGGAAAAGTCTCTTTACATTGCCTGCGCCCTGGACTTCAATTATAAGTATAACTGTTTTGCCTTTGTCAAGAAGCTCTCTTACGGGACCGGCAGGAGTACCGTAATAATTGCTGCCGTAGCGTGCGTACTCAAGCATTTCACCCTGGTCGATTTTGTCTTCAAACTCAGTCTGAGATACAAAGTAATAGTTGACACCATCTTCTTCACCCGTGCGCATTGCTCTGGTTGTCATAGAGACAGAAAGAAAAGCGTCATCAATTCTCTTGAGCACCTCCGCAATTATAGTATCTTTGCCACAGCCTGACGGTGCCGATACAACAACAAGAACGCCTTTATTATTCATCAGCACATTCCTCCTCATCGATATCTGCGTCGGAATCAAGACGGTTGGCAACAGTCTCACACTGAAGATATGTAAGAATAACATGATCGCTGTCCATTATCATAACAGCTCTTGTACGTCTGCCCTGAGTGGCATCTATAAGCGTGCCTCTTTCTTTACATTCCTGAATAAGCCTTTTAATAGGTGCAGAATCGGGGCTGACTATGGCAACGAGACGCTGAGCGTTAATCATGTTACCGAATCCGATATTTATTAGCTTCATAACAACCTCACCTTATTCAATATTCTGAACCTGTTCTCTGATTTTTTCTATTTCAGCCTTGATTTCGATTACTCTCTTGGCAATTTCGACATCCTGAGCCTTTGAACCGATTGTGTTGGCTTCACGGTTAAATTCCTGGATGAGGAAATCCATCTTTCTGCCGATAGCTGTTTCGCTTTCCATAAACTCGTGCATCTGGTCAATGTGACTTCTTAGTCTTACGGTTTCTTCTGCAACAGCAATCTTGTCCGCATAGATAGCAGCCTCGGTTAAAATTCTCTGCTCATCAACCTGCGCATCATCGAGGACACTTCTCATTCTCTCGAGGAGCTTATCGTTATATTCCTTGACGGTTTCAGGCGAGCGCTCTTCAATAAAGGCAACATTGTCAAGAATTGTATTACATCTTGAAAGAATATCATCTCTGAGCTTTTCACCCTCTTTTGCTCTCATAGATACGAAAGAAGCTATAGCCTTGTCCGCAACTGTCTTAACTGCATTCCACACTCTTTCTTCGTCAGCTTCGCTTTTGTGCACCGAGAAAATATCGTGATACTTGGCAACAGATGAAACAGTGATATCATCGGGAAGATTATATCTTTCGCTGATTTCCTTGAGTGCTTCTATGTACCCTGCCGCAAGAGAATGGTTTACGTTAACAATACACTCGTCAATTTCGAGAGCTTCGATGCCGACATAACATTCAATCTTACCTCTTGCAACAAGAGACTGAACATAAGTCTTGAGCTTTTCCTCTAAAAATCCGTAGCTTCTCGGCACACGGCATGAAAAGTCAAAATATCTGTGGTTTACACTTTTGATTTCAACGGAAATACCCATTCCGTCTAAAATTTCCTGGCCTCTGCCGAAGCCTGTCATACTTCTTATCATTTCAGTTCCTCCGTTTGAGAAATCTATTATTTATTGCAGCTGCCGCAGCTTCCCATAAGTATTGACGGTATGTCATTTTCATATACGCTGTCTTTCTTATAAAAGCCCATTCTTTCGAGCAGGGAGTCGATTCCCTCAACACTGCATCTGCCCATATAGTAATTCTTGAGGCAGGCATAGTTGAAGGCACTTTTGAGAAGTCCCTCAGCGGCATAAAGTGCACCGTATTTATATGTAACCTCGGACACAAGAGCATATTTTTCCTCAAGTATCAGAGTGCATTTTCCGATTGATTCATCGTTTTCAAATGCTTCAAAGTAAATTATGTTTTCACTCTGAGCGTTTACTGTATTTTTGAAAAATAACATCTTATTTCTTCTTTCTTTCAAGACCTGCGGCAATCATAAGCTTTCTTACTTCGTCTTCCGTAAGGTTACGCCAGTCACCTTGCTTCAGCATACCGAGCTTAATTGAGCCGATAGCGGTTCTCTTGAGCCTTGCAACCTCGAGGCCTACCTCTTCGCACATCTTTCTTATCTGACGGTTTCTGCCTTCATAGAGGATAATTTCAAGGACTACTCTGCCTTCTTCTTTAGTGATAACTCTGACTTCTGCAGGTGCAGTCTTTCTGTCGTCGATAATAATGCCCTGAGTAAGCGCAGTAATCTGATCTTCATTTATTGAAGGTCTTACGGTTACGCGATAAGTTTTGGGTACGTGTTTTGTGGGGTGTGTCATAGCATTTGCAAATGCACCGTCATTTGTGAAAAGGAGCATGCCCTCACTGTCACGGTCAAGACGGCCCACAGGATAAACTCTGCCCGGTACATCCTTAATAAGCTCTGCAACACACTTTCTGTCCATTTCATCGCTCATAGTGGTAATAAAACCTCTGGGCTTATGGAGAACTATATAAGTAAAGGTCTTTGTTTTGACAATTTTTTTGCCGTTTACGGTAACAGTGTCTTTTTTAGGATCTATTTTGTCGCCTATCATTGCAACTCTGCCGTTAACCTTGACTTTGCCCTGGTCGATAAGCTCTTCACTTTTTCTTCTTGAGGCTACACCGCTTTCGGCTAAAAATTTCTGAAGTCTGACTTCTGCCATATTATAATCCTTTCGGTAGGTTGAATATTTCTTTAATTTTACTGAATATACTGCCAAATATGCTTTTCTTTTCGGGTAAAGGTTCAGCAGCCGAAACATTTTCCGAAGACATAATGCTGCTTTCTGAAATCACTCTGCCGTCTTTAATAATCTCTACTTTACCGAGCACATCGCCTTTTTTAACAGGTGCATAAATAAACTCAGTCAAATAAACACGTTGAGTAATATCACTGCTTTTATCCTTAAGGCTGACACTTATGGGATTGCTTTCTGTAGATATACTTGCATTATCACAAATACCGCCATAAACTTTTACACGGTCGGGTACACGTACATAAATATCTTCATTCTCACAGACCTTATAGCCGTAGTTATAGAGCTTTCTGTGGTCATTCCAGTCGTCGCCAGCATTAAGAGTTACTGCGACAAGCACAGTACCGTCTCTTTCGCAGGCAGTCACAAGACAGCGTCCGCTTTTCTTGGTAAACCCTGTTTTGATACCGAAAACACCTTCACAGGAAGAGAGAAGTCTGTTGTGATTGGAAAATGTCCTGGTTATACCCGGCTCCATAAACTCAACTCGCTTAGTTTTTGCAGAGCAAATCTCTCGAAACAGCGGATTATCAACAGCATAAGCACCTAATAGTGCCATATCGTAGGCTGTTGAATAGTGCTCGTCTGAATCAAGTCCCGAAGCAGTGACAAAGTTAGTATCAGACATACCGATTTCGGCGGCTTTCTCGTTCATAAGTGAAGCAAAATTCTCTTCACTGCCGCATAAATATGTTGCCGTTAATTTAGCCGCATCGTTGCCCGATTCCAGCATCATACCCCAGACTAAAGCTTCAAGAGTCAGCTTGTAGCCGTTTTTCAGGCCTATCGAGGTGCCTTCAGCTTCCATATTCTCTGCCGTGACTGCCTCGGATAATCTGCCCGACTCTATTGCAAGAATACTCGTCATTATCTTTGTTGTACTCGCCATAGATCGCTGAGTATGAGCGTTTTTCTCATAAATAATCTCTTTTGTTTCAGCATTAATAAGCACTGCACTTGATGCACTCAATGACGGCACATCAGCAGAGTACGCAGAAAAAGATAAAAATATGACTAAAATTAGGGTTAAACACAGTTTTTTCAGTAACAAAGCAACCACCTGCCGATTATATGATATGCAGGCGGATGATTCAAAATTAGTATTTCAGTGAAAATTATACTTCCTCGATGGGAGCGTCGGGAATTACAACGTCCTTCTTTGTCTTGTTCATAAGACCTGTTACCTTATCAAACATTTCGGGTACAAGGTTAACAACTCTTTCAGCAGCATTGTCATAAGCTGTGATGTGCTTAAGAGTAACATCGCCGTTGTTGATTACAAGGAAAGCTACGGGAGTGATTGTAACACCTGCACCGCCGCCACCGCCAAAGAGCTCCTGATTAGCCTTTGAGGGGAAGTCAGCACCGCCTGAAGCGAAGCCGTATGTAACCTTTGAAACGGGGATAATTGTTGTGCCGCCTTCTGCATAGATAGCTTCACCGATGATTGTGCTTGTGTCTACAAGGTCACGGATTTTTTCGATTGTTGAAGCGAGAATTGCGCCTGCTGATTTTTCTGCCATATTATATCATCCTTTCATTATTTAACTAACTGTGGTTTCGGCTGTCTCAACCGTTTTTGTATCTTTTGACTCTTTGTTTTCTTTACCCTTTTTTGCGCCAAGTATAAACTTGAGACCAACGGAGAAAATGAGTCTGAATACCATAGCAAATGTTGCGTTTATGATTTTTCTGATTGTAATACTCAGGTCGATAAACATTTCAGTCTGAGTCTTATTGGCAAGGAAATCGGGTTCAACCAAAATATCATATTTCTTTACAATATTGTTAGAACAGATGAAACCGAAAACAGGATAAATCTTCTGACAGGTTTCACCGTATTTTATAGCTGTTGATGCGGCATCTCCCGTGCCGACACTTACATAGACATCAATTTCGTCAAAGACAATACTCTTGAATATCTTACCGCCGTAAATTCCGAGTACCCTGCCGAGATTTTTAATGACGAGCATCATACCGTCATAGCCGTTTGCCTTGACCATTTCGAGTATCGGATTGGGCTTTTTCTCTTTCGGAGTCTCGTCTTTCGGCTTTTCTTCTTTAGGTTTGGGTTCTTTCTTTGGTTTAGGCACTTTTTTGGGCTTATTTGGGTCTGTCGGCAAAATATTGAGCTTTAAAAAAAGATATTTCACCGTAAGATGAATCTTATCGTCAAATGACAAAGATATCTTGACAGGTATAGAAAGAATAAGCACAAAAAACGCAATTATTCCAAGAAGAACACACAAAAAAATCTGAAATCCTGTCACCCTTTCACCCCTTTCACTATATCTCTTTTAATAATACAACAAACAAAGAGTTTCGTCAACTGTTTATTCAAAAACTGTTCACTGATTTTCAGAAAAATTTACTTTTGTTTCTTCGTCATCTGCTGTACTGTCAGATTCAGCTGTGTTTTCAACTGTATTTTCAGGTAAAGGCGGAAGCTCGTCCAGTGAAGAAATACAGAAGCATCTTAAAAATTCGGCAGTTGTGCCGTAAATAAGAGGTCTTCCGGGAAGGTCAAGTCTGCCTCTTTCTTCGATAAGAGACTTCTGACAAAGAGATGAAATTACACCTGTGCAGTCAACACCTCTTATCTGTTCAACAAAAGCTTTAGTAACAGGCTGATTATAAGCTATAATAGCGAGAACTTCAAACGCAGCCTGAGATAAAGGTGCGTTTTTCTTGACTTCAATGACGCTTCTTATGTTATCGGCATATTTCTGCTTTGTGCAAATCTGATACTTGTTATCGAGCTTTAACAGACAGATGCCGTATTCGTCACTGTCGTACTTTTCCTGAAGCTTTGAAAGTGCATCGCTTACGACAATTTCATCAAGCTCAAGAGCAACGCAAAGTCGCTCGATTTCTATAGGTTCACCCATTGCAAAAAGCACCGCTTCAAGCATAGGAATTAATTCATTGTTGCTCATTTACTGTTTCCTCCTCGTTTTCGTTTTCGGTAAATTCGCTTATGATATAGCTGATATCCTCTTCAACTTCTTCGCACTGCTCAACTATAACCTTATCTCCGCTGCCCCATGCCTTAATTTTGTTAGCCTTGATAAGCTCGAGCATTGCAAGGAAGGTTGCAACCATTTCAGAGCGGGAAGAAGCATCGGAAAAGAATTCGCCGAAGTGACGTTTTGCACCTCTTTTAAGCTTCTTGACTATACCCGATACTCTTGAAGATACGGAAACAATCTTTCTGGAAACAATAGCAGTAAAAGCTTCAATAGGCGGAGGTAGCTTTCTCTTACCCTTACCCACTGCGGCAATGTAACTGCGGAAAAGGTCTTCGCTCTCGTGGAGCCTTTCGTACTTCTTGCTGGATTCTATCTTCATAGTGTCACGGTAGAAATAGTCAAAACCGTTGGCGGTTTCAGCTATTTTACCGGCCATAATCTTGCAGTCGCGGTATTCTATAAGCTCGCCTGTAAGCTCCTTTTTAAGCTGTTCAGCCTCTTCGTAAACAGGCAGAAGAGATACGGACTTGATGTAAACAAGTCTTGCAGCCATTTCGAGAAAGTCGCTTGCAACCTCCATATCCGATTCTTGCATCTGTCTTACGTAGTCGATATACTGCTCAACAAGAGTGAAGATAGGAATATCGTTAATATTAAGTTTATGTTTATTTATCAGATGTAAAAGCAGGTCAAGAGGGCCTTCAAATACATCAAGCTTATAATTTATAACTTCCATTATAGCTCCTTAATTATACAAAGGGAATTTCGCAAAGCTTTATTATGAGGGACTCTATTATGCCTGTAAGGAATGCAATAGGGCCGTCGAGTATATTCATAAATAAAAGAGCGAATATAACAAGAACGATGATTCTCTCATACTGCATAATCCTAAAATAAATTCTGTCAGGCAAAAATGCGTTAAGTATTCTTGAGCCGTCAAGAGGCGGAATGGGTAAAAGATTAAAGACTGCAAGAGAAACATTTATCTGAGCTGCAATCGAGCAGAAAAGCGCTACATAATACATATTCTCATTTACGCCGAGGAATTTATAGAAAACAAGACAGTAAACAAAAGTAAATACCGTAGCCATTATAAGGTTTGACACGGGACCTGCAAAAGCTGTCAGAGCCATATACTGTTTTCTTTTGCCTCGCTTGAAATTTCCGATGTTAACGGGTACGGGCTTCGCATAACCGAACCCTACCATAATAACCATAAGTGCACCGATGGGGTCAACATGGGCAAGGGGATTCATTGTAAGTCTGCCCTTGAGTCTTGCGGTGTTGTCTCCCAATTTATAAGCCACATATCCGTGAGCGAATTCATGTATAGGCAATACACAGAAAATAATGAACACACGTACACACAGATTGATTATCAATTCCAAAGAAAGTCCGTTTCTTACTAAATCAAATATCATTTGTCTTTTCTCCTTCCTGAAACTATTCTCCGAATATTATTATAGTCACAAATGACCTTGCTGTCAAAATTAATTTCGTCAAAGAGCCGGCAAATATCCTCAGCCTGGTCTTCACCGCATTCAAAAGCCATAAAGCCGTCAGCTTTAAGCTTTTTCGACCATTCATTTACAAGTATACGGTAAAAAACAAGTCCGTCCTCTCCCCCGTCAAGAGCCATGATCGGCTCACGCAAAACCTCACTCTGAAGTGTAGGTATTTCATCGCTTCTTATATAGGGTGGGTTACTGACAATTGCATCTGCAGGCGGTAAATCATAAAAATCCCGAGTCCTGAGAATATCTCCCTGTACCACAGCCGCATCCCCGGAGTCACCGCAAAGACTACGGCGGTTTTCTTTAAGATAAGCAAGTGCCTTATCTGATTTTTCGACGAGATAAACCTCGGCGTTTTTATGAAGCTTTTTTATACTGAGACCGATACATCCGCTGCCTGAACACAAATCATATACAACAGGCTTTTCTATATCCTTAATTTCATCAAGGATATGCTCAACAAGAATTTCAGTCTCGGGTCTGGGTATGAGTACACCCTCACCTACTTTAAAGGTGAAATCCATGAAATCCCGCTGACCGAGTATATACTGTATAGGCTCACCGTAAAGGCGTCTGTCAGCCATTTTTACCGCTTCATCATACTTTTCCACGGAAACAGCTTCATCAGTCTTAAAGAGCATTTCGCTGTAGCTCAGACCGCTGACCTTTTCAAGGATATATCTTGCTTCAATTTCGCCGTCATCAATATTCCGAAGCTTGTTTTTTAAAGCGATAAGTGCTTCCTTCAGTGTCATACTGCATCGTCCTCGGGGTTATCAGTAATAACTGCCTTAAAAGATGCAAGGGCTACTTCAATCATATCATCATCGGGCTCTTTTGTTGTGAGTCTCTGCATCCAGAGTCCCGGGGCGGAGAGAATTTTTACAAATATGTTGTCGTGTCTGCCCGCGTACTTGATAAACTCATAGCTTATACCGGTTATAAGAGGAAGTATAAGCACTTTAATTGCTATCCAGAGAATCCTCTGGTCACGAAGCTCAGGCCATGTTACAGAAATAGCCGATGAAATAATTACGCTGATAATGAGAATTACAAAGATAAAGCTTGTGCCGCAGCGGGGATGGAAACGCGACTGTTTTTTTACATTCTCAACAGTGAGCTCACATCCGCTTTCGTAGCAGAAAATTGTCTTATGCTCTGCACCATGATACATAAATGTACGCTTGATATCCTTCATTAAAGATACAAGAGCAATATAAGCAACGAAGATTATCATCCTGATGATGCCTTCAAAAAGGGCACGGTAATTAGTGAGAACATCACCCGAAAGCTTATTGAGAAAATCAACTGCAATAGTAGGCAGATAGAAGAAAAGCAAGAAGGCAAGAAGCACACCTATCACACTTGCAACGCCGGTGAGTACGCCTAAAACCTTTTTATTGATATGATCGTTAAGCCACTTATCAAGCTTAGACATATTTTCTTCGCTTTCCTCCAAGTCCTCAAGGCCTGACTTTTCAGCGGACATCATAAGACATTTATAACCGAAAAGCATCGACTCAACATAGGCGACAACACCTCTTATGAGAGGCCAGCCGAGAGGTTTAAACTTATCTTTAGCGTGTTTTACCTCAACCATTTCGGTATCAATTGTTCCGTCAGGCGTTCTTACTGAAACGGCAGCACCTTTGGGTCCCTGCATCATAATACCTTCAATAAGTGCCTGTCCGCCTACGGATGTTTTATGTAATGTTTTATCTTTATTCTGTGACATATATTATTCCTCCTTTATAATAACGGGCAAAATTATCTCAACTACCGTACCTTTTGAAACTTCGCTCGAAATATTGATTTCACCCGAATGCATTTTTATAATTTCATCTGCAACAGCAAGACCGATGCCCGTACCGCGGATATTGTTATCTGCCTTATAGAACTTCTCTTTGATATGCGGCAGATCCGTCTGAGAAATACCGATACCGCTGTCGCTGATGATTATTTTAACATATTTTTGAATTCTTTCAACAGTTATGCTGATATTTCCGTCTTTTGGAGTATATTTTACAGCATTATCAAGTATGTTGATTATAACCTGACGGATTCTGTCTTTGTCACCGATAAGTCTTATATCGGTATTCTCATTTAAATTAAGAGTCAGATTGATATTTTCGTTTACTGCCTTTTGTTTATATATATCGTAAACATGCTCAATTATATAGAGCAAATCAATTTCTTCGTTAATAATTCTGATTTTTCCGTTCTGCATTCTTGAGAAATCAAGAAGCTCTTCAACCATTACTGAAAGTCTTTCAGTTTCGTCAACAATAATGTCTAGTCCTTTGTTTAATATATCGGGATTATTACCGACATTTTTAAGAGTTTCACCCCAACCTTTGATTGCCGTCATAGGCGTTCTGATTTCATGTGACACGGTTGAGATGAAGTCATTTTTCATTTTATCAATTTCGCTGAGCTGCTGAGCCATATTATTTATAGACATACAAAGCTCGCCTATCTCATCGTGATAGTAGTCATAGTCAATCCTTGAGGAAAAATCACCTTTCGCAATTTCAGCGGTGGTTCGGCAGATGTCGGATACAGGATTAACGATAGACTGAACGAAGTACATACCCGAAATAGCCATAAGTGTAACCACAAGAAAGAATGCAGCAATAACTATGACAATTATCATAAACAGCTGTTCATACATACCCTTCATAGAGATAAGATACCTGACAGCACCGTAATTGTTGCCAGCCGAATCCCTCAGAATATATGTCATGGCAGTTACAGGCTCACCCGAAGAAAGCTTAAGTCGCTTCACGCCGATATTATCCTCAGCCTCAAGTGCTTCATCGTAATCTGCCCAATCAGAAGAGGATGATTCACTGAAACCGCTTGAAGAAACTATCAGCTTACCGCTTTTATCGAGAACCCAGACCTCCATAATATCTCTGTATTGAAAATTTTCAACAAACTCATGAGCACCTATAGTAAAGGTTTCATTATCTCCGTTATTGTACTCGCTGAAAAAAGTATCGACAGACCTGGAATTTCTTGCTCTTATGGTCAGCTCGGCAGAGTTAAAGTATCGTGTGCAGGAAGAATAGATGATTATGCAGGAAAAAAGAAACATAATAGCAGTGAAAACAAACAGCACATTCTTTATCCATCTGCCTTTGACAGTATTGCCGAAAGCTATCTTAGCCTTGTCTTTCACTTTGCTTTTCATGCTTCTTTCTCCTTTCTTCAGTTTAAATCATCCATCTGTAACCCTGACCCCAGACTGTAATCAAATGAGTGGGATTTGATGGGTCATCCTCTATTTTCAGACGCAGACGTCTGATATTTACATCAACAACCTTGTCATCACCAAAGTACTTATCGCCCCACACATATTCAACGAACGCACTTCTTTCGATTGAAACTTCAGGCTTACCAAAGAAGTATTCAAGTATATGATATTCAATTTGCGTAAGCTCAATTTCTTCACCGCGTTTATACAGAACGTGTTTTTTTAGATCCAGCTCAAATTCGCCTAAAATTATGCTGTCTCTCGGGGTTGTGTCGAGAAGTTTTTTTGTAAATTCAACTCTGCGGTAAAGTGATTCAACTCTCGCTAAAAGTTCTGTTGTTGAAAATGGTTTAGTTATGTAGTCATCGGCACCGGATATAAGTCCGCTGACCTTGTCGTGCTCCTGAGTTTTAGCTGTGAGAAAAATAATGCCCGTATGCAGATTTTTTCCGCGGATGTGTTTACAGACCTCGATGCCGTCAAGACCCGGCATCATAATATCGAGCACCGCAATATCTATTCTGTGATTGTTTGCATTGAATTTTTCAACGGCCTGATGTCCGTCGGAGGCTTCAATAATATCATAGCCTGCAAGACGCAGATTAATTGTAATAAATTCTCTAATGGTGCTTTCGTCTTCCGCAACAAGAACAGTTTTCATTATTTTCACCCCGCTATGATTCTTTGCTTGATCTCTTTTTTTGTTATACCGTATTCAACACCTGAATTGTAAATGCGGCTGTAATAAAATTTACCTTTAAGCTGAGTAATCTGAGAATAGGAAAATGATATTTCGCCGATAGTTTCAAGATCCAGGTCAGTAAGTGTCATTATTGAAAACAGCTTTTTACCCTTTATTGGTTTACCGTCCTTCATTTCAACAGACCAGAATGTAAGTATTCCCTTATGTGGGTCATTAATAACAGAAACATTACCGAGCCACTTTTCACTGAACTTGAATCTGTATCCGTACTGAGACATAATAATATGTCTTTCTACAGTTTTTACTTCGTGCTCCCTGACAGAGACCCAGCTTATAAGGCTCTGACCAAGATCGCTGCTTATTAACCCGCCAACAGAAGAATCTTCATCGCTGATATTAAGAAGAAATTCCTCTGTAGGCACTTCAATTATTCCGTCAGAGTTGATATCACTGCATAAGACAGAAGATATTCTCGATGACAGAGCACTTACATTTATGCCTGAAACGTAATATCGTTCAAAATTACTTTCATCATTATTCCAAGAGAAGCAGTCAGTTGTCATACCCCCGTCAACCTTGTGTCCATCAACAAAAATTCTGTTTATATTTTCGTCTTTCAGAGTATCAAAATTGACAGCAGCAACAGACGATATAGAGTTGTCAAGGACAAAAGAACCTCGTTTTACAATGGCGTTTTTTTCATAAGTCAAAAGCGATACGCTGTACTCTGCCGTACTACCTGCGGTGACGTATTTAAGAGAAAGTATATCCTCGTTTCCGTTACTGTCGATATCGGCAATTCTGAACATCGAGTAATAGTCTGCATACACAGGTTCAATTATAATTCTGTTTTCAACAGTACCGATATGATAAACAGTTATTACCTTTGAATAGCTTTCACCAAAAACTGTCCATCCAACGATGATCTCTTTAGTGCCGTCGCCGTTAAGGTCAGCAAAGTCAATTTCCTGAATATCATTATGCGCACTCTGGAAATCTGCAATACTCACCCACTGTCCCTCAGCTTTATCAAGTACGTTCATACGTACTATGCCAAGGTCATCGCTTTTCGAATAAAATACAATTACCTCATCATTTTTATCGCCCGTAAGGTCAATAAAGGTATATGCACTTCTGTAGCTGCCGCTTATAGGCTGCTTAAGCAGATAGTCTTTACCGACATTTTCTTCAAAAGTCTGCTGTATCAGAAGATTCTCACCTTCAACCTGAGGCGGTCTTAAAAGAGAGTCAACAGGCTGAAAATATGTGCTGACAAAAACAAAACCGAGAAGTGCAATCAGAGATACTGCTATTACAAGCACAGCATATTTTTTCATATCCTGTCTCCTTTCATTGAGTTATTCTTATCTTCAATCAGCTGAGAAAATTTAGTATCGGCTGAATGTCGAGCTTATCACAGCCACTTAAAAATGTCTTAAATTTTTCTGCAATTTTTCTGACACCGCCGACTGTATCACTTTCAATATTAAGCGGCATAATCGGGTCGTGCACACTAAGACGAAGAAGTAACCAGCCTTTTTCATCATCAGCATCAAAATAAATTCTGATACCCTCACGGTTGTCGTCAGCTATTCGCATACCGTCAGTTTCCAAGGCGTATTTCTCTAAGCTTTCAATAACCGAGTTGCCGTAGCTTCTGAAATCTTCGCACTTGATTTTAAAGCGAAGCTCAGCTTCTTCTTTCGGGTCTTTAAGATTGGCAATAAGAGAATCAAGAGTTTTACCCTCTTTGCCCATCTGAGCCATTTTAATGATAATCTTAGTCATAAGATATGCACCGTCGTCGAGATAGTAGTTATCTCTGAAAGCGGCGTGACCTGAGGTTTCCATTGCGAGAGGACAGTTTATCCCCTCACTACCCAGACGGAGCTGTTCGTTAATAACGTTTCTGTAGCCTCTCTTGAAACGGTAGTGCACACCGCCGAGATCTTTATTGATAAACTCTGTAAGACCCGTTGATGTAACACTGTCAGTTACGATTGTACCGCCCTCATTGTTTTCCAGAGCAATAATTGAAGCGAGTGCCACAAGGCGGTTACGGTTGATTTCATTGCCGTTTTTATCAACACAGCCTGCTCTGTCAACATCGGTGTCAAAAATTATACCGAGATCTGCTTCTGCACTTACAGTAGCCTGACAGATGCTTTTCATAGCTTCTTTGTTTTCGGGATTAGGTGCGTGATTGGGGAACATACCGTCCATATCAAGGAACTGGCTTCCTGACACATTGGCACCGAGAGGTGCGAGGACGTCTTCAGCGTAGAATCCGCCTACACCGTTACCTGCATCGACAACAATTTTATATCCGTCAAGAGGTTTATCAGCTTCGGTCATGCCGAGCTCATCACAGATCATCTGGCGAAGACCTGCCGAATAAATTGACATATAGTCAACGGTTTCAACGTTTGGTACACTGCCGTTTTTCTCATAATCTTCTGAAGCAAGGACAGTAATTCTTTCAATATCCTCGCCATTGAGGCCTCCGTCTACTGTAAAGAACTTGAGTCCGTTTTTATTAAAGGGATGATGACTTGCTGTTATCTGCACACTTGCAATACAGTCAAGATAAACAGTTGTCATAAACATAGCCGGTGTAGAAGCATAACCGCAGTCGTAAATTTTACATCCGTACTCCCCTAATGCTGAGATAACCTGATTCTTGATACGAAGGGCGGATATTCTCGAATCATGGCCCACAGCTACCTTTTCACCTTCGTAGCCATTTTCCCTGAGCCACTTGCAAAAGCCGACCGTAAGGTCAAATACAGCTTTATCGGTGAGTTCTATAGGCTCACCCTCAACACCGTCGGCAGCGGTACCTCTGATATCTGAACCGCTTTTGAGTTTCTTATAAAGATTTTCCATATTTATTCTCCTTTCGCCACAAGCTCGTCTGTGATTTCACTTAAGAATTTATACATTGGCTCAAAAGCTCTGACAGCGTAAATAAGCTCTTCTTTAATTGAGCCGTCAATGAGCTTTGACATATCTGAGCTGTGATAAGTAAAGCCGAAATTCCTGGCATTGTAGAAAAGTCTGAGATTAGGATCAACCTTATTAATGTCGGGTTTGTCTTTCTTGAATGAATCAATATAAAGCTCAGCGCCTGTAATCTCAATGCCTGTAAGAGCCTTTTTAAACTGCTTGGGTTTTTCTATAAGCTTCTTTCTGAAAGCCTCAAGACCCGTAGCATCAAAGCGGAACATTGCCACACCGTAGCTGTAGCCGTCAGGGAAAAACTCAAACCACATACAGGGGAAATTTTCCCACTGATGCTTGTCTCTCATAAACATACACCAGATGTTACTGCGGTACTTCTGTTTATTCTTGGAGTATCTCGTATCGCGTCTGACTCTTGAAACCATTTTTGTGGGAACAAGATTCATTTTCGGATCAATTCTGTAAAGCTCATCGCTGAGATCACTACAAAGCTGTCTCATAGGCATGATAGACATTTTCTTGATGTCTTCCTTGACGCTTTCGTAAAAATCTCTTGAGTCGTTGAATTTATTCATTTCAAGGAGCATAAATCCACCGGGATCAAAGCCTTTGAAGTCATTCATCGGTTATTACCTTCTTTATCGAGAACTTTCAATACATTTTCGGCAGCATACATAACAGAAACCTTGCCGCTATGGAAATTGAGACCGCCCTGAAGCCACACCGCATAAGGCTCACGAAGAGGTGCATCAGCTGAGAGCTCGATTGAAGAGCCCATAGTAAAAGCACCTGCAGCCATTATAACGTCATTATCATAGCCGGGCATCGGCCAGGGCTCGGGTACAACAAAGGAATCTATAGGTGAGCCTTTCTGAATACCCTGACAAAAGGCGATAAGCTTTTCTCTGTTAAGAAGCTTAACGGCCTGAATGATATCGTGTCTTGTCTCGTTTTTCATAGGCGTTGTCTCAAAGCCCATAAGCTCAAAAAGTGCAGCCGTAAAACAAGCTACCTTGAGAGCTTCTCCGACAACGTGAGGTGCGTTGAATATGCCGAGAAAAAGCTCTCTCGAATGGCCGAGGGTTGCACCCACCTCTCTGCCGAGACCCGGAGTTGTGAGTCTGTATGCACACATATCAACGTATTCTTTTTTACCTGCAATATATCCGCCTGTCTTTGCGATACCGCCGCCGGGATTCTTTATAAGCGAGCCTGCCATAAGGTCTGCACCGACGTCTGTAGGCTCCAGCTTTTCAACCCACTCACCGTAGCAGTTGTCAACCATTACCATTGCATTGCTGACTCTCTTTGTGATGTCAACAACCTTTTTAATTTCAGCTACCGAAAGTGACGGTCGGAGAAGATATCCTCTTGAGCGCTGAATATAAACCATTCTGATGTCGCCTCTTTTAAGGCGCTCTTCTATTGCTTCATAGTCGAGTCTTTCGTCTTTTAGCTCAACCTCATCGTACTTTATGCCGTAGTCCTTGAGGGAGCCCATATTGCTGTCTTTTTTTAGTCCGATAACAGGCTGAATTGTATCATAAGGTCTACCTGTTACACAAAGCATTGTATCACCGGGACGCAGTACGCCGAAAAGTGCAACTGCAAGTGTATGAGTACCGCAGGTGAAGTTGTGTCTTACTATTGAGTCCTCAGCACCTACTGCCTGAGCGAAAACCTCATCGATAATCTCTCTGCCTCTGTCACCGTAGCCGTAGCCTGTGCTTTCGGCAAACATAGCTTCCGTTACACCCTTATCAATGAATGCCTTGAGCATTTTCTGCTGATTATACTCGGTGATTCCGTCTATATAGTTAAAGTTTTCCTTGGCGCTTTCAAGTGCTTTTTTTGATAAATCTTCTATTCTCGGGTCAAATTTAAACATCTTATTTCCTTTCAATATGGCAAATGGCCGTGTAATACTCAAAGCCGATATGCTCATAAAAGCTTTCGGCTGACTGGTTGAGTGCAATTACGAAGACTTCTTTATTTTCATTTCTGAGCTCATTTACAGCAGAAAGCACTGTCCTTTTTCCGAAGCCCATACCCCGTACACACTTGTCACTCGCAACTGCGCTGAGAAGTGCACAGTTTTCAGTCTCTGCTGATGTAATGACGCAGGAGACGAGCTTTCCGTCTGACACAATACCTTTGCTTCTCGCAAGGCCTCTTCGCTTTCTGAAGGTAAAATCAGAAAGAAACGAAAGATATGATTCCCTACTGTTTTCGAATGAACCGGGTATATTTTCACTTACAAGACCGTACAGAGCCCTGTAGTTTTCCTCGGAAATGTCTTCAGCTGTTCTTTCGTCGGTTTCGCCTTTATAGATATAAGCTTTCTTTCGGCTTTCTGCACTCAAGCCGAATTTACGGCAGGTAACTGCATCTGTTTCTAATGATGAATATCCTATCATACTTATAAAGCCGGCAATCTCGGCAGTGTCCCCGGCAGAAGATTTCAGAGTTACGCTGTCATAAAACTTAGCAATGACAGTACTGATTTTTCCGTCTGAATCATCAATCCAGATACTCAGAAAATCTCTGTCAAAGCCATAAGCAAGACAGTAGCAGCCTATTCTCGTACCGAGCAAATCACTGTCACAGAATTCAAGTATTGCTTCAAGGTCTTTTTCAGTTGCCGCCTTAAGCATTTGCGTATTCCTCACTGAGAGCTACTGCTAAATCATAGCAGGCTTTCATATCCTTTTTGTCACCGACAGAAGTACCGGAATGGATATATCTGCAAGGTAGAGAAACAGCAATAGTGTAAACGCCTGAGCAAGCCTTATGAATTGCACCTGCATCGTTACCGCCTGCAACAGTTGTCTTTGTCTGGATAGGTATATTTTTCTCTTTTGCAAGGGCAAATGCACCTTTGAAGAGGTCTCTGTTATAAACTGTTGATCTGTCCATAAACGACACAACAGCACCCTTACCCTGAACACAAACTCTGTCTTCATCACTTACACCTGAAATATCTGAAGCGGTAGTTGCCTCAAGAACGATAGCGTAATCAGGTCTAATGCTGAACACCGCAGCACCCGCACCTCTGCAACCGACCTCCTCCTGAACAAGGAAAGCGAAGTGGGTATCGTATTCAAGCTCACTTTCAATCATCTTAAGCATAATTGCACAGCCGAAACGGTCATCGATTGCCTTAGCTTTGATTTTATCCTCACCAAATTCTGCAAAATCCGATATAAAGTGTACACTGTCGCCGACGCTTACATATTTTTCGGCTTCTTCTTTATCCTTTGCACCGATGTCGATATAAAGCTTATCGAGCTTCGGTACAGTGTTTTCTTCCTCACCGCGGCAAAGATGCACTGCTTTATTGCCGATTACACCGTTAACGCCATTTTCACCAACACGAACGGCTCTGCCCACTGCGATTTTGGGGTCAATACCGCCGACATTGGTAAACTTAAGAAAGCCGTTGTCACATATATAAGTCACAATAAAACCGACTTCGTCCATGTGTGCTGAAAGCATAACCTTGTTCTTCGGCTCTTTCTTACCTCTTTTGAAAGCAAGCAGATTGCCCATAGGGTCAACTGTATATTCACATTTATCTTTGATTTTCGATATTATATATTCTCTGACTCTGCCCTCGTCACCGGAAATACCGTCAATAAGGCAAAGATTCTTAAGCTCATTAAGCATTGCACTCACTCTCCTTTTTAAGAAGATATTCAGCTAAAAGCTTAGCAGTGTTTTCGATATCTGAAAGTGAAATAATCTCACAACCAGTATGCATATAGCGAAGAGGTACAGATAAAAGAGCAGTTTTTACACCTCGGCCTGTGTTGTTGATAGAATCGGCGTTGGTACCTGTTCTGCCACCCATAACATCGTGTTGGAAAGGTATATCCTTTGCCTTGCAAAGCTCCTTAAGCTCCTTTGTGAATTCTCTGTCAAGAGTAGGACTGATACCGATTGAGGGACCTTTACCAAGAGCAATAGTCTGAGTTTTATCAGTATACGGGTCATCACCGAAGCCAACATCAAGCGCAATGGCGTAATCGGGCATAAGCGAGAATGAACCTGTCTTTGCACCGCTGCCGCCTGTTTCCTCCTGAGAGGAAAAGAGTACGCTGACTTTTATATTGTTAAGCTTGCCTTTTGTAAGCTCGAGAGCTCTGAAAATTACAGCGATACAGCATCTGTCATCAAAAGAGGGTGAAACTATCTTATCGCCAAGAAGCTCAAACTGAGTATTTTTAAGAGTGATTCTATCGCCGATGCATACGAGTTTTTCTGCTGACTCCTTGCTCATACCGATATCAACAGCCATAGTCTTAAGGTCAACATTTTCATTTTTGCTGTCGCCCTTCTGAAGATGGGGAGGCACGGAAGAAATCACACCGAAAAGCTCCTCTTTGCCGTGTACCGTAACCTCGGCACCTGTAAGGACTCTCAGGTCAGGTCCGCCGACTTTATCAACAAGCAGATAACCTTTATCATCGATGTGTCTTACAACAAGTCCTATCTCATCAATATGAGCATCGAGCAGGATGTGAACACCCTTATCGCCCATTGTACCGACAACGTTACCAAGGATATCGGTTTCTGCTGTCATATATTCGCTAAGAAGCTTTTTTGCATATTCGCAAGCTGCTGTTTCATCGCCTGATGTACCGTTCTTTTCACTTAAAGAAAAGCACAGTTCTTTTATATCCATTTCTGTTGCCTCCATAAAACTTTATAATCTTATTTATTATACTCTCTTTATAAATAAAAATCAATAAATTATTGCAACTTTAAAGAGGTATCATTTTCAAAATTTGACGCATAGATAAATCGACCTTCGGTTTGATTTTTCTCAGTAAGCTTGCGGTAGCGGTGGGGCGCGGCTCCACTGAAATCGCAAGGCGATTTCACGGCGACACCGTCGCCGCACCGAACTCAGTTCGGTTGTGGAGCCGCGGCTGCCCTCCTTATCCCTATTCATTAAAAGAGCAGTTCTCTGACAGCATAAAAAAGCAGAGCACCCTCACCTGTTCGGCAGAGTACCCCGTAAATCAATTATTAATTTTCAGCTTTTTGCCTCTTCTCTTGAAACAAAAAGAATTGAAATACACCAGATAGCCGCGAGAGCAATTACTGTGTAAATAATTCGGCTGATAATGGCATCCTGTCCGCCGAAAATCCAGGCTACAAGGTCAAACTGAAATATGCCGATAAGACCCCAGTTGATACCGCCGATAATTGTTAATACTAATGCAATTTTGTCAAGCATTTTTAATCTCAACTCCTTTTGAGATTATTGTTGACAGAAATTTTTTCATTATACAAAAAATTATAAATCGATACCCATTATGTAGCTGCCTGCTAAGTTTTTGACAACTTTGAAACGGTTCTTCTTGTAAAACTTAACAGCCATAGTGTTGTCACCGCCACAGGAAAGCATAAGTGAGGGTACATTTTTACTTTTCAGATGGTTTTTGAGTTCGTTCATAAGTCTTGTACCTACACCCTGACCCTGACAAACATCAAGTATGTCTATGTGAAGATGTGCAGGATACTTTTTACTGTAAAGTAAATGAGCTGCCATTTCACCTACAGCCATAAAATAAAAATTCATACCCAGTTTTTTGATTTCAGGCAGATAGAACTTTCTGAAAACTTTTGAATACTTCGAGAAGTTTTCAGCACAAAGAATGTAACCCACCGCAACATCGTTTTCATCGACTGCAACAAAGCAGTTTTCACCCTCGACCTCAGTGTAATAGTCGTTATACATAAGGTAAAGAAACTGTCTCTGAGCCTCGGTTTCGATGGGAAGTCTTGAAGTTTTTATGCAGATTTCTCTGAGGAGTTCTTTGTCTTTTTCCTGGTATTTTCTTATATTTATCATTGTCTTACCTCCAAAGTTGTTTTGCTGAAGTTGACGCACCGTGAGCACCGCTTTCGAGAGCTTTTACTATTTCCTCTTTATCGCTTATAAGGCCGCCTGCTATTACGGGTACATCAAGCTCATCGCTCATTTTCTTTATAATCTTGGGCATTATTCCCGGCATAATTTCGATAGCATCGGGGTTAATCATCTGTGAAGCCTTGATTGCCGTATCAATCGAAAGTGAGTCGATAATGAAAATTCTCTGTACTGTCAGAAAGCCTAAGCTTTTAGCAGCCTTAAGCTGACTGTTTTTAGTTGAAATTATACCGTCGGGCCCGATTTCTTCATAAATATATTTCAGTGCTACAGCATCTTTTGAAAAACCGTCAAGCAGGTCAACGTGAATAAATATCATCTTATTTTCAGCTTTAACTTTTTTCACGATATCCTTGAGATTAAAGATACTGCCGGACAAAAGAAATATTATGTCACAAGTGGAGTTGATAGCTTCATCAATTCCTTCAAGGTCTTTAACCGCAGCAATAACTGAGCTCTTCTTCAGTTTTTCAGCTAAAATATTTTTCATACTTACCCCTTCTCCGCTGTTTAATTATTAACATATTTCTCTATCAGACCCCGGAGCTCCTCAGCCCCGTCGCCTTTAGTCGCCGAAAACGGTACAACAGGAATGTTGCCGTATTTTGTCACGATACCGCAAATCTCTTCCAGCTGATTCATTCTCTCGGTCTTATTAAGCTTATCAGCCTTGGTGAGTGCTAAAACAAAAGGAATACCGCACTCTACCATATATTCAATCATATCGATATCCTGCTGCGAGGGTGTATGTCTCATATCAATAAGCTGCACAACGAGACGGATATCTCTGCCCGAGGAGAAGTATGTTTCCATAAGCTCTGACCAGCGTTTTTTCTCATCATGTGATACTTTAGCGTAGCCGTAACCGGGCAGGTCAACAAGACGGCAGGAGTCAAGCTTAAAGAAGTTGATTGTAACTGTTTTACCCGGCATTGAGCTTACTCTCGCCAAGGATTTACGGTTCATAAGTCTGTTTAAAAGTGAACTCTTGCCAACATTTGACCTTCCTGAAAAAGCTACCTCCGGCAAATCTGACGGCATAAGCTGCCGCGCTACGCCGAAAGAAGTTTCAAACTGTGCATTATCAAACCTCATTATGCTTTTCCCTCCCCTTGTTTATCGGCGGCTGTATATTGCCTCTGTGAGAAAATTTAACCGTTGTCTTTGCCGACATATCAAAGGTTTTATCCCATTTGAATGCCTTTTCGAATACCTCCTGAGCCTTAGAAACAGGAATAAATTCGAGACTGTCTCTTACCTTTTCATCGATATCCCACAAGTCGGGCATATTTTCTGAAGGGATAATAACCTTCTTTGCACCTGATTTATAGGCTGCCATACTCTTTTCTCTGAGACCGCCTATTCTCATAACTCTGCCTGTCAGGCTGATTTCACCAGTCATTGTGACATATCTGTCAACCTTGAAGCCGCCGAGGGCTGAAAGCACAGCTGTCGCCATAGTAATGCCTGCTGACGGACCGTCTTTTGGTATTGCTCCTTCGGGTGCGTGGATGTGAATGTCTTTTTCGCTCCACACCTTGCTGTCGATTCCGTATTTTTCGCCTATACTTCTGACATAAGTAACAGCTGTTTTTGCCGATTCTTTCATAACATCGCCCAGAGAGCCTGTAAGCTCGAGCTTGCCTGTACCCGGCATAACCGCAACCTCAATCTGAGTTATACAGCCGCCTGCCGCAGAATAAGCAAGGCCGTTGACAACACCTACGAGATTTTCCTTTTCGATGGTTTCGGGAAGATATTTCTCCGGTCCGAGAAGCTCATTAATAAGCTCAGGTGTAATGCTGATACGCTTTGTTTCTTCGCTTTCGAGCTTAACTACACATTTGCGGAGAATTGAAGCGATTACCTGCTCGAGTCTGCGGACACCCGCTTCACGTGTGTAGCCGTCAATGAGAAATTTTATTGATTTATCGCTGAAGCGCACGTGGGAGCCCGTAAGCTCGTGCATTTTCATCTGTTTTTTAACAAGGTGATTTTTAGCTATCATAAGCTTTTCCTCGGCAGTGTAACCGGGAAGCTCTATAATTTCCATTCTGTCATAAAGAGGCGCAGGAATAGCCGAAGCATCGTTTGCTGTTGTTATAAACAGAACCTTGCTCAGATCAACAGGGAATTCGAGATAATTATCTCTGAAGGTGTTATTCTGCTCAGGGTCGAGAACCTCAAGAAGTGCCGATGAGGGGTCACCCTTATAGCTTGAGCCGAGCTTATCAACTTCATCAAGGAGGATAATGGGGTTCATAGTCTTTGCCTGAGTGAGCGAAGCAATAATTCTGCCGGGCATTGAGCCGATGTAAGTCTTTCTGTGACCACGGATTTCTGCTTCGTCGCTGACACCGCCAAGAGCGAGACGTGTATATTTTCTCCCCATAGTTTCAGCTACAGAGCGCACAATCGATGTCTTGCCGACGCCCGGAGGGCCTACAAGACAGATGATCTGTCCTTTTATATTCTGAGTTCTTGCTTTAACTGCAAGCATTTCGATAAATCTTTCCTTTACGGTCTTCATACCGAAATGGTCTTCGTCAAGCTTTTTCTGTGCCTTTGCAAGGTCGTATTTATCTTCCGTATATTCACCAAACGGCACACCTAAAGCCGTATCAAGATAAACTCTTACAACGCTGGCATCTGCACTGCCTGACTGCAATTTTGAAAGCTTTGCCGCCTCATAAAGAAGCTTTTCCTTAACCTCATCACTGCAATCGAGATTGCTTATCTTCTCCTTGTATTTTGCCACCTCTTCAAGGGGTTCTTCCTCTTCGCCGAGTTCAAGAGAGATAGCTCTCATTTTTTCGCGCAGATAATACTCCTTCTGATTTTTATCCATCTGAGCCTCTGTACGCTTTTCAATTTCGATTTCATACTGAAGCACGTCAAGTTCTTTGCTCAGAAGAAGATTGAGGGTTTCGAGGCGTCTTAAAATATTGAGTTCATCCAAGATAAGCTGTCTGTCTTCATACTTTGTGAGCATTACATTTGCAACCTCATCGCAAAGCTTGTCGGGATTTTCTGTTGAAAAGATTCTGCTTGTATATTCCGAGGGCTCAGCTTCTGTCATACCTAAGTATTCGGCAAAACGGTCTTTTATTCTTCTTGTACCTGCGTCAATTAGATTCGCATCGGTATTGCCGTAATAGGGTTTTACCTCTTTAACGTCACAGATAAAACACTCCTCTGTTTCAAGTACCTTTGTAATTACTGCTCTGTGCTCAGCCTCAACAATTACTTTGTAGGTACCGTTTTCTTTATCCTTTGTTATCTGCTTGATTGTGGCAATTACACCTGTTTTATAAAGCTCGGATATTTTCGGGTCCTGAACATTTACATCACGCTGAGTGATGAGAAAAAGTCTCTGGTCATCGAGCATTGCCATATCAACAGCTTTAACCGACTTAGGTCTTGCAACCTCAAAATGAAATCTCAGTGACGGAAAAACCGTAACACCGCGGAGTGCAAGAGTCGGGATTGCCTTATATACTAAATTTGCTGTCATTTATATATTCATCCTTCGTGTTTCTTAATTCTTGTTATTATACTACAGTTACAGCGTAAATTCAACTGTAAGCTTCAAATATTAACTGTTAATTCAAAGCTGCTTTAAGCGCTTCGTAATTTCTGTTCATAAGAGAAATATAAGTCTCACCCGCAGCATAATCTTCGGCAGAAATTACGTGGCAGGAATAAAGAGTATCAACAGTCGCATCAGTAGCTTCACTTATGGTCTTTGCAACTGAACCTTTCGATAAATCCACCTTGAACACAACGCTGATATTCTCAGACTTTACCTTATCAATAAGTCTTGCCATAGTGGCAGGGTTTGCCTCTGTCTGTGCAGAGCAGCCCGGAAAAGCCGACTCATAAGAAAGTAAATACCTTTCTGTAAAATACATAAGCGGGAAACGGTCTCCGATTACGACAGTGTTGTTTTCCGATGAATTTATCATCTCTTCAAACGCCGAATCGAGCTTTTCAAGCTCAGAGATATATTTATCTGTGTTTTCGGCATAAGCTTCAGCATTATCGCTGTCAGCTTTCTGCAATTCCGACGATATAGCCCTCACAATTTCTATAGCATTAAGAGGTGAAGTCCATACGTGCTCATCATATTCTTCATTGTGATGTTCTTCGTGTTCTGTGTGGTCGTGTTCTTTCTCACAAAGCTCCACTGTTTCCGTCATTTTTATTGTTCTGACATTACCGTTCAGGGATTCCAGTATACTGTCAACCCACTTTTCAGACTCACCGCCGCCGTAAACAAACAGATCACACTGCTGAATCTTCATAATATCCCCGGGAGTAGGCTCATAGGTGTGGCTTTCTTCGCCGGGTGCTAAAAGCATTGTCACATCAGCCGAATCGCCAGCTATTTGTCTTGCAAAATCATAGGGTGCAAATGAGGTTGCAACAACAGAGGTTTTCTCTTTTTCATAGGTAAAAGTATCACCGTAAACCATAGAGAAAATGAACACTGCCGATGAAAGCACAGCCGTCACAGCTATGGCAAGGTACCCGAAAGATTTCTTTAGATTTGACAGTTTAATCTGTCTTATAAGTGAGAGCACACCTAAAAGAAAGATATTTACGCACACTACACTCGCTCCTGTGGGTGTTTCATATTTTATAGAGAGAATAAGTCCTGAAAGGAAGCAGAAAACGGAAACAAGTGAAGAGAATACAACAACATTTCTGAAGCTCTTACAAAGTCTCATTGACGATACTGTAGGGAAAATAATAAGCGATGAAATGAGCAGGGCACCCATCATTTTCATTCCGATTACGATAGTTACGGCTGTCAGAGCCGCAATAAGCATATTATATGCCGATGCCTTTGTACCCGTGGCCTTTGCGAAATTTTCGTCGAAGGTAACGGCAAAAATCTCGTGATAAAAAACAGCAAAAAGTGCGATAACACAAAGACTCAGCACAGAGCTGATAACAACATCGCTCTCGCTCATTGTAAGAATACTGCCGAACATATAGTTATAGATATCCACGTTCATACCCGTAGTCATAGATGTCACCATAACACCGACAGCAAGAGCGCCGGTGGAAATCAGAGCTATAGCTGCATCGCCCTTGATTTTGCCTTTTTCGCTCATCCGAAGCAGAAGAAAAGCTGCAACTATTACTATAGGCAAGGCAAAATATAGCGGCGCTACACCTGCGGCGGCACCGATAGCCATTGCACCGAAGCCAACGTGAGAAAGTCCGTCGCCTATCATAGAAAAACGCTTCAGTACAAGGCTTACACCCAAAAGTGCACAGCAAAGGGAAATCAGCACACCAACAACAAGTGCACGGATTAAAAATTCCTGTGAAAACAGAAGATTAACAGCTTCAGCCACGGCTCTCACCTCCTGAAAATCTTTTATAAATATCACTTTCAAGGTACTCTGCCGTAGTGCCGAAAAAGCTGTCAGCCTTTTTAAGGTGAAGTATATGACTTGCGTTATTGACAGCGGCAAAGAGATCGTGTGAAACCATAATTACTGTTATGCCGTACTGTTTGTTTATCTTTTTAAGAAGTGAATAGAACTCTGCCGTTACAACAGGATCGAGACCTGTAACGGGTTCGTCAAGAAGAATCATTTTATCTGCGGCACAGAGAGCCCTTGCAAGAAGAACTCTTTGCTGCTGACCGCCTGAAAGCTCACGGTAGCATTTCTTTTTAAGTGAAAGTATATCGAGCTTCTTCATATTTTCTTCTGCCAGCTTTTTCTGTTCCTTAGAAAAGAATATACTTCCGCCTTTTCTGCCTATACAGCCGGAGAGAACTACCTCATAAACACTTGCCGGGAAATCCATCTGAGCCGTTGTCTGCTGAGGAAGATATCCGATGTTTTTACCTGTAACGCCGTCACCGAAATGAAGATGTCCGCTTGCAGTTTCTTTGAGCCCGAGGATAGATTTTATAAGAGTGCTTTTACCGCTGCCGTTTTCGCCGACAATGCAGAGATAATCCCCCGCTTCAACATTGAAGCTGAGCTCTTCCACAACACTTGTATTTTCATATTTCAGATATACATTTTTACAGCTGATGTATGACATTTATCTTCCTCCTTTCTCACTGCACTTACTGCAAAGGCCGTAAATAAGTGTCTTTGAGTTGTCTATTTTAAACTGATGGTGTTCTAATATGTGTTCACCTACCGAATGCATAAAATCACAGCCTAAGTGCACAAAGCTGCCGCAGCAGGTACACTTAAGGTGCATGTGACCGTCACAGTTCATTTCTTTGTCGAGAAGCTGATAGGCGGCGCTTTTTTTACTCTCGTCCACAACCTTCCGTGCTTCTCCCGAGGAAACAAGAGAATCAAGAAAACGGTAAAGGGTCGCTTTTCCCACGGGAGTTCCCGAATCCTTAAGAGCATCGGATATTTCATCGCAGGTAAGGAGTATCTGAGTGTTGTCCTGAAGAAAATCGTAGATTACCTGCTTTTGTTTTGTATTATAAGTTGATTTAGACATTTCCGCACCTCAATTTGAAACTGAATTTCAATTTCAAATTATACTTTTTTCGGGTATTTTTGTCAAGATATTGTGCCTATTCTGCGTTGTAAATAGATGTGACCCATTTTATGTAAAAAATAAAGTCAAAGTATAGTATAATGATTTTTGAAGCCTTTGGAGTGGAGCGTAGCGGAACGGAAAAGGCTTCAAAAATCTGCAGTTACGCTGACAGCTTCTCG
>JAZSMR010000110.1:0-29829 GCA_045535965.1 Acutalibacteraceae bacterium
ATGCAACCTGCTTAGAGGACGGCACGGAAACAGCAGTATGCGACAGATGCGACGAAACAGATACACGCACTGATGAAGATTCAGAGCTCGGCCACAGCTTCACGGATTATGTTTCAAACGAAGATGCAACCTGCTCAGAGGATGGCACAGAAACAGCAGTATGCGACAGATGCGACGAAACAGATACACGCACTGATGAAGATTCAGAGCTCGGCCACAGCTTCACGGATTATGTATCAAATGAAGACGCAACCTGCTCAGAGGACGGCACAGAAACAGCAGTATGCGACAGATGTGACGAAACAGATACACGCACTGACACAGACTCCAAGCTCGGTCATACCGAAGTAACTCTCGCAGGTGAAGAAGCAACTTGCACAGAACCCGGTCTTACAGACGGTAAAATGTGCACTGTATGCAGAGAAATAACATTAGAGCAGGAAGAAATTGATGCTCTGGGTCACAGTACTGTTGCTGTTGACGCTCAGGATCCTACCTGCACGGAAGCAGGATGGAGCGATTTCGTTTACTGCTCAAGATGCGGCCTTTCAACATACGAAGAAATTGATCCTACAGGCCACACCGAAATAATAATTCCGGGAACAGCGGCAACCTGTATTGAAAAGGGTATCTCAGACGGTATTGTATGTGAAGTATGCCAGACTGTAGTTGAAGAGCAGGAAGAAGTAGACGCTCTCGGTCACGACTATGTAACCGACAAAGAGGTTTCCAAAGATCCTACCTGTACAGAAGATGGTATAGAAAAGAAGGACTGCAGTCGTTGTGATGCAACTTATTCAGTTGAGTTAGAAGCTATTGGTCACAATGTTGCAGACTGGGTTGTTTCAGAATCTGCTTCCTGTACCAAAGAAGGTCTTATTATAGGCAGATGCATAAATTGCTTTACTGTAATGCGTGAAAACACAGAAAAGATCGACCATGAAGATGCAAACGCAGATAAGAAATGTGATTACTGCGGCACTTCAATGGGTACAACAACTCCCGACGATACAACAAAACCTGATGACACCACAAAGCCCGACGATACCACAGATCCTGATGATTCCGAAACAACAGATTGCACATGCTACTGCCATAAGACAGGTATTATGAGATTCTTCTTCTTTGATATACCCTTGTTGTTCTTAAGAATTTTTGGTCTAAATAAAGTCTGCGCTTGCGGTGAAGCTCACTATTAATAATTAAAAGTTAATAATATTAAGGGTCTGTTTTATGCAGGCCCTTTTTAAATACACTTATATAGTTTTATTAATCTAATATTCATGTTTTTGAGTTGACAACGCAAAAGAGCTTTGTTATACTGATTATTAAAGAATATTAATTGGATGAAAGGAGACAAATTATGAAAATTGCATCCAGAATATTATGTCTTATCCTCTGCCTTGCTATCTTTGTCGCCGCTAATATTGTTGGTGTTGAAGCGGCATCGGTAAAGGTTTCCGTAACGGAAAAGCTTGTTGCCGAAGCTACTGCCGGAAGTGTTGAGCTCAGATGGAGAAAAGTAAGCAAAGCAACAGGATATAAGGTTTACCGTGTAGTTGACGGTAAATTAAAAGCTCTCAAAACAGTAAAAACCAACAAATATGTTGTTGAAGACCTTACTGCAAGTGAAACCTACAAGTTTGCTGTCAAGACTTACCGTAAGACCGGCGGCAAAACCTACTGGAGCAGTAAATATAAATCTGTAACTGTCACAACAGGTAAAATGGATAAAGCTCCCACACCTAAGGCAACTGCTACTAAAAACACTGTTACTCTTAAGTGGTCTGAGGTTGAAGGAGCAACGGGCTACAGAGTATATCAATACAGTCCGAGTAAGGATAAATATGTTGTCAAGGCTTCCATCAAAGGAAAAACAACCTACAAGCTGACCGGTCTTAAGGAAGACACTACATATAAATTCAAAATCAAGCCTTATGCAAAAACAAGCAAGGGTGTCGTATGGGTTAAGGCTTCTTCAGCGACCGCAATACAGACTGTCGACAAAACAAAAGCAAAGTTTACAGACCCGGTTATCGGAAGTAAGGGCGTTACCCTCAACTGGGGTAAGGTCTCAGGTGCAACAGCCTACAGACTTTACAGAGTTGTTGACGGTGAATATATAAAAGAAGCAAGTGGTATTAAGGGTACCAGTTATAAGGTTGAAAGGCTCGAAAGCGGAAAGGAATACACCTTCGTTGTAAGAGCATATAAGAAAGTTGACGGCAAGGTTAATTGGTATACCAAGAGTGAACCGTTGAAAATAAAAACAAAGACCTCTGATGCTCCTGCAACAACTGTACCGTCAACAGAGGAATCAACAACCAAGCCGACTACAACGAAACCTACCACTACTAAGCCGACTACAACTAAACCTACCACAACTAAACCGACTACAACGGGTAATCATAAGCACACTATCGTTATCGATCCTGCAGTAGAAGCAACATGCACAAAGACAGGTCTCACCGAAGGTAAGCACTGCTCAGTTTGTAAGGAAGTTATCGTTGCACAGCAGGTGGTGTCTAAAAAAGCACACAATTACAAATCATCAATAACAACTCAGCCTACTTGTAAAACAGAGGGTGTGAAAACATATAAATGTTCTTGCGGTGCAAAGTACACTGAAAAAATTGCAAAGACAGCACATACCATCGTAACAGATCCGGCAGTAGAAGCAACATGTACAAAGACCGGTCTGACTGAGGGTAAACACTGCTCAGTTTGTGGCACAGTTACTGCTGCTCAGCAGATAGTGCCTAAAAAATCACACAACTATAAATCATCGGTAACAAAACAGCCCACTTGTAAGGCTGAAGGCGTAAAAACTTATAAGTGCTCGTGTGGTGAAAGCTATACAGAAGCTATTGCTAAGAAGGCGCATTCTCTTGTTACTGACTATGCTGTTGCAGCAAGCTGTGTCAGCGAAGGTCTCACCGAAGGTAAACACTGTATCAACTGCGGAGTTGTTACAGTGCCTCAGAGTGTAGTTCCTATGAAAAATCACAGCGATAGCAACAACGACGGAAGATGTGATTTCTGTAACAAAGCAGTAGGTAACAGTCAACCTACAAATCCGCCGACAGAACCGCCTACTACACAGCCGCCAACTGAAGAGGCTCTTACAGCATACAGAGTAAAGAAATATAAGGAAATCCTCGATAAGGAAACCATATATTTCAAAATCTCAAGTGAATACAGCGACGGCACAATGGTGCCCATAGAGTTTGCACGTAAAAACGGCAATATGTATATGAATACAACTGCCGAGGGCATAAATATGAAGATGTATTACGAAAAGAAAACCAACAAGATGTATGCCTATGCGCTCATATTCTATTACGAAGTGCCTGAAGATGAGATGGAAGATATGGATATGACAGAAATGCTGGAAACAATGCAGATAGGCGAGATTGGATTCGTAACTGTAAGCAGAGATACCTTTAACGGTAAATCGGTTATTTGCGAAAGCTTCATTGATTCAAAGACGGGATACACAATGAAGTATTATTTTGACGGTGAAACAATGATAGGCTTAGAGAGAATTCATCCCAAAAAGGCCGATGAAATCATCTATGTTGAAAAGATAAGCAACACCGTTTCAGACAGTCTCTTTAACAGACCCGCGGCTATTCCGATGCCTGTCTGACGAAAACTCAAGCGATACCGCTTTTGACGTAAATAATAAGATAAGGGTACAGGTCAAATAAGCCTGTACCCTTTAAGTTTTAGTAAAAAATCAGATTCCGTTTTCATCGAAGTCATATACTGCCTGAAGTACGATGTTGAGTACTTTGTCAATTACCTCGGGAATAAGAATATCGGCAGTGTCAAGACGTGTATGATAATATCTTGCAGGTGCGGGATCCATAGCAACAAGTGAAGCTGCCCTGATGCCTGCCTGAGAAGCTGCTGCGGCGTCTGTTGATCCGAGGGGTATAGCACCGATAGGGATATATTCGCCGTGCTTGAGTGCAGCGTTTCTGAGAAGTAAGCAAACGTCTTTATCATTCTTAACCATACCGGTCATATCTTTTTCGTAAATCATCATAAAGTCGCCGTCACGGATATTGTCAAGACCGACGAAGATAGTCTCAACGCCGTCATTCTTAAGCTCAGGGTGAGCCTCGAAATAAGCCTTTGCACCGCGAAGACCGCACTCCTCACCGCCGGTAAGAATGGCAACAACCTCAGTATTTTCGAAGCGTACATCATTATCGCTGAGATACTTCATAACTGCTGAAGAAATATAGCAGCCTGTAAGATCATCGTTTGCACCGTCAACATAGTTATTATGGTCAACGAATTTGAAAAGTCCTGCATAAGCGGGGAGAAATGCAAGCTGCCCCAGTGCCATTTTCTTTGCCTTTTTGCCGGAAAGCAGAGCAGCTGTTGTTGCGGCAGTGTACCCGAGACCTGCAACAGCATAGCCTGCAACTGCCAGAACACCGTGGGAGCCGAGCTTATATGTATAAGTCCATTCGGGAGCTGAGTCGCTGTGACCGGAGATAATGATTCTGCGCTTAGTTTCGCCCTTAGCTTTTCTTACGGCGATAACGTTGCCCGAGGTCTCCTTTTTGAAGAGGGGATCGTACATCTTTTTGTAAAGGAGAAATTCGCCGACGATACCCGAGAGTGCACCGCCCATAAGAGCTGCAGAGCCGAGAGCCTTAAGCTTTGAGCCTTTGCCCAGAGCAGTAGCAAGGTTAATAGCGGTTGCACCCATAAGGCAAGCACCTGCGTGGGGTACAAAGGACATAAAAGCCTTGGGGTGAGCAGTGAAGGTTTCACGGGTTACGCTGTCGCAGAAAGGTTCGAGTTCCTTTGCCATCTGCTCCTGAGCATATTTTTCGCTGTCGCTGCCGCAGGGGCGCGGACCGAAAGAGTTACAGATGTTAGTGATACCGTTCGTGATAAACTCGGTACATTCAGCGGTGGATTTTTTAGTTTCTGAGTATTTCATAGTAATCTCCTTTCGTTTACTGACATTCCAATTATAACCAATTAAGGTAAAATAATCAATAGTTATATTATATTTTGGTACGCGAGAGAGTGTGCAAAAGCGGCAGGTTTTATCCCGCCGCTTTGAACTCATTTAATGAATAATGAAGTCGCTTCGCTGATGAATATTGAATAATGAATAATTGTGGGCGGGACACCCGCACCCGGGAGTTTTATAAGCCTTCCCTATTTAGGGAAGGGGGACCACGCAGTGGTGGATGAGTCAAAAAAGCGGCAGGGGAGAAGCCGACAAAAGAATTACATCAGAGGGTTAGCTACGCTATTGATTTTTTATTGTTTCTTGATAGTCTACTAAACCTAAATCTTCAGCTTTCCATGCGATTGAATGAGTAAAAGCATTTTCTCGTTTGCCTGTAGCATCGATTCCGTTTCTTACATAAGTAGATGAGGAAGTATGACCACCAAAAAATCCATCTGACGATGTGTCAATTAAAAGAGTTTTTTCATAATTTTGTATATCTTTAACGTATTCGGAATTCACATAAGAATACATACCTATAATTCCTGCAAATTCAATATTTGTACGTGTGGCAGTTTTTTCAAGTTCTGAAACACTTTCAATAATACCCTTGTCAGTTCTAGAGAAAAATGTAATTCGGTTACCGCTTTTATCAAATCCACGAGCCTGAATTTGGGCAATAGTTATATCATATGTTTCTACGAATTCTGCCAATTCTTTTCCGGTAATAGCTTCAGAGAAAGTGATAGTACTCATAACCTTATCAAGATTCGTGTCGATAAGTTGATCATTCTGAGTATTTGCTGCTGTGATGTAATTTTGAATTTCACTTACGGTTTTAAACTCGTGAGGAGTAATTTCGGTGGTGGTCAATCTTTCCGATGAAGATGTGGCGAAAACTATAACAGCTGCACAAACCAATATGCAACTAAAGGTTACAAGTAGTCTTTTAATTACTTTCTTCATTATTCAATACCTCCATATATTCCATAATTCATAGTCGCCTGAATCTTTTCGGCATAGTAAACAGTATTATAGTCACCTGCGAATGTTGGTATCCATATGCTACCCTTTCCAATGTATCGCCCGCTCATTGCAAACTGTACTTGCCATTGTCCGCTATCGTATTCACCGCCACTTCTATAATCGTCCCAACAAGTTGTCATGTAATACTCTTTATTAGCAACAACACTTCCTAAAACAACTACTTCGGATTCTTCGTTTCTATTACCTAAAATATCGTCGTTTTCTAAGTCTGTTTTGGGATCGGGGAGAGAAGTATAAATTTGGTATGCATCCATTTGATCAGTAAGTCCATGGGGTACATTGGTAACATCAAGTGTCAAATAAAGTGTTTTTGAGTCAGCAGAATTTGTACCGTTATTGAAATTTAAAATGCTGTTTACATTTTGGCTGTCTAATTCAAAAGATACCTCAGTATAAGCTTCATTGCCTGATGTGTCGGAATAAAAAGTTGGCTGTGCGTAACCAACTTTAGGTACATAAGAACCATAATCATAGCTATTATATGCCCATACGTGAAGAGTGCCGGTAGTTATTGTTTCTGCAAAAGCCATAAACGATGAAGAAAAAATAATTATTAAAATTAGTAATAGAACTGTAACTATTTTCATAAACTTTATTTTCCTATATTTAAAATTTGAGTCAACAAACAAAACGCTAAATCTGCATCGGACTCACCCCTTTCATCTATCTTTATCTTCATTATACATATATAATCAACTTTGTCAACAATATATTTATAATAAAAGCATTTACAAACGAAATAATTTGTGCTATTATAAACTTGCAAAAAATAATCTGTCAAGTTAAGGTGATATCTGCGATTTGCAAAATGATCCACTTTGTGCTAATATAATGTAGTATTAAGACAAGGGGGGATATTCTTGAGTCAGAATCAGGAAAACTTCAAAAGAGGTGCCGCCGAGCTCCTCGCACTTCATCTTTTAAGTAAAGAGGACCTTTACGGTTATCAGATCTGTCGCTTAATGGAAGAAAAAAGCGGCGGCAGATTTACTATGCTTGAGGGTACGCTGTACCTTATACTTTATAAGCTCATTGACCAGGGACATCTTACGGTCAGAGAAGAGCTTGTAGGCAAGCGAAGAAAAAGAAAATACTATCATCTTGAACAGTCCGGCAGAGAATATCTTAAGGAGATATTGGGCGATTATGATGAAATCAGTCTTGGTATTGCCCTTATTCTTGACAGGGAATAAAAGGGGAGTGATAGCTGTGTATGAGAAAGATGTGAAAAAATATCTTGCCGATGTTGGCAGATATCTCGTCTGTTCTGAAAAACAAAAGAAAAAAATACTCAAAACGGTTGAAGTTTCGGTCACGGATTTTATTCTTGAGAATGACATTATAGAGCTCAGTGAGGTTTATGAGCGTTTCGGCACGCCGGAGGATATTGCAAAAAACTATCTTGCCGATGCGAACCCTGCCGATGTTAGAAAGGCTCTTAACAAAAAGAAAGTTTTTATTATTGCGGCAGTGATTGCACTTGTAATATTTTCAATTGGTGTTGCTATAGTTGTTATAGAAAATCATAAAGAAATAGGACATTTAGAGACACATATTATCGAATATGTTGAAGCATGTATCAAACCAATATTTTTAAGGAGGTAAATCGTTTATGAAAAGATTATTATCAGTAGTGCTCATTATTTTAATGGTAGCAATGTGTAACATTACTTCATTTGCTATCGTTGAAAAAGACAAAGCTGAAATGATTTATTTTGAAGATGGATCTTATATAGAGGTAGTTGTTATTGAATCGGATGAAACTTTTTTGACTTATGCAACAAAAACCAAGACTGGAGATAAAGTTCTAAGCTATAAAGATTCAGATGGCAACCTTAAATGGAAAGTGACACTCACAGGTACTTTCACATATACAGGCAGTAGTTCTACTTGCACTGCTTCAACTATTTCATACAATGTGTATGATGATAACTGGAAAATGAAAGAAGCCACAGCAAGCAAAAGCGGCAATAAGGCAATAGGTGATGTAACAGCTAAGCGTTATCTTTTAGGTATACCCGTGCAGACTGTCGAAGAGACAATAACTCTCACTTGTAGTGCATCAGGGGTGCTTTCATAAACTGTCAACTAACCCTCGTGTTTATTTATCTCATTTAGAATATAAACGCAAAAAGCTAAAATTTCCCACAAAAATAAAAGAGGCGGGTTTAAACCTGCCTCTTAGTTTATTTTTCCCCGCGTACCCGAAAAAAACGCCACAAAAATCAAAAAAATGCCGTATTTTAAGCAAAAAATCGGCAAATAAAAGAAAAAATATCACAAAACCTCTTGACATACTTGAGATTCTTGTGATAAACTATTAGAACCTATAATGTGGTATTATGCCTAAGGACCACTTTCCACTATAAGCATATTACCATTTTGAAGGAAAAATGTCAATACATTTCAGGAAAAAAACTGTGTCAGCAGTTATCAAATAAAAAAGATATGGAGTGATAAGCTAATGGCTAAAACGACCGATGTCAAGGTTGGTACCAAAACGAGAAAAAGCTACGGCAAGATTCAAGAAGTAATGCAGATGCCTAATCTCATTCAGGTACAGAAGGATTCTTATAAGTGGTTCCTGGAAAAGGGTCTTAAGGAAGCACTTAAAGACATGGCTGAAATTACCGACTACAGTGGCAACTTAGTTCTTACTTTTGTTGACTACCGTATGGATGACAAGCCAAAGTACACCGTTAAGGAATGCAAAGAGAGAGATGCAACTTATGCAGCTCCCATGAGACTCACTGCGCGCCTTTACAACAAAGAAACAGGCGAAGTTAAAGACAGTGAAGTTTATATGGGTGAATTCCCTCTTATGACAGACAGCGGCACCTTTATTATCAACGGTGCTGAAAGAGCTATCGTTTCTCAGCTCGTACGTTCACCCGGTGTGTATTTCGGTATGACTCACAATGTTACCGGTAAGAAGCTCTATACATCTACAATTATTCCCGGCCGCGGTGCATGGCTCGAATATGAAACAGATCAGAACGATCTTTTCTATGTAAGAATTGATAAAAACAGAAAAATCCCCATTACCACTCTTATCCGTATCCTCGGCTGTTCAACTAACGCCGATATCCGTGAGTTCTTCGGTGCAGACGACAGAATCGAAGCAACTCTTGAAAAGGATAACACAAAGAACGCAGAAGAGGCTCTTATCGAAATCTATAAGAAGCTCCGTCCCGGTGAGCCCCCCACACTTTCAAGCGCACAGACTCACATCGAGGGTATGTTCTTTGACGAGAGAAGATACGACCTTTCAAGAGTAGGACGTTATAAATATAATAAGAAGCTTGCGATTTCTGACAGAATCAGAGGCTTTAAACTTGCACAGCCCATCATCAACGACCTTACAGGCGAAATCATCGCTGAAGAGGGCGAGCTTATGACAAAGCAGAGAGCTCTCGAGGTTGAGCAGGCAGGTGCAAAGGTAGCTTATGTAAGCGTTGAAGGCAGAGAAGAATCCGTTAAGGTTATCTCAAACAATATGGTTGATTCTGTACCTTATTTTGCTGAACTCGGTTATACCAAGGAAGAACTCCTTGAAATCGGCATCAACGAGCACGTAAGATATACCGTACTCACCGAGCTCCTTTCAGAAGTAGCTGAAATGAGCAAGGAAGAAGGTCTTGCATATATCGAAAGCAAGGCTGATGAGCTTATCCCCAAAACAATTATCGTTGACGATATCTTAGCTTCAATCAACTACCTTAACTGTCTTGCATGCGGTGTTGGTAATGCTGACGATATCGACCACCTCGGCAACCGCCGCATCAGAAGCGTAGGCGAACTTCTCCAGAATCAGTTCCGCGTAGGCTTCTCAAGAATGGAAAGAGTTATAAAGGAAAGAATGACCCTCCAGACCCAGGAGAGTGCAAAGGTTACTCCTCAGGCTCTTATCAATACAAGACCCGTTATTGCAGCTGTAAGAGAGTTCTTCGGTTCATCACCCCTTTCACAGTTTATGGATCAGAACAACCCCCTTGCTGAGCTCACACATAAGAGAAGACTTTCAGCCCTCGGCCCCGGCGGTCTTTCAAGAGACCGTGCAGGCTTCGAAGTTCGAGA
Organism: Acutalibacteraceae bacterium; assembly: GCA_045535965.1. Lineage (GTDB taxonomy): Bacteria > Bacillota > Clostridia > Oscillospirales > Acutalibacteraceae > UBA6857. The sequence continues at coordinate 10,106 of JAZSMR010000110.1, forward strand.
CGTACACTATTCACACTACGGCAGAATGTGTCCCATCGAGACTCCTGAAGGTCCCAACATCGGTCTTATCTCATATCTTGCTACTTTCGCAAGAATCAACGAATACGGCTTCATCGAAGCTCCCTTCCGTCCTATTGATAAGGAAACAGGCGTAGTGCTTGATACTTATGAATATATGACTGCGGACGTGGAAGACGAATACACAGTAGTTCAGGCTAACGAAAAGCTTGACGAAGAAAACAAATTCGTCAGAAAGAAAGTAAACGCACGTCACCGTGACGAGTTCCTTGAAATCGACCCTGCAAGAGCTGATTACATGGACGTGTCACCTAAGATGGTTGTTTCAGTTGCTACTGCTCTTATTCCCTTCCTCGAGAACGATGACGCAAACCGTGCCCTCATGGGTGCGAACATGCAGCGTCAGGCAGTACCCCTTCTTACCTGTGACTCACCCCGTGTCGGTACAGGTATGGAATACAAGGCAGCTACAGACTCAGGTGTTTGCGTGCTCGCAAGAGCAGCAGGTACAGTAACTTATGTAAGTGCCGATAAAGTTGAGGTTATGACTGACGAAGGCAGAGTTGATACTTACGAGCTTATTAAGTTTATGCGCTCCAACCAGGGCACATGTATCAACCAGAAGCCTGTTGTTGCAGTAGGCGACAGAATTGAAGAAGCTCAGGTTATCGCTGACGGTCCTGCAACAGACCACGGTGAACTTGCTCTTGGTAAGAATGCTCTTATCGGCTTTATGACCTGGGAAGGTTACAACTACGAGGACGCCGTTCTTATTAACGAAAGACTCGTACGTGATGACGTTTATACTTCAATCCACATTGAGAAATACGAACTCGAAGCAAGAGATACCAAGCTCGGACCCGAAGAAATCACCAACGATATTCCCAATGTCGGTGACGCTCTTAAGGACCTTGACGAAAGAGGTATCATCCGCGTAGGTGCTGAGGTTCACTCAGGCGATATCCTTGTTGGTAAGGTTACTCCCAAGGGTGAAACAGAGCTTACAGCTGAAGAGAGACTTCTTCGTGCAATCTTCGGTGAAAAGGCAAGAGAGGTAAGAGACACATCACTCCGTGTACCTCACGGCGAATACGGTATCGTAGTTAATGTTGAAGAGTTCACAAGAGAAAATTCAGACGAACTTTCACCCGGTGTAAATAAGGTAGTCCGCTGCTACATCGCCCAGAAGCGTAAGATTCAGGTCGGCGATAAGATGGCCGGTCGTCACGGTAACAAGGGTGTTGTTTCACGCGTACTTCCTCAGGAAGATATGCCCTTCCTCAAAGACGGTACTCCTCTTGATATCGTACTTAACCCCCTCGGCGTTCCCTCACGTATGAACATCGGTCAGGTTCTTGAAGTACACCTCGGTTTTGCTTGCCGTGAGCTTGACTGGAAGATTATGACTCCCGTATTCGACGGTGCTCATGAGGATGACATCAGAGAAGCACTCGGAGAAGCAAATCTCAACGAAAACGGCAAGTCAGTTCTTTATGACGGCCGTACAGGTGACCGTTTCGACGGTGAAGTTACAGTCGGTGTTATGTACTACCTTAAACTCCACCACCTTGTTGACGATAAGATGCACGCACGTTCCACAGGTCCTTACTCACTCGTTACTCAGCAGCCCCTCGGCGGTAAAGCTCAGTTCGGCGGTCAGCGTTTCGGTGAAATGGAAGTATGGGCACTTGAAGCTTACGGTGCAGCTTATACTCTTCAGGAAATTCTTACAGTTAAGTCAGACGACGTTGTCGGTCGTGTTAAGACATACGAAGCTATCGTAAACGGCGAAAACGTGCCTCAGGCAGGTGTACCGGAATCCTTCAAGGTTCTTGTCAAGGAACTTCAGAGCCTTGGTCTTGATGTCAAGGTACTCGACGGCGAAGGCGGAGAAATCGACCTTAAGCAGAATATTGACGGCGATGAGGGTGTATCAATCCACAGAAGACCTATCCCTGAAGAAGAACATCTTGATGATGAAGACGATGACGGTGATTCAATCGACCTTGATCTTGATCTCGGTGATGAAGAAGATGAGGATATGGATCTTGACGAGTCAGCCGAAGAAGATGGATTTGACTACGATGCTTTCTTCAATGAAATGAATCCCACAATCAATGATGCAGGCTTCGGCAATGGCTTTGTTCCCGACGAAGACAATATGTAATTAACACTTCTGTGGGTGCCCTCTACGGCAGGGTACCCGGCAGAAACTGAAAGATAATAAATCTAATAAATACAGGAAAGGGCTGACTTAATATATATGGAAAATATAACCTTTGAATCAATCAAAATAGGTCTGGCTTCCCCTGAAAAGATCAGAGAATGGTCTTATGGTGAAGTAACAAAGCCTGAAACTATAAACTACCGCACACTCAAGCCCGAAAGCGACGGTCTTTTCTGCGAAAAGATCTTCGGACCCCTCAAGGACTGGGAATGTCACTGCGGCAGATATAAGAGAATCCGCCACAAAGGAAAGATCTGTGAGCGCTGCCATGTAGAAATTACAAAGGCAAAGGTTCGCCGTGAACGTATGGGTCACATTGAACTTGCAACTCCCGTTTCACACATCTGGTATTTCAAGGGTATTCCCTCAAGAATGGGTCTCATTCTTGATATCTCTCCCAGAGATCTTGAAAGAATCCTTTACTTTGCTGCTTATGTTGTTATCAACCCCGGCTCAGTACCCAACGTAAAGAAGGGTGACGCCATTACAGAAAAGCAGTATGACGATATTAAAGAATACTACTACAATGACGAAGAATTCAAGGTAGGTATGGGTGCTGAGGCTATCAAAGAGCTTCTCAGTGAAATCGATATCGATGCTCTTGATGCTGAACTTCGTGAACAGTTAGCTACTGCAAGCGGTCAGAAGAAGGCAAGAATTCTCAAGAGACTTGACGTTGTCGGTGCTTTCAAGGCAAGCGGCAACAGACCCGAATGGATGATACTCGATGTTATTCCCGTAATTCCTCCCGATATCCGTCCTATGGTTCAGCTTGACGGCGGACGTTTCGCTACAAGTGACCTTAACGACCTTTACAGACGTGTTATCAACAGAAACAACCGTCTTAAGAAGCTCCTTGAGCTCGGTGCTCCCTCAATCATTATCAGAAACGAAAAGAGAATGCTTCAGGAATCCGTTGACGCACTTATCGACAACGGCAGAAGAGGCAGACCTGTTACAGGTCCCAACAACAGACCGCTCAAATCACTTTCTGAAATGCTTAAAGGTAAGCAGGGCCGTTTCCGTCAGAACCTTCTCGGTAAGCGTGTTGACTACTCAGGCCGTTCAGTTATCGTTGTAGGCCCCGGCCTCAAGATTTATCAGTGTGGTCTTCCTAAGGAAATGGCACTTGAGCTCTTCAAGCCCTTCGTAATGAAGAGACTTGTTGAAACAGGCAAAGCTACACATATCAAGACTGCAAGAAAGACAGTTGACCGTCAGGAAAAATGCGTATGGGACGCTCTTGAGGTTGTAATCAAGGACCACCCCGTAATGCTCAACCGTGCTCCCACACTTCACCGACTCGGTATTCAGGCATTCGAGCCCGTACTTGTTGAAGGTAAGGCTATCAAGCTTCATCCTCTTGTTTGTACAGCGTTCAACGCCGACTTCGACGGTGACCAGATGGCTGTTCACGTACCTCTTTCAGCAGAAGCGCAGGCAGAGGCTCGTTTCCTTATGCTTGCTGCTAACAACCTTCTCAAGCCCTCAGACGGAAAGCCCGTTGCTGTTCCTTCACAGGATATGGTGCTTGGTTCATACTATCTTACACTTGAACTTCCCGGCAGTAAGGGTGAGGGTAAGGTATTCCGCGATGTAGACGAAGCAAGACTTGCTTACGACAGCGGTGTAATTGATCTTCATGCAAGAATCAAGGTTCGTATGACAAAAGAAATCGACGGCGAGACAAAGTCAAAGATTATTGATACAACTCTCGGTAAGATCATCTTCAACGATCCTATTCCTCAGGACCTCGGTTTTGTTGACAGAACTGATCCCGAAAATATGTTCCGCCTTGAAGTAGAAGGCCTTGTAGGCAAATCACTTCTCGGTAAGGTTATTGCTAAATGTATCCAGGTACACGGCACAGCCAAGACAGCTGAGGTTCTTGACAATGTTAAGAATCAGGGCTATAAATATTCAACCAAATCAGGTATTACCGTTGCTGTTTGTGACGCTACAATTCCTGCCGCTAAGAAAGAGATTCTTCAGGAAACAGAAGATATCGTTGACGAAATCAACAGAAAGTATAACCGCGGTCTTCTTTCAAATCAGGACCGTTCAAGACAGGTACTCAAGGCTTGGGATACTTGTACAAACCGTGTTGCTGATGCACTTACAGGCTCATTTGAGGCTACTAACCCCATCTGGATGATGCTTGACTCCGGTGCCCGTGGTTCTAACAGCCAGCTTCGTCAGCTTGCAGGTATGCGTGGTCTTATTGCCAACACTGCCGGTAAAACTATCGAAGTACCCATTCGTGCTAACTACCGAGAGGGTCTTAACGTTCAGGAATACTTCATTTCTTCACGTGGTGCGCGTAAAGGTCTTGCCGATACCGCTCTTCGTACTGCTGACTCCGGTTACCTTACACGTCGTCTTGTTGACGTTTCACAGGATGTTATTATCCGTGAAGAGGATTGCGGCTGCACAGAAGGTCTTGAAGTATACGATATCATGGACGGTAACCGTGTACTCGAGTCTCTTACAGAAAGACTTAAGGGCCGTTATCTCCTGGAGCGCCTCGTTGATGATGCAACGGGCGAAGTTATTATGGACAACGACCACATGATGAGTGAAGCAGATGCTGATAAGGTTGATGCTTACCTCACAGCTAAGATGAATAAAGCTCTTGATGATGGTATGGACAGAGAAGAAGCTGCGAAAATCCGCCGCATCACAATCCGTTCACTCCTCACATGTAATTCAGATCACGGCGCTTGTATCAAGTGCTACGGCTCAAACCTTGCTTCAGGACAGCCTGTAACAGTGGGTGAAGCTGTCGGTATCATCGCAGCTCAGTCAATCGGTGAACCCGGTACACAGCTTACCATGAGAACATTCCACACCGGTGGTGTTGCATCAGGCGCCGACATCACACAGGGTCTTCCCCGTGTTGAAGAGCTCTTCGAAGCACGTAAGCCCAAGACACTTGCTATCCTTTCAGAAATTGACGGTGTTGTATCCTTCGAGACAATCAAGAAGAATCCTCATATCGTTGTTACAAACGAAGAGAGCGGCGAAAGAAAGGAATATTTCCTTACCTTCGATGCAAGAGCAAGAGTATCCGAAGGTCAGCATATCAAGAAGGGCGAAACCATCACTGAAGGTTCAATCGATCCCAAGGATGTACTGGGTGTAATGGGCGTAAGCGCAGTTCATGATTATCTTATCTCTCAGGTACAGCAGACATACCGTACCCAGGGTGTTGATATCAACGATAAGCACATCGAAGTTATCGCTCGTCAGATGATGAGAAAAATCAGGATTGACGATGCAGGTGATACTGATCTTCTTCCCAACAGCGTTGTTGATAAGAAGGAGCTTCGTGATGCAAATGCCAAGGTAAGAGAAAGAATTGCTGAAACAGGCGAAGAACTTCAGGAAGCAACTTTCACATCTATGATTATGGGTATTACAAAAGCTTCACTTGCCACAGACTCATTCCTTTCAGCAGCATCCTTCCAGGAAACAACAAGAGTTCTTACCGATGCAGCTATCAGAGGCAAGGTTGATCCTCTCCTTGGTCTTAAGGAAAACGTTATTATCGGTAAGCTTCTTCCCTCAGGTACAGGTATGAAGTGCTACAACAATGTTGAGGTTGTTGACACAACTGCTCCTGCTGACAGCAGCGAAGACGAAATCGTTTGGTCTGTATAAGCTAAGTTCTTTTGATTACTTTTCCTTCAAGAAAAGTATTTAAACCCCTCTGTCAGCTATGCTGACATCTCCCCTAAAAAGGGAGACGAGATTACGGTGGCGCCTGACGGTGCTATTGTAATGCGGCGAGGACAATATAAAAAATTAAGGGAGTCTTTCAAAAGGCTCCCTTTTGTATTTATATATAATCATAACATACCGATAAAAATAATAAATATAATTGAGGTGTTGTTATGAACGATTATAATAAAGATAAAATCAAATTGCCCCACAATCTCATATTAAAAGACAGAGGAGAGCTTACTCTCAGCGGCGTCACAGATGTGGACTCCTTTGATGAAACTGCAATAATTGCCTACACAGATTACGGTGAGCTGACAATCAGCGGTACGGGTCTTCATATAAGCTCACTTGATGTGGATAAAGGTGAAATGAGCGTTGACGGTAAAATCAATTCCCTCACTTATATTGATCAGGGACCAAAGAGTCAGGGTTTTTTCTCTAAGGTGTTCAGATGACCTACAGAGAACCGTTGTCAAATCAGGTACTGATATTCATAAGTGCAATAGGACCCGGGGTTCTCATAGGCCTTATATATGATGTTATTTTTTCTTTCTTGAGCACATTCGGAAATAAAAGACCTCTTGTAATAGCCGCAGATTTATGCTTTTCGGTATCGGCTACTCTCATATCCTTTTTTTATATGGTTATTTTCAACAGCGGTACCGTGAGACTCAATATGATAATGGCTCAGCTGATTGGTGCGGTAGCTTTTCATTATACCTTGGGAAAGTATCTTATGAAGCCTGTAAATTTTATTGCGAAATCGCTGTCAAGAGTTATCGGGATTATATTATTACCGGCTATGTTCATTTGCAGAAAAATCAGTCGGATTATCGGGAAAATGAGAGACAAGCTAAAAGAAAAGACGAAAACAAAAGAAAAAAGTGAAAAAATAAGAAAAAAATTAATCAATATTCTTAAAATACACTTGAAAAAAAATAAAAAAAGCGTATACTAAACTATATATAGGATTTTTTCAAAGGAGTGTTAGCTTTGGCTGTTAAAAACATCAGTGATGCAAAACCGAAAAAGAAAAAATTTCGCAAAGTGCACTTCCTTTGGATTGTGCTTGCGGTTATGGGATTTATGGTGCTTTTCGGCAAGATTTCTTCAAACTATATCAAGCTCGGTGAACTCAACAAAGAAATTGATGCTATGCAGCAACAGATAACCGACCTTGATGAAGAAAGTGCAGAAATCAAGGAAATTCTCGACGAAGAAGACCATGACGATTATTTTGAAAAAATTGCCAGAGAAAAATATGGCTATTGTAAGCCGGGCGAAAAGGTTTATTACAACTCATCTTTCGGCGAATAAATCTTAGGAGGACAACATCTTTTTATGCTTGAAGTTGGAGCAATTGTTGAAGGTAAAGTTACAGGTCTTACTGCTTTTGGTGCCTTTGTAAGCCTACCTGATGGAAAAAGCGGAATGGTACATATCTCAGAGGTGTCTAATTCCTTTGTCAAGGACATTAAGGATTTTCTCAAAGAGGGTCAGGATGTCAAGGTGAAAATTGTTGGAATCACCGACGAAGGCAAAATCAGCCTTTCAATCAAGAAAGCTGAGGATACTCCCCGTGAGCCGGCACCAAGACCGAAAAGAAACGACAGACCCAGAAATGCAAATGTATGGCAGGGTCAGCAAAAACAGCAAACCGACAGTGCTATGTCCTTCGAGGATATGATGGCACGTTTCAAGCAGGTCAGCGATGAAAAGATGACCGACCTCAAGCGCTCTACCGACTCCAAACACGGCGGTTATTCAAGAAGAAAAGGTTAATATTAAAGGGAATACTTATCCGCCGACACCACATAAGGCAGTATTTGTTTCTCGAACAAAATTCCCTGTATTATTGCCAAAAGCCTCGCAAGGCGGCAGCTCTGCTGCGTTTTGTGGCTTCAATACAAGAAATTTTCAGTTCTTACGAAACTGCGAAGCACTTTAAAAAGCGAAATAGTGTTACAGAAAAAGGCGAAAACCACCGATAATGCTGACGCATATCGGTGGTTTTTAACGCGTTATTGTGATGCTATTTCACTTTTTAAAGAAATACTGCCTTATGTGGTGTCGGCGTTAGGTAGCCCCTTGTTTTTATGTTATCGAGTTTTTAGATTATCATATCTGAATAAATGGGGTAGTGGTCTGAAACATATCTGTCATTATATTTATCACGTATTATTTTATAAGTTTTAACAGTTGATATCTTCTCATTTATACAGATAAAGTCAATGGGATTACCGCTGACGCCGCCGGCATAGCCGTGTGCCGTAGCTCCGCTGTCGGCGATTTCAGCTATTGCTGCGGTATCCTTGAGCGCTCCCGATGTGAGCTGTCTGTATAATGCAGTGCCTTTACCGAAGTTGAAATCCCCCGTTACTACAACAGGCATATCAAATGAAGTAGCTTTCTCAAGTACCAGATCAAGACCATTTGTCCGTGCCTCAGCACCGGCATTGTCAAGATGGGTGTTTATATGGGCGTACTGTTCACCGGTCTGCTTGTTTTCAAGAACAACCCAGGTGCAGGTTCTGTAATATTTGGCATCCCAACCTAAGGATACTTTGTCCGGTGTTTCGGAAAGCCAGAAGGTACCCGAATCAATGAGGTTATATTTATCGTTTCTGAACATAATTGCAGTTGATTCACCCAAAAGCTTAATGCCCGTAAGTCTGCCTACACCGACAATGGTATAGTCAGGAAGATATGTTTTGAGAGTAAGGTACCAGGTGCCTTCGCATTCCTGAAACCCTACGGAATCGGGCATATAATCAGCCACAACCTGAGGTACTATTTCTTCACGGTCAAATTCTCCGTCCCTGACATTAAAGGACATAATTCTCACAATTTCGCTGTCTGAGGGTCCTTTGGCGCCCAGTTCCGGTAAGCCTATGCCTAAGAATGGAAGAATGAGTGCAAAAAGTGCACAGAGAACGTGTTTTGCGTTGGTAAGAATTTCCTGTAAGTTCATATTGTTCACCTCTATATGTTATTAGTTTCAGTATAACACTCAGGGAAAATATTGCAATAAACAGTGAAAAACATTAACAAAATGTTATTAAGATACACGCTTTCAGATAAAAAACCATTAAATTGCTCTCGACACTTGAAAAATATGCTGCTGATAATGTATTATATTTAGAGGTAAAGCCATAATAATGTAAGGAGAATATTGTATGAAAAAAGTTTTATCCGTTGTATTAGTTTTAGCTATGCTTTTCGGCATTTCAGTGTCGGCTTTTGCAGCACCGATTCCGGAAAAACCATACGACAACAGCAATTTCTTTGCCTACAAGGACTATATCCTTCACTACAGAGCTTACGAGGGCGACCCTGAAAATGAAAAGCAGGTGCTTCTCGTTCACGGATTCTGCCTTTCAACTGCTTCTCTCGAGGGTGTGGCAGAGGAATATATGTCGGCAGGGTACGATGTAGTAACCGTTGATGCACCGAATTTTGGCTATTCTTCAAGGGAAACAAGAAAGACTGACCTTCTTGACAGAGAAGAGGTTATCCACGCTCTTATGTGTCATCTGGGCGGTAAGTGGATAGTCGGCGGTCACTCTATGGGCGGCGGTATCGCTATAAATATTGCGACAGACTATGGCGATGATGTCAGCGGTCTTGTGCTTTATGCACCCCAGACCAATACAAAGGCTGAAGGTATTATGTCAAAGGTCTCTGCATCATATATGATGCAGACAGTGTATAATGTAATTTTAGCTTTTGCACTTCGTATGCCTTTCCTTGTGAGAAAACTTGTGGAAATGAGCTTCAGTGATAAGGAATATGCTGAAAGCTATGACCTTAGCCGAATTATTGCACCTTTGAGTGTTGACGGTACCGGTGCAGGTATTACAATTATGGCGTCTCACACGAGAGACAGCGACTTTGAAAAACTTGCCACTCTCGATATTCCCTGTGTAATTTTTACGGCGACTGAAGACAGAGTGGCGATGGCGGAAAATCTTCAGACCATTATCGATTCATCACCAAAAGGAACACAGGTGTATAATTTTGAAAAGGGCGGACACATGATGATGGAATTCAGTCCCGAAGGGGTTGCAGAGCTGTCGCTTCCGATAATGGAAAAATGTAAATAAGAAGTAAAATAACAGTGTGAGCTATGTCTTATCACGGATGTCAAAAGCTACGGCATCGGATAAGATATAGCTTATTTTTTATGAGGTGAATTTATGTTTGACATTAATAACTTCTGCTGTCTTGAAAATACATTGGCAAAAAACTATCTTCTTTCTTTTAAGTACCCATGGCAGGCACTCAGAGAATTGAAAGAGTTTATTTATATTCTGGGTGAGAGCCTGAGCAAACGGGAGTATAACAGCATTTCAAAGGGTATATGGATACACAGAAGTGCTGTAGTTGCTCAGAGCGCTCAGGTTTGTCCTCCTTGTATAATCGGCGCAAACACCGAGGTCAGACACTGTGCCTTCATACGGGGCAGTGTGCTTATAGGTAACAACTGTGTTGTGGGTAATTCAACGGAAATAAAAAATTCAATCCTCTTTGACAGCGTGCAGGTGCCGCACTACAACTATATCGGTGACAGTATTTTAGGGTATAAAGCTCATCTTGGTGCAGGGGCAGTAACTTCCAATGTGAAGTCAGATAGAAGCGAGGTCTGCCTTAATATTGACGGTGAAATCATACACACGGAGATGAAAAAATTTGGGGCTATAGTTGGAGATGAAGCAGAGATTGGCTGCGGCAGTGTACTGAATCCGGGCACTATAATCGGCAGAAACACTACGGTTTATCCGCTGACTTCTTTAAGGGGTACTAAGGGAAGTAACTGCATTGTAAAAAGTCAGAATCTCTGCGTTAATAAGCTAAGAAAGGATTGATTATATGTCAAAATACTTCGGCACCGACGGTTTCAGAGGCGAAAGCAATATAAATCTTACGGCAGACCACGCATATAAGGTAGGCAGATTTTTAGGTTGGTACCTTCGGAAAAAGCACGAAGAAGCAGGGGATATTTTCCCTGCTAAGGTGCTTATAGGTAAGGATACAAGACGGTCGGGTTATATGCTGGAATATTCTCTTGTGGGCGGTCTTACGGCTTCAGGCTGTGATGCTTATCTTCTTCACGTGACAACAACGCCCTGCGTTTCTTTTATAACCCGCACCGACGAATTCGACTGCGGTATTATGATCTCGGCGAGCCACAATCCATACTATGATAACGGTATAAAGCTCTTTAACAGCCTTGGAGAAAAAATGGGCGAGGAGATTACGGATTTAATAGAGGAGTATCTCGACAGCGACAATATGACTTTGCCCTTTGCACAAAGAGACAAAATCGGTAAAACAGTGGATTTTGTCTCGGGCAGAAACCGTTATACGGGCTATCTTATATCTTTGGGACTCTATTCTTTCAAGGGGCTTCGTGTAGGTATGGACTGCGCCAACGGCAGTGCCTGGAATATAGCAAAAACTGTTTTTGAGGCTCTCGGTGCCACAGTGTATCAGATAGGTGCCGAGCCTAACGGACTCAATATAAATTATATGGTGGGCTCAACTCACATTGATGCCATAAGGGATTTTGTAAGAGAAAAACGGTTGGATATAGGCTTTTCCTTCGACGGAGATGCCGACAGATGCCTTTGCGTCGATGAAAAGGGAAATTTAGTTGACGGTGATAAAATACTGTATATAGCGGCAAAATATTTAAAAAACAAAGGCCTTCTCAGCGGTGATACTGTTGTCAGTACGGTTATGTCTAATATGGGTCTTATGAAATCTCTCAGTAAAAAGGGAATAGGTGTCATTCAGACTCAGGTGGGAGACAGATTCGTTTACGAGGAAATAAAAAAGGGCGGTTATAAGCTTGGCGGTGAACAGTCGGGACATATTATTTTTTCTTCCTATGCCACTACGGGAGACGGAATTCTGACGAGTCTCAAGATTATGGAAATTATGCTCTCGGAAAAAGCTAAGCTCAGTGAATTGACGGCAGACTTCAAGACTTATCCGCAGACACTCATCAATGTCAGTGTAAACGATAAAGATAGAATTATGGCGTCTGAGTATGTGTACTCTGCCGTGAAATCAGCCGAGGAGACTTTAGGCGAAAAGGGGAGAATACTGTTGCGTGCTTCGGGTACGGAAAGCGTAATCAGAGTAATGGTAGAGGCGGAAAGTGAGGAGCTGTGTAAGACGGTGGCGGAGCGTCTTGTTGGGGCAGTGGAAGAAAGTAAATAAATTTAGCTCTGTAATTACTTGCATTTTTGAATTTATTATAGTATAATTCTTTTTGCTTTTTGGAAAGCGGTCAGTTCGAGACCTTCCTGACCTAAACGAACAAGGAATAACCTTTTCGTTTAAAATCAAAACTAAAGGAGACAGAAAAAATGAATATCTCAAAAAAGACCCACGGTATGGTTCTCGGCGCCATTATCGCCGCACTCTATGTCGCACTCACTTATGCTCAGGAGGTGGTTTTTCCCAACAGTACTTCAATGGCCGTTCAGTTTCGCCTCAGTGAAGCGCTGACAATGCTTTGTGTTTTTACTCCCTGTGCAATACCGGGACTTACTGTCGGGTGTTTGCTGACTAATTTTATATCTATGAGTACTTTGCCTCTTGATATAATTTTAGGAACCTTTGCCACATTTCTTGCTACTGTATCGATATACAAGACAAGGAATATCAGATTTAAAGGCGTGCCTGTTTTATCAGCACTTATGCCCGCAATTTTCAACGGTATAATAATCGGACTTCAAATTGAATTTTTCTTTATCGAAGGGCCTTTCAATTTTGTCAGCTTCCTTACTCAGGCGGGTCTGGTAGCTTTTGGTGAGCTGGTAGTATGCCTTAGCCTTGGACTTCTTCTGGCAAAGACTATAAAAAATAAAAATTTTGAAAAATATCTCAATAATATTTGATTTTTTCTTCTACTCTGCTATAATGGTAGAGTAGATTTTTTATTAATAAAAAAGGAGACAAAAAACAATGGAAAACAAACTTTCAAAAAAGATGTGGTTTGGTATCTGTCTGTTCAGCTTTATGGGTGGTATAGCCTGGAATATTGAAAATATGTATTTCAATACATTCCTTTATAACTCTGTATATGCAGGCGCATCTTCAGCGGCTATGGCAGGCACAATGGCACCCACGACAGCTATCAGCCGCATGGTTGCTCTTTCGGCAATCGCAGCAGTAGTTTCAACCTTTATAATGGGTACACTCAGCGACAAGATGAAAAATCGTAAGCTTTTCATCTCAGCAGGTTATTTATTATGGGGTCTCGTAACAGCATCTTTCGGCTTTATTACAAGAGACGGTATTTCATCACTGCTCAACATTTCAGACGAAGCAAAAATCCTCGGCACAACAGTGTGGGTAGTTATCCTTATGGATATTGTAATGACCTTTATGGGTTCAGCAAGTAATGACGCCGCTTTCAATGCATGGGTAACTGATGTTACTACTCCGAAAATCCGTCCCACAGTTGAAACAGCCCTTACATTTGTAGGCTTCTTATCAATGGTAGCCGTTATGGGTGTTGGCTCATTTGCACAGTCAGGCGCAGTTTCTTACAAGAACTTCTTCCTTATTTTAGGTCTCATAGTTTCACTCTGCGGTGTGTTAGGCTTCTTCATTATTGATAATCCCAAACAGATTTCAGTAGAAAACGAGGTTTCATCAAGCTATTGGGCAGACCTTTTCTATGGCTTCAGACCTTCAGTTATCAAGGAAAACTCAAGACTTTACCTTGCACTTGCATCTTTGGGATGCTTCAGCGTTGCTATCCAGGTATTCTTCCCGTATCTTCTCGTATATCTTCAGTATGTTGTTATCCCCGATAATACAGCCGGCGGCGCAAACCTTCTATCAACAAGCACAATTATAGTGGCAGTAATTGCTGTTGCAATTCTTGTTGCAGGTATCGTGCTTCTTCTTAAAATTGCAGGCAAGAGCAAGGGTAAGGGTATTGCTATCGGTGTTGTACTTATGACAATCGGTCTGCTTATTCTTTCAACAACAACAGAGATCAAGGGTGTACTTATCGGTGTTGCACCTACAGCAATTGGCTATGTTGTATTGGGTATCCTCTTCAACGCTTCTGTCAAGGACTTTATTCCTGCGGGTAAAGCAGGTCTTTTCCAAGGCATCAGAATGATATTCTTTGTACTTATTCCTATGGTACTCGGTCCCGCTATCGGCGATATAGCATGCAGAAACTCAGCAATCACATATATCAACGAATATGGTGTTGAAACAATCGTACCTGCAAAGAGTATGTTCCTCTATGCAGCTATCGTATCAGTGATTACACTCATACCTCTTTTTATGCTTATCAAAAAAGGCTTCAAGGTTGAAGAAGAAAAATAAGTCTTAATACAATAAACCACCTGCTCCGTTTACGGTTCAGGTGGATGTTTTTTATTGTAAAGCTGTCGGTAGAGGTGGGATGGGGGCTCCGTCGCCGTGTACGGCGCGGGAGTGCCCGCAGGGCACTCCCGGAAAGCGCACCCCCGGGTGCGCTTTCACGGAGCCCCCCTTCGCTGTTTCCTGCACAAACAAAAATAAAAAAACTCCGTTCATAAAGAACGGAGCAAAGTAAAATATAAATCAGTCAAGAATATAAAGACCGGACTTGAGCCATACAAACTCTCTGCCCATAACGTTGATGTATTTATATACCTTTTCGTTAAAGACACGGTAATCTCTTACAGAGTTGGTCTGAATATTGAGGGTGCGGATTTTCTTGGAGGACTGGTTGCAGATATAAAGAGTGCTTCCGTTTAAAGTTACGGCGCAGGGATTTTCAAAAGCCGTTGCATCGCCGCCGCCAACACGAAGAAGAATTCTTCCTTCACGGGGAGAGTACTTTATAATAGCATTTTCGCCGGGAACAGCGCACCATACATAAGCACCGTCAACTGCAATATCGCAAACGGGTGAGCCGTGGTAGGTGAGAAGTGAGGAGACATTGAGTGAGCCGTCGGTGTTGAAGATATTATATTCACCGTTCGGGAAAATAGTCATAATACGATTGTCATTGAGCACCCCTACATCGCAGGAAACATAGTCGCCAAGCTGTGAAGCGATTTCCTCGTATTCATAGCCGAATTTGATTTTGAGATATACAGATTTTTTTATGTGAGTGAATTTATCATTGATAGCATCGTAGCCGTAAAAATTAGCCTTTAATCTTCCGTCGGGAGTAGTACCTTTAGTAGCAAAAACAAAACCTTTTTTAAAGGGAGTGATGTTGAGGATTTCACCTGAAAAAACGTTTTCCATTAATTTCTTATCCTTTCTCTTATACTTAACTATATATAAATCGGTAGTTTTCATTCACTGATTATAATACAATACATTTGACTTTCGGTCAAGAGTTTGTGAGAAAAATTATCAATAATAACATAAAAAACCTTAGCTCAATAACTTCTTGACAAATAAGCTCTTATACAGTAAAATAAAGATAATAATATATACTGTTAATGAGATATAAATCTATGGAGATGTGAGAATAGATGATGATCCCATAGGGGTTGTTATGCTGTTCTCTTTTTTATAAGGTATTTATTAAGGAGGATATGAAAATATGAAAGAAAAGTTTGTCCTTGCCCTTGACCAGGGCACAACAAGTTCCAGAGCCATTGTCTTTGACAAAAAAGGCTCCATTATCGCTAAGGCTCAGAATGAATTTGAGCAGATTTATCCCAAGGCAGGCTGGGTTGAGCATGACCCTCTTAATATACTTTACAGTCAGCTCAATTCAATTACGACTGTTCTTCGCTCAGGTGCTTTCAAGGCTGAGGATATCGCAGGTATCGGTATCACCAATCAGCGTGAAACAACTATCCTTTGGGACAGAGCAACAGGCAAGCCTGTTTATAACGCTATCGTATGGCAGTGCCGCCGTACAGCTGACCTTTGCGAAAAAATCAAGGAAGACAAAGAACTCTGCGATTACATCAAGGCTCACACAGGTCTTATCGTAGATGCTTATTTCTCAGCTACAAAAATTAAATGGATAATTGATAACGTTCCCGGTGTAAAGGCTCTTGCAGATGCAGAACAGCTCCTTTTCGGTACTGTTGAAACCTGGCTTATCTGGAACCTTTCAGGCGGCAGAGTACACGTAACAGACTACTCCAACGCTTCAAGAACAATGCTCTTTGATGTTGATAAGCTTCAGTGGGACGAGTATCTTTGCGAAAAGCTCGGTGTACCTATGAATATTCTTCCTACACCCGTACCCTCAAGTCAGGTTTACGGCAAGGTTGCGGCAGGTATTATCGGTCTTGAAGAGCTTGAAGGTGTGCCTATCTGCGGTGCTATCGGCGACCAGCCCTCGGCTCTTTTCGGACAGGCCTGCTTCCAGAGCGGTATGTCAAAGAACACCTACGGTACAGGCTGCTTCCTTCTTATGAATACAGGTGAAAAGAGGGTTGAATCAAAGAACAATCTACTCACAGGTGTTGCATGGAGCCTTGACGGCAAGACAACATATTCAATTGAAGGCTCAGCATTCAACGCAGGCTCAGTTATCAAGTGGCTCCGTGACGAGGTTCAGCTTGTTGACAGTCCCAGAAGATGCGATGAACTTGCAGAATTGGTTGACGATGCAAACGGCTGTTATCTCGTACCTGCTTTCACAGGTCTTGGTGCTCCCTATTGGGATATGTATGCAAGAGGCTGTATCGTCGGTCTTACAAGAGGTGTAAACAGAAAGCACATCTGCCGTGCAGTACTCGAAAGCATTACCTATCAGATGACAGACCTTCTTGAAGCAATGAAGGACGACTCAGGCATCGAAATCGGTGAGCTCCGTGTTGACGGCGGTGCAAGTGTAAGTAACATTATGATGCAGATTCAGGCGAATATGGCACAAACTAAGGTTAACAGACCCAAGACTGTTGAAACAACTGCTCTGGGTGCTGCATATCTTGCAGGTCTCGCTGTCGGTGTATGGGAAAATCTCGACGACATCGAAGCTAACCGTGAGGTTGACAGAGTATTCGAGCCTGAAATGTCTATGGACGAGAGAAACAAGCTCTATGCAGGCTGGAAGAAGGCTGTAACAAGAGCTATGGAATGGGAAGATAAAGAATAAATCAAATCGGTATTTAAGTCTTCGGGCTTGAAAATATAAAAACATTTAAAAAAATATATAGGAGTGATTACAAATGGCAAAAGTAATTCTTGACTGGAAAACCACACATGACTTCATCAAAGATGCATTTATCGGTGTAGGCGTACCTGCTGATGATGCAGAAATCGTAACAGACGTACTTCTCGAATCAGACAGAAGAGGTATCGAATCACATGGCTGCAACCGCTTCAAGCCCGTTTATATCGACAGAATCAATGCAGGTATTCAGTTCCCTGTAACAAACTTTGACATCCTCAAGGAAACTGAGACAACAGCTGTTGTTGACGGTCACCACGGTATGGGTCAGGTTATCGGATATAAGGCTATGAGCATGGCTATTGAAAAGGCTAAGAAATACGGTATGGGTATGGTTACAGTACGTAACTCAACACACTACGGTATCGCAGGTTACTACACCACAATGGCAACAAAGGCGGGCTGTATCGGCATGACCGGTACAAACGCACGTCCCTCAGTTGCTCCCACACTGGGCGTTGAAGGTATGTTCGGTACTAACCCCTTTACACTCGGTGTTCCCACTGACGAAGAATTCGACTTCAACTTTGACTGTGCTACATCAATCACACAGAACGGTAAGGTTGAATATTACGAGAGAATCGGTGAAGAAATCCATCCCGGTACAGTTATCGACATCGACGGTAACCCCGTAGAAGGTGATGCAGGCGTTGCTCTTAAGAAGATCAGAGGCGGCACAGCTGCTCTTACAACTCTTGGCGGTATCGGCGAAGCTCTCGGCGGTTACAAGGGTTACGGCTTTGCTCTTTTCGTAGAATTTCTTTCATCAGTTCTTCAGGACGGTGCTTACGGTAAGGATCTCGACGGTAAAGACGAAAACGGCAATATCCGTCCCTATCAGCTCGGTCACTTCTTTATTGCTATAGATACAAACCACTTTATGGGTGAAGATATCTGCCGTAAGAAGGCAGGCGATATCCTTCGTTCAATGCGTGCTTCAAAGAAGGCTCCCGGCGAAGAAAGAATCTACACTGCAGGCGAAAAAGAATACGAAATCTGGCTTCAGAGAAAAGACAGCGGTGTGCCCATCAATGAATCAGTTCAGGCTGAAATGAATAAGGTTCGTGACGACCTTGGTCTTGATTATAAGTTCCCTTGGGAATAATGATTGAAGAAGAAAATATCATAGAAAAGAGTGATTTTAATGGATTACGCAAAAGAATCATTGAGACTTCACGGCGAATGGAAAGGTAAGGTTGAGGTTGTTTCAAGAGTAGAGGTTAAGGATAAGGAATCCCTTTCACTTGCCTACACTCCCGGTGTTGCTCAGCCCTGCCTTGAAATTCAGAAGGATATAAACAAGTCTTATGAACTTACAAGAAGATGGAACACAATCGCCGTTGTAACTGACGGTACTGCTGTTCTCGGTCTCGGCGATATCGGTCCCGAAGCAGGTATGCCCGTTATGGAGGGTAAATGTGTACTTTTTAAGGAATTCGGCGATGTTGATGCTATTCCTCTTTGCATCAAGTCAAAGGATGTTGACACAATCGTTGATACAGTAGCTCTTATTTCAGGCTCATTCGGCGGTGTTAACCTTGAAGATATCGGTGCACCCCGTTGCTTCGAAATCGAAAGAAAGCTCAAGGAAAAGACAGATATCCCCATTTTCCATGACGACCAGCACGGTACAGCAGTTGTGTGTTCAGCTGCTCTTATCAATGCTCTTAAGCTCTCCGGCAAGAAGATTGAGGACTGCGTAGCAGTATTCAACGGTGCAGGTGCCGCAGGTGTTGCTATTGCAAAGCTCTTCCTTGCTATGGGCATCAAAGACGTTATTATGTGCGACCGTAAGGGCGTAGTACACAAGGACAGAGAGGGTATCGAAAACGATCCTGCTAAAATGGAGCTCGCTTCCTTCTCAAACAAGTCAGGCAAAACAGGTTCACTTGCAGATGCTCTCAAGGGTGCTGACATCTTTATCGGTGTATCTGCTCCCGGCTGTGTAAGTCAGGATATGGTTCGCTCAATGGCTAAGGATCCCATCGTATTCCCCATGGCTAACCCCACTCCCGAAATTATGCCCGACGAAGCTCTCAGCGCAGGTGCTCTTGTTGTTGGTACAGGTCGTAGCGACTTCCCCAATCAGATCAACAACGTTCTTGCATTCCCCGGTATTTTCCGCGGCACTCTTGACGTAAGAGCAAGCGATATCAACGAGGAAATGAAGATGGCTGCTGCTGAGGCTATTGCTTCACTTATCAGCGATGAGGACCTCAGACCCGACTATATTATTCCTGCTGCTTTTGACGAGAGAGTAGGACCTACAGTTGCGGCTGCAGTTGCTAAGGCTGCTCGTGATAGCGGTGTTGCAAGAATATAATTTAATTCGGAATTCGGAATTGCGGGTAAGTTCGTTTAAGGATGAAATGAACTGCCGCACAATAAGCAAAGTTTTTTGATTGCTTTTTTTCAAAAAAGTAATGCCTGCCCGGCGAGCGCAAAAATAATAAATCAGACGGTAGAGTAAAATCTGCCGTCTTTTTATATATTGGAACTTTTTTCATAATTATGTAACCTTTAATAACTAAACTGTGTTTATATAAGTGAAAGGCCTTTTAAAAGAGTGCAGGAGGTGAGATAAGAAAT
>JAZSMR010000081.1:0-2084 GCA_045535965.1 Acutalibacteraceae bacterium
AAAACGGTGGAATTACCCAGTACAACTACAGGCTTATTGCATTTTTCAGAAATATATCGCTCCATTCTCTTGCCCATGGATTTGTTCGCCGAGAAGGATTTTTCAAAAAATACAACACCATCATATTTGTTAAAGTCTATCAGATCATATACCGACTCTTCACCCTGGGTTTTCTGCTGATTCAACAGTGCCATGGAAAACACTGTGGTAACATAGTTCAGTTTTTCTGCCTGTTTTGCCACTCCTATGAGATACTCGTCTCGATAATCCTCTGTAACATCTGCCATTATTACGCAAATATTGCCTTTCTTGCCCATATCAACACCTCCTTTTGGAAACATACATTGTGTGAAATTCACAAGGTAATAGTATTCTGTTTTTGTGGTAAAGTCAAGGAAAACCGCGAAATGCGGTGTATTTTGTTATGTTTTTATCGGCTTGCCTGCATTTTCTTTCAGCCTGAAGTACTGTATAAAATGTGGCATTTGACAACTTGGACGTATATTGGGCATCTTACACGGTGAAATGTACCAGAAATACACTATATTGCCCTTTCGCACATGATGTATTGAAATAGTTTTATATAATTTTGTAAAATAATAGTAAAATGAAAAATAATATGCTTAACCGGCACTAAATGAATCGTGACACCTATGAAATCCGGTTCGAATTTGAGAAGGAAAGTACGCCTATGTTTTGGGCAAAAGAGGAGTATGCAAACGGTGAAGAGCTTTGTTCCCGCAATCGAACCAAGGTGACATCCATTCAAAGACCTGCCCGCTTAAAGTATTATGAGCTGTCCTGGTACGCCGGAGGCTATGAATACTTCGGTGTGCTTTGGTTTCAGGAAGAGGAAATGCTACACCTTTTTGATGAAGCCTACGGGGAAGACAGGATGCAGGAGGGCGTTCTTCTGATTGCCTATAGTGAGGAAAACGAAAGCTTTGAAGTGACCTTGCGGGTGGGCGGTAAGAAGTATGCTTTTGAAAAGACGGAAGTGTGGATTTCGAAGATACCGGAAGCGTAAGAAACAGACGGAAAGGCTCAGAGGGAGCGCGTCTTTAAAAACTTCGAGGGCGATAACAGAAATGAGTTAAGAGTTAAATAGGAGGAGAAAAAATAATGGGAGATATGATAAAAGATGAGGTTTTCGGAGAATTAGAGTTTGACAGATATGTTTGGTGGAGAAGCATAGGAAAATCACTTCTTGGACAAGATGTAATGGTGGAACTTTTAGTACAAGACGAGAATCAGGAAGGTATTCTTGACGTACAAAGAAAGGCTTATCAGACCTACCTTGAGAACGAAGAGAAGTATATCAGGGAAGCTCCTAAATACGTTCTCGATTATTATAAGTGGAATTTTGAAGAAATTGACAGAGTTGTAGAACTTGAACCGGGAGACCAAAAGGATACCATTACAGAAAAAGTAGTTTTTGAATTGTGCAAAGTCTATTACCTTCAAATTGCCCGAGACGGTAGTTTCGGATGGGTATTACCATGTTCATGGAGTGAGAATCCGTTTGTCGTTCTTCTCTCCGAACAGGACCCCCGTATCCTGATGAAGCGAGATGAACTTCGTTATATCCATAAACTCAATGATGACACCTTCGGTCTTTTGACCCACGACAGAGAGAACAGCTGGAAAGGTTTGACCAAGCATTCTTTCTTCGGTGCAGAAGAAAACCTTGTCATTGAGCTGGAAGGCGGTGTGGAGGATACTATCACCGAGGCACAGAAGAAAGCATACGCGGAGTACCTGGAAAAAGAGGAGGAGCATTTCAAGGCCTTTATCGAAGTGCTTCGTGCGACTTTTGTTACGGAGACTGCATTGCCGAAAACCCTCTATATCGACAAAGAGGGTAATTACGGTTGGATTTGCTATATCCCATGGTTTGACAAATACACAGGAGTGCTTCTGTCAGAAGAAACACCGATTATTTTCAAGAACATCAATCAATTACTGAAATATCGTAAGAGAAACAGTCCGGTTGTTTTGGAAGATTACAGAAACGAAGAGAGATACTCTTACGCAAGTGGTTATGTATGGGGAGAAGAGACAACCATCTTGGTTGACAGAGGAAA
>JAZSMR010000149.1:0-8771 GCA_045535965.1 Acutalibacteraceae bacterium
TGCAATACTTGTTCATCTCCAACCTGTCAGGATTGTTCTTTTTGTTTTTCATTGTGTTGTAATTGCGCTGTTTGCACTCTGTGCAAGATAAAGTAATCTTTACTCTCATGAACGGCACCTCCATTATCGGAAATTTTAATCTGAAGAAAGCTACAACTTTTCTCTCTTCAGACCTTAAGGCCTCCCTCTTTTTCGGGCACAAAAATAAAGCCCTCATCAGAGGTAGTGCTATTTTAACACAGAAAACCTCTACCGTCAAGGGCTTTTTGAAAGTTTTTTGGGAATTTTAACGAATTTTTTTACGGATTTTTGACTCTTTCTACAAAGATTTACACTTTGTTCTGTCAATTAAACGACAAATACTGTTTATCAGTCGATTACAGTCATATTTTTGATGCGGATAGGCTCTACGGGAGAAGCCTTTTCTCCCATACTGTTATATGTTCTGTATTCACTGAGGAAGCTGTCTACGCTCTCCATACCCTCGATAACCTTACCGAAAGCAGCATAGTTACCGTCAAGGAAGGTGCAGTCGTCGCTGTAGCAGATAAAGAACTGGCTTGAAGCTGAATCGGGCATCATACTTCTTGCCATTGAAATAACGCCTCTTGTATGTGAGAGTGTATTCTGAGTGAAGCCGTTAGCAGCGAATTCGCCCTTGATTGTCTCATCGGCACCGCCCATACCTGTACCCTCGGGATCTCCGCCCTGAGCCATGAAGTTGTCCACTACTCTGTGGAAGATAGTGCCGTCATAGAAGCCGCTGCCTGCAAGCTTCAAGAAGTTAGCCACTGTTGCGGGAGCGTACTCGGGATAGAGCTCGATAAGGAACTCGCCGTGATTTTCCATTGTTACTTTAACCTTAGACATAAAATTGTCCTCCTGAATTTATTTCCTATTGATTATACTATTTATATTGCTGTTGTCAAGTCTCGTTATATTTATAATAGTATATTTTTCGTCATAACAGCTCAAAATGTTTCTTATAGCTGTTAATAAGTCCTTCGCTTCGAAGCTTGCTTATTTCAGCTGAAAGTCCGCTTCTGTCCACCTCGAGATAGTCTGCTAATTCCTGACGGTCATAGGGAATATCAAAGCTGCCCGAGCCTGTTTTCTTTGAGTAGAAGCTCAGATAAGTCAGGAGCTTTTCTCTTGTGGAGCGTTTGGAGATGATTTCGATTTTCTGATGAAAGAGGATAGTCTTTGCGGCAATGTCCTGCATAAGATTGAAAATAAGCTGATTATGGAAGCCGCAGTTATTTGAGCAGGTGTGCATTATATGTGAGCAGTCAATAAGCATAATTTCACTTGGCTCATTTGCAATTATGCTGACAGGTATTGACTTGACCTCTGCGGCGGCAAAAGCCTCAGCAAATACCTGAGATGGCTCAAGAGAGCTGAGTATACTCCTGTTACCGTAGTAGTCAACCTGAATAATCTGAGCCGAGCCCGAAAGTACAATGCCGATATATTTTGCAGGATTACCCTCAGCCATAATGGTGTATTTCTTATCGAAGGTCTCTGTCTTTGCCCCGAGACAAGAGAGCATTGTGAGAAGATTATCCTCACTGATGTTTTTGAATAAAGGACAGTTTTTTAAAACTTCAAGATATTTTTTCATCTTTTTCTCCTTTTGTTGAAATTTCAACATACTTTCACTTCTGATTATACTATAATAGGTACATAAAAGCAAGGAGGAATCTCAATGAAAATAGCTTTTTTCGATGCCAAATCTTATGACAGAACTTCTTTTGACAAATATGCAGAGAATAAGGGCATTACTATCAAATACTTCGAAACAAAACTCAATGAAGACACTGTCTATCTCGCCCAGGGTTACGATGCAGTTTGTGTCTTTGTAAATGATACGGTAAACGCCGAGGTTATAGATAAGCTTGAGGAAATGAATGTAAGAGTTCTCGCTCTTCGCTGTGCAGGCTTCAACAATGTTGATATGAAGTACGCCTACGGTAAGCTTCACGTTCTTCGTGTACCTGCCTACTCCCCTTACGCTGTTGCAGAGCACGCTATGGCACTTCTTCTGACTTCAATACGCCGTATTCACAAGGCATATATCCGTACCAAGGATTTCAACTTCAGCCTCAATAATCTTACGGGCTTTGACCTTCACGGTAAAACTGTCGGCGTTATAGGTACGGGCAGAATCGGCAGAGTGTTTATAGATATCTGCCGCGGCTTCGGAATGAAGGTTTTAGCTTATGACAAGTACCCTGCCGAAGGACTCGACAACGGCGATACGATTAAATATGCTGATCTTGACGAGCTTTTCTCTGAGAGTGATATTATTTCTCTTCACTGCCCTCTTACGGAAGAGACTCATTACCTTATAGATGAAGAAACTCTTAATAAATGTAAAACGGGAGTTGTCATCATCAACACCTCAAGAGGTGCTCTCGTTGATGCGGAAGCTTTGCTTAAGGGCATAAAGTCAAGAAAAGTAGGTGCTGCATGCCTCGACGTTTACGAAGAGGAATCGGACTTGTTCTTTGAGGATAACTCGGGGCATATACTTGAAGATGACACCCTTGCAAGACTTATATCAATGCCCAACGTAATTGTAACATCACATCAAGCGTTTCTCACTCAGGAAGCTCTTGAAAATATAGCTCAGACGACTATTGATAATATAGTAGGCTTCTTCGAAAATAATCAGTGTCCCAATGAGCTTTGCTACCGCTGCTCGGAGACGGTAGACTGCAAAGACGGAAAATGTTTTTAACAAATTAATCTTGAAATAAGAAAGGATGTATAATATAATGATAAGAAAGATAATCAGAATTGACGAAGAAAAATGCAACGGCTGCGGTGCTTGTGCTGCTGCCTGTCACGAGGGTGCTATCGAAATGACAGACGGTAAGGCAAAGCTCACAAGAGAGGATTACTGTGATGGTCTCGGCGACTGCTTACCTGCCTGCCCGACTAATGCCATTACCTTTGAAGAGAGAGAGGCTCCCGAATATAACGAGGAGGCTGTCCGTCAGGCTAAGATGCAAAAGCAGGGCGTGAAGCTCCCCTGCGGCTGCCCGGGTACACTTTCAAAGTCAATCAAGCGTGAAGCTCCGACACTCGCAAGACCTATGAATGTTTCAAGTCAGCTTTCACAGTGGCCATGTCAGATTAAGCTTGTGCCAATAAACGCTCCCTACTTTGACGGTGCTAATCTTCTTGTGGCTGCTGACTGTACTGCTTTCGCTTACGGCAACTTCCATAATGATTTTATCCGCGGTCATATAACTCTCATCGGCTGTCCCAAGCTTGACGAGGGCGATTACAGCGATAAGCTCACCGAGATTATCAGAAACAACAACATTAAAAGTGTCAAGGTTGTCCGAATGGAAGTACCCTGCTGCGGCGGTATAGAAAATGCAGTAAAGAGAGCCTTGCAGAATAGCGGTAAATTTATTCCGTGGCAGGTTGTAACAATCTCCACAGACGGAAAAATTATAGAATAAATAATTTTTTGGAGGAACAGAAAATGTTTATAACAAAAGATATCAGGTATATCGGTGTCAACGACCACAAGATTGACCTTTTCGAGGGTCAGTACATCGTACCCAACGGTATGGCTTATAACTCATACGCTATTATTGACGAGAAGATAGCTATTATGGATACAGTTGATACCGCATTCACTCACGAGTGGATGGACAACATTCAGAATACCCTCGGCTCACGTAAGCCCGATTACCTTATTGTTCAGCACATGGAGCCTGACCATTCAGCTAATATTATGAATTTCGCAAAAGCTTATCCCGATGCAAAAATCATCGCTTCGTCCAAGGCTTTTCAGATGATGAAAAACTTTTTCGGTACTGACTTTGCCGACAAGCAGATTGTGATTTCCGAAGGTGATACTCTTTGCCTGGGTAAGCATAACCTAACTTTCATCGGTGCTCCTATGGTACACTGGCCTGAGGTTATGGTGACTTATGACCGCACTGATAAGGTGCTCTTCTCCGCTGACGGCTTCGGCAAGTTCGGTGCTCTGGATGTAGATGAGGACTGGGCATGCGAAGCAAGAAGATATTATATCGGTATTGTTGGCAAGTACGGTGTTCAGGTGCAGAAACTCTTAAAGAAAGCATCGGGCTTTGATATTCAGATCATCTGTCCTCTCCACGGCCCGGTACTCAAAGAAAACTTAGGCTATTACATTAATCTTTATAACACATGGTCAAGCTATCAGCCCGAAGAGGAAGGCATCGTTATTGCCTACACCTCAGTTTACGGCAACACCAAAAAGGCAGTTATGCTTCTTGCCGATAAGCTTCGCTCCTACGGCTGCCCTAAGGTTGTTGTAAATGACCTTGCGAGATGCGATATGGCTGAGGCTGTGGAAGATGCGTTCCGTTACAGTAAGCTCGTTCTCGCAACTACTACTTATAACGCTGAGATTTTCCCCTTTATGCGTGAATTCATTAATCATCTCACAGAGAGAGGATATAAAAACCGTACTGTTGGCTTTATGGAAAACGGCAGCTGGTCGCCTCTTGCGGCTAAGGTTATGAAGGGTATGCTTGAAAATAGCAAGAACCTTGTTTATACAGATACAACTGTAAGCATTCTTTCAGCGTTAAATGAAGAAAGTAGTGCTCAGGTTGAGTCTCTCGCTCAGGAGCTTTGCAAGGATTATCTGGCTCAGGGTGATAAGACAGCTGATAAGAATGACCTTACAGCTCTCTTCAAAATCGGCTACGGCTTATATGTTGTAACCTCAAATGACGGCAAGAAAGACAACGGACTCATCGTAAATACTGTTACTCAGGTAACAAACACGCCTAACAGAATTGCCGTTACAATCAACAAGGACAATTATTCACATCACGTAATAAAGCAGACAGGTAAAATGAATATCAACTGCCTGACAGTAGATGCACCTTTCTCAGTGTTTGAGAAGTTCGGCTTCGTAAGCGGCAGAAACGTTGATAAATTTGCCGATTGTGAGCCTCTTCGCTCCGACAACGGACTTGTCTTCCTGCCGAGATATATCAACTCATTTATGTCACTTAAGGTTGAGCAGTATGTTGACCTTGACACTCACGGTATGTTTATCTGCTCGGTAACAGAGGCAAGAGTCCTTTCAGACAGAGAGACAATGACCTACAGCTACTACCACTCTGACGTTAAGCCTAAGCCTCAGACTGAGGGCAAAAAGGGCTATGTATGTAAAATCTGCGGTTATGTATATGAGGGCGACAATCTCCCCGAAGATTTCATCTGTCCTCTTTGCAAGCACGGTGCGGCGGACTTTGAGCCGATCAAATAAATTAGCAATTAGTAATTAGCAATAAGGGTCGCTTCGCTCCGATTATAATAGCACCGCAGGTGCCACCATAGACTTGCCGTCCCTGAAAGGGAAGGTGGCAGCCGCAGGCTGACGGAAGGGTTCAATAGCACCGCAGGTGCCACCATGTTAGCTTTCCCTTTTCATTAACTTAAGGCGGTTTCTTCTTTTATTAGGAAAATTTGTGGTATATGATTTATTTTGGTTGTAGCGGTTAGCGCCTACTCGCTCATGCCGCGTGGCACTTACTTTTGTCGATTGTGACAAAAGTATGAGCCCTTACTCTTGCGGTTCCCAAAATTCACTACGGCTTGGAGCGCCTATGAATTTTGACCGCTGCGCCATCCTCGCC
Organism: Acutalibacteraceae bacterium; assembly: GCA_045535965.1. Taxonomy (GTDB): domain Bacteria; phylum Bacillota; class Clostridia; order Oscillospirales; family Acutalibacteraceae; genus UBA6857. The sequence continues at coordinate 5,658 of JAZSMR010000149.1, forward strand.
TCGCTTCATCCGCCACCGGCGGCGCTTCAGCGATGTTGCAGCTTGAGCGGTGTAGAGCATAAAATAAACAACATACAAAAAAACAAGAGGCGACTTTTTTCAAGTTGCCTCTTATAATTTTACACGTTTTTAATTTTGAGAAGCCTTTCTCCGCGGTGTGAAACTGATTGATTGCAGCAGGTAAACCCGCGACCGCATTGCTAATTGCTAATTGCTAATTTTATTCTGCTGCCGCAGCTTCTCTCTTAGCTCTGTTTTCAGTTACAATCTTTGTAACGTTGTCCATAAATTCGCCGTGGAGCTTGAACTTGGTTGAGAAGATGATAAGTGAAATGAAGAAGAGTACTGCGGGGATAGCACAAAGCATAAGTGTAATAGCAAGCTTTGCACCCTCGGGGTTAGCACTGTGAAGATTGCCGTCATAATGTGAAATGCCAAGTGAAGCAAAAAGGATAATAGTCTGAAGTGTATATGCCATCTTCTGAAGGAAGCCCTTCATTGAGAATGTGATACTTTCAGCTCTGAAGCCGAGCTTGACCTCACCGTAGTCGACAACGTCAGCAAGGAATACTGTCTGAGCAATAAACATTGATGCCATACCGATTGCAGTAATGCAGTAGAAGATGTTCATTACCATAAGGCTGTTGGTGAAAGCGCCAACTGTGATGCCTACGTAGCCTACACCTGCAACAAGAAGTGAAACCTGATAAGCTCTGCGCTTTGACATAAACTTCTGTAATACGGGAAGAAGCAGAAGACCTACAACTGAACCTACAGCCTGGAAGAGTGAGAACACCGACTGCTTTTTGGGGTCGCCTACAACAACGTCAAAATAATATGCTGCAACACCTGATGTAAGGTACCAGCCTGCGTTTGAAATCATAGCGAAAAGCATAAATACGAGAAGCTGGTCGTTGCTCTTGATAATTCCAAGAGCCTTCTTGAATGAGAATTTCTCTGCTGCCTTGGTTGTTATTGTTTCCTTTGTTGTAGCAACGGAAAGGCTTGAGAAGAATATAAGTGCAACAGCACATACAGCGGCACATGCAAGGAAACTGCTTGAGTCATAAACCTTGACTGTTTCGCCTGCTTCATTAATAGCCTCAGTCTTACTGAACATTGACATAAGTATGGGTGCACCGATTGCTACGATGCCCTGACCGAGACCGGAGAAGGTTCTTGCAAGAGTGGAAATGAGACTTCTCTCTTTGGGGTCACTTGTAAAAGATGGAACCATTGACCAATAGGGAATATCAGCAAGGGTGTTTGTCATACCCCAGCCAACATACATAACAGCAACATAAGCCATAAGGGCTGCACCGCTGAGCTTGAAGGGGTTGGAGAATAAGAAGACAAGCACAACAGCGTTGAGGATTGAGCCTCTTAATATCCACGGACGATACTTACCCATTTTAGTGTGGGTATTGTCAACGATAGTACCCATCATAGGGTCATTGACACCGTCCCAGAGTCTTGCTATGGGAGTCAGGATAAGCAAAAAGCCTTCGGCAAGACCGAGTACGTTAGTCAGATACTGTGCGAGATATGAATAGAACATACCGTAGCTAAGGTCAAGACCGATAGCACCTATGCCGTATCCGAGCTTACTTTTGAGGTATTTGATAGTTTGCATAATGTTCTCCTTTCGGTTTACAATTCCGTGTTTTCTATTTTAAACTCTGTCTCTTTATGACACAGAGCAAAATACGTGTTTTCGATTTTCTTTACATAGAAGCTACAGCCGAAAGCCCTGAAGCTTTCACTGCCGTAATATGGTGAAAAGTCGTAGCTTGAAAGTCCGCCCGAGAGACCCTTGCCCGTATATTTGAGAATACTCTCCTTAAGAGCCCAGAAGCGAATAAAAATGTCGTCTTTGTCTTCACTGCCTTCTATCAGTTTTGTTTCCCTTTCGCAGTAGTTACGTCCTGCGACCTTCGGGTTGTAGGGTCTTATTTCCTGGATATCACAGCCTACCTCATCTTCCGACAGAGCCACTACAACATAGTCACCGCTGTGACTTATATTGAAGTAAAGGCCCTTTTCGCTTTTGAGCAGGGGCTTATCGTTGCCCTTATACTCTACTGTGTACTCCCCGACTCCGTTTTCTGCAAGAGCTTTGTGGAGAATAAATCTGCCGAGCTGACTCTCTTTTCGCTGTGAAAGTTTATCATCACTTGTGAAATGTGATTTAACACTGTCATACATTTCACTTACTGTTTCATCAGAGTGGGAACTGAGTGATGTAATAAAAATTTTTGTCATACCATAATCACCTCGTCAAGGTGTGCAGGCAGAGGGCTTAACCCTTCCACCGCAAGCGGTCCCCCTTCCCTTTCAGCAATATCATTAACTAAAAAAATGGCGGCATTGATAAAAAAGAGTGCTTTTGTGTTTTTTGTATGTTGTTTATTTTATGCTCTACATCGCTCAAGCTGCATCATCGCTGAAGCGCCGCCGGTGGCGGATGAAGCGAGGCGAGGATGGCGCAGCGGTCAAAATTCATAGGCGCTCCAAGCCGTAATGAATTTTGGGAACCGCAAGAGTAAGGGCACTTACTTTTGTCGGTTGTGACAAAAGTAAGCAAAAACACGCTTTTTGCTAATCTTCCGCAAGCGTAAAAATTACCGAGTCAGCTTGTTTCTTTACTTTTCTGTCTGCTCCCTTTCTGCTCACTGTGGTTATAGAAACAAAGTTTCTGCTTATCGGTAATTTTTAAATTGCTACCGTCTGCTGTATAACTGCTTGTCTGCCGAACAGCTCAATTTTCCGCTGACTCGTTACTATCGAGCCGCTACAGATTGCACTTCAGCAAAAAGTATTTTGTCTCCTTTTCGTCCGTGCTTTTCAGGCAACCTCTACCCGACATTCGCCGCCGCTACTGAGTGCTGTCGAGCTAAAGAATTCCTTTTTACGCTCGTTTTAATGAAGTCTTTTAAAACTTTAAAACGTTCTTCGCTGCGGAAACAAGAGACGCAGGCGGGCACAAGCTTTATAAAAATCCTAACCTATGACAATTATCAGAGGTAATTAAAAAGCAAACTCCAAGGCGCTTCGTAGTCTGTTGTTGCAGGCGTACTAACGGTATATTAAAAAAAAGAGATGGCCGTGTCAACA
>JAZSMR010000135.1:0-14271 GCA_045535965.1 Acutalibacteraceae bacterium
TACTTTTGTCACAACCGACAAAAGTATGAGCCCTTACTCTTGCGGTTTCCAAAATTCATTACGGCTTGGAGCGCCTATGAATTTTGACCGCTGCGCCATCCTCGCCTCGCTTCATCCGCCACCGGCGGCGCTTCAGCGATGATGCAGCTTGAGCGGTGTAGAGTTTAAAAGATACAACACAAAAAAGGCAGCTACAAAATGTAACTGCCTGATTTTTTATTCTTCAGCGGGTCGCACCTTAGTTTTCGGTGTCCTCGCCGTCTTCGTTTTCACCTTCGAAATAAGCCTCTGTGTCGCGGTGCTTCTTTGTCAGAAGATAACCTGCGAATGCGCCCACTGCAATAAGTCCTGTGGGTGCGGCAATGATTTCGGGCTTTTCCTTGATGGTCTCAACGGTCTTTTCGATGATGGTTTCTTCCTTGGTGGTATTCTGCTCATAATCGAAAGCTGTCGTTGTGATGATGTTGCCGAATTCGTCTGTCACGTAAACGCCGCTGAGGAGCTCGTCGAGATATTCAAAATCGAATCCGCTTGTGGTGCCTACAGTGCCCACGCTGACATCCGGTGTGCTTATGTCGCCTGTGCCGTAGGTTGTGAGGAGTCCCTCGCCTGCCGATGAGGTTGCATTATCCTGAACAGCTGAGTCAATGCTCTGGAAAACGCCGCCGATGATAGTTGCAGCTGTATCATTGTTTCCGGGCACGATTGAGTTAACATACTGCTCAACCTCAGCCACCATATCGTTCTGAGTTTCGGGATTGCGCTCGCCATTCAGTGCGGCATTCTTTACAATCTTAAACTCGTACACTGCCGAATCCTGACGGTCGGGAGCGTTATAGGAGGATTCAAGATAAATTGTCTCAGTAGCAAGTGCAGGATTAAGAGCAATACCTGTTGTTGAGGAAGGAGCTACGGAATTGCCTGCAAGAGTAAGTGAAAGATATTCCTCGCTTGTGTCGCTGATTACGCCTGCAAGGGGGAAGGGTGTGAACCATATCTTCTCACAGTTCTGAGCTACTTCGATTTCATATCTTAAAACATCGGTGTAGAATTCCTCTTCAAGGTTGAAGCAGCCGTTCTTACAAGCTAAATCAAAGAGCTCCTGACAGCCCATATCGTTTGGATAATCAACAACCTTTTCATCGAGCATCGTTTTGAGAATAAGCTTCTGCACTGCATAGGGATCACCGTCCTGAATTGCAACGATAAGCTTGATAGGATTGATTTTTACTTCGTAGGCATCTGAAAGAACTGATGCATAGTAAGCATAGTCAACATATTCCTTCTGTGCAGGTGTTGTTTCTGAATAAACCTCAACGGGCACCTGATAGTCACCTGAGGAAGCGGCAGTGATAACCTTTGCCCAATGGAAGATTTCTTCCTCTGAGGGGTTAGTGCTTATGGGAAGACTGTCAAAGGAAGTAACATAAGTTTTTGTGCAGAATAAAGCGTAGCCTGCAAGGTTATCAACACCCGAGGGTACCACTGTGCCTGTGAGAGCTGAAACTATTGTTACAACCGCACCGTCAAGGGTTGTGCCGACAGGGAAGTCAACATGCTTGCCGTAAAGGGTATAAACCGCATCATACTTGATAGCCGCATATACAACAGCAATCTCTCCGTCTTCACCGGGAGTTGTGTTGGCAGGCAGTCTGATTCCCTGCTCTGTAAGATAAGCCTTCATGGTTTCGGCATCGTCTGTCATACCCATGGCTACAACAAGGTAATGCATAACATTGATCACCTCATCATAAGCAGCTGCAACGCTTTCCTTATCAAGCGTTATGAGCTCAGTATAGTTGCCTGACTCCTCGAGGAAACCGTCATATGTAACTCTGTAGGGGTAGTCTGTGGGCTTGGGAATAATATGAGACTGAGTAGCCGCCATAGCGTCGTCTCTTATAATCATATTGTCAAGCCATGCATAGTTATATGTAGGATTGTCCCAGCGTACATTACCCGGGTCAACAGCCACAGCAGAAAGTATAGAATTTCCTTCCGCAGCCGAAGCAGGGCACACGCCGAGAGATAAGAGCATTAAAAGCGTAAGAATTAAAATGAGTAGTTTTTTCATTTTTTTGCTCCTTTTTCAGATTGTATTTATATATAGACATAATTCCGTTATTATACATAGTATATGATACAACTTTCCTCTCTTTATGTCAACTGAAATGGGAGATATTTTTCAATTTCTTAATCTTTACACACAAAAAATACACATCCCACCGAAGCGGGATGTGCCGGACTGTAATTTGCTTATTATCCGAAAACCTTAAGCCATAAATTCTTAGGCATAAGAAGTATCTTTTTCACGAAAGCGAATATCTTCTGATAAAAGGTTTCTTCCTTTTCCGTAAAGGCAAAGGGTATTATCCTCTCCTCGTCCTCGGGTGACACCATAAGGTACTGGGGATAGTTTTCGTCAGTATCTATATCAAGGTCACCGTGAGCAACTGCCGCAAGGACCTTGTGATAGTCCTCGTTTTTCTGTGCGTGGTCAAGGCCCTTTATAAACCAGGTGTTAAAGGGAAAAAGGCAGGTTGAAGCGTCTATGAGTCCGTCGGGAGAAATGAGATTCTTTTCAGGATACTTTGCCTGCTTGTAAGTCTTCGGCAGAGTACTTCCGTAGTCAGCGCAGGTTGCACCGAAGGATGAAAGCTCTATAAATACCAGACCGTCTGTGAGGGTATCCTCATACTTACTAAGGGGAATTGAAGGATTGCCGTATTTGCAGACAACTGCAATATGCATATCGGGGTTATTTTCTTTGGTACTCGTGAGTATATCTTCGGCTCTCATTTTGATATTCTCATGGAAGTATGTAACTCTTTCAATGTGAGGAGCGTATTCCTGAGAGGAGCTCGCATAGTCCTCGCCGTAAATATTTATCATTGCCTTTTCGAAGTAATCATCGGTTACACACGCCCACGCAGCAGGAATTGTGGAAATAAGGTTACGGCAGATGTCCATAAGAGCTCTGAAAATTGCAGCCTTGAGAGCAGGCGCAAGCATAGCTTCTACAATAGGCTCAAGGAGACCGTATTCATTTAGAATATCCATAAAATCATAGAGGAAGCCGCTTTTATCGAGACTGCCTATGTAGTTTCTGAAGGGTATATGTCCTACATTGAATTCACCTGCGAATATCTCGCTGAAAAGGCTGATACCGCCGATTGAGGGTACGCAGAGCACAACAGAGTCAATGTCCCCGAGGTCATTTTCATATAACTTGAGATATGTCAGAGCCGCATTTGCACTGTAGCTCGAAGCCACAAGCTCAACCTTATCTGAGCCCGTAGCCTCTTTTACCATAGCGATATATTCGTGGAGCTCCTCAGCGATTACAAAGGGGTCCTTACGGCAGTCGTAGTTGAAATCGTATCTGCCGTCGCCTACGTGATTGAGCTTTACCTCTGCGGCAACAACGCCGTCCACCGACGAGCCGTCGGGATTGATTCTGAGCATACCGAAGCTGTCCCAGAGATAGTTATAAAGACAGGTATAGAGCAAATTGGGCTCTTTGTTTTTAATTGACTCGATAATATAATCGTCGATATTCTTGAGGTTGCCTAAGAGTCTGTCCGTATCAAGAGGGAAAAACAGAGATTTCATCTCCGGGTCGTCCTCGTAATAGATAATAGTGTCGCCGAAGCCTGCAAGATAGACCATAGGATAGCCTTCGTCCTCATAGGCAAACGCCACACTGCTACAGGAGAAAAGCATAACAATAACTAAAACGACACTGAGAGTTTTCCTTAAAAGCTTCATAAATATTCCTCCTATTGTTCAAAGCAGAGTCCCCCAAGGACTCTGCTTTAATTTATATTATTCTTCGCCCTTAACTACGCCGATACCGAGCATCTCAAGCTGGTCATTGTCAACGAGAGCAGGACATTCTGTCATAGGTTCACTTGCGTTCTGTACCTTGGGGAATGCGATACAGTCACGGAGAGTCTCAAGGCGGAGCATCTGCATAATAAGTCTGTCAAGACCGAGACCGATACCGCCGTGAGGAGGTGCACCGTATTTGAATGCATCTGTGAGGAAGCCGAACTTCTCGTGTGCTTCTTCGTCGGAGAGGCCTAAAAGATTGAAGATTCTCTTCTGAAGGTCCGGGTTGGTGATTCTGATTGAACCGCTTGCAAGCTCAATGCCGTTGAGTACAAGGTCGTAAGCGTTGGCTCTTACCTTAGCCTTGTCTGTTTCGAGATATTCAAGGCACTCTTCAAGAGGAGCAGTGAACGGATGGTGCATAGCAACGAACTGTTGGAGTTCTTCATCCCAATCGAAGAAGGGGAACTCAACAACCCAGAGAAGATTGTATTTATCCTGAGGAATGATGTCCAGCTTCTTGGCTACTGTCTGGCGAAGTGCGCCGAGTACGCTGAGAGTTGTGCTTGTCTTGTCAGCTACGATAAGAATTACGTCACCGTTTTCAGCACCGCATTTATCCATAATAGCCTTCATTTCGTCTTCTGTCATAAACTTAGCGAAGGATGAAGCGATTGTACCGTCGTCGCCGATTCTTGCCCAAGCGAGACCCTTAGCACCGATACCTCTTACGAATTCTGTAAGCTTGTCAACCTCTTTTCTTGTGAGTACGCTGAATGCCTTTTTAGCTGTGATAACAGCAACCTTGCCGCCGTTTTCGATAGCACCTGTGAATACGCCGAAGCCGCAGGACTTGACCTCATCGCTGATGTCTGTAATTTCCATAGCGTATCTTGTATCGGGCTTATCTGAGCCGTAGCGCTCCATAGCTTCCTTGTAGGTGAGTCTGGGAAGGGGTGTTTCGATTTCTACATCAAGAGCTTCCTTGAATACTCTCTTCATAAAGCCCTCGATAAGACCGAGAATATCTTCCATCTCGATGAAGCTCATTTCGATATCTATCTGAGTGAATTCAGGCTGACGGTCAGCACGAAGGTCCTCGTCACGGAAGCAACGGGCGATCTGCATATATCTATCGAAGCCTGCAACCATTGAAAGCTGCTTATAGAGCTGAGGTGACTGGGGAAGAGCATAGAATGAGCCCTTGTGGATTCTTGAGGGTACCAGGAAATCACGTGCGCCCTCAGGAGTTGACTTAACGAGAATAGGAGTTTCAATCTCGATAAAGCCGTTGTCGTCGAAGTAGTCACGGATAATCTTAGTGATTCTGTGACGCATAAGAATGTTCTTCTGTAAATCAGGGCGGCGAAGGTCAAGATAGCGGTACTTGAGTCTTGTGAGCTCTGAGGTCTGGCAGTTTTCGATAATCTCAAAGGGAGGTGTCTCACTCTTGCCGAGCACGCGAAGGTCAGTTACAAAAATTTCAATCTCACCTGTGGGGATTTCCATATTCTTTGAGCTTCTTTCACGTACTGTACCCTTAGCCATAAGCACGTATTCGCTTCTTACTGTGAAAGCCTTGTCGAAAACTTCCTTTGCTGTTGTATCATCGAAAGCAAGCTGAACAATGCCTGTTCTGTCACGAAGGTCAACGAAGATAAGAGCACCAAGGTCCCTCTGTCTCTGTACCCAACCTGCAACTACAACCTCTCTGCCGCAGTCCTTAGCTGTAAAGGTACCGCAGTAGTCTGTTCTTTTAAGTCCTGTCATAAAATCCATAATATTAAACCTTCTTTCTTACATTAAAGCTGATATGTCAAGTCCTTCAACCTCGAAGCCCTTAAGGGAATCATTGATTGAAAGTCTCATAATTTCTTCTGCAATATCGTCAATCTTCATTTCGGTTTCGCTGCCGTCTTCCATATTCTTGACCTTGGCTACACCTGCTTCGATTTCGCTGTCACCGAGCACTACAGTATAAGCGGCGCCTATTTTGTTGGCGTACTTCATCTGAGCCTTGACGCTTCTGCCTACAATATCGAACTGAGCGTGCATACCGTTGCCTCTTACATCACAAGCAATCTGTGAAGCCTTGAGAGTTGCATTTTCGCCCATTGATGCGATATAGAGGTCGCATTTAGCTTCAGGCGGGAATTCGATACCCTGAGCCTGCATTAAAAGGAGAAGTCTTTCCATACCCATTGCAAAACCCAGTGCAGGAGTGTGGTTGCCGCCGATTTCTTCTACGAGACCGTCATATCTGCCGCCGCCGCAAACGGGACCCTGAGCACCGATTTCAGTTGAACCGAATTCGAATACAGTCTTGGTGTAATAGTCGAGGCCTCTTACGATTGAGGGGCTAACCTCATAGGGGATATTCATAGCGTCGAGGTACTGCTGAACCTTCCCAAAGTGTTCGTCGCACTCGTCACAGAGATAGTCTGTAACCTTGGGAGCGTCCTTTGCAATTTCTGAGCATACGGGGCTCTTGCAGTCGAGGATTCTCATAGGGTTACGCTCTAATCTTCCGAGACAGGTACCGCAAAGCTCGTCCTTCTTGCTCTCGAAGTATTCCTGAAGCGCCTTGTGGTAATTCTTTCTGCATTCGGGGCAGCCGATAGAGTTAATCTGAATCTTGAGGTTCTTAACATCGAGGAAAGCGAAGATATCGTTTACAAGTGAAATAAGCTCTGCATCGGCGGCAGGTGAAGCAGTGCCGAAGCACTCACAGCCGAACTGATGGAACTCTCTGAGTCTGCCCGCCTGGGGTTTTTCGTATCTGTAGCAGGAAATGAGGTAGCAGACCTTCTGAGGCTGAGCCTCATTGAAAAGTCCGTGCTCGATATATGAGCGCACAACGCCTGCTGTGCCCTCGGGACGAAGTGTGATTGAACGGCCGCCCTTATCCTCGAAGGTGTACATCTCCTTCTGCACAACGTCGGTGGTATCACCTACGCCTCTCTGGAAAAGCTCTGTGTGCTCGAAAACGGGCACTCTGATTTCTTTGTAGCCGTAATTTTTTGCGATTTCGAGAACTGACTGTTCAACAAACTGAATCTTATAGCTCTCTGAGGGCAGTGTGTCCTGTGTGCCCTTGATTGATTTTGTTACTAAAGCCATATTAAACCTCCGGTTTATATAAATGCAGAATGCAGAATGCAAAATGCAAAATTGTGGTCGCGTATTAAACGCATCATATATTTTTACTCTGCTGACCGCAAAGGTAATTGATTACTAACGGATAACTTGTAATTATAATAGATTAAAAAATAAGTTTTATTTATTCGGCGGAATTTGTGTCGTTTCTTATACAAATTTAAAACGGATATAACCCTTCCGTCAGCCTGCGGCTGCCACCTTTCCCTCAGGAAAAGAGCACACTTTTGTCACTTCGTGACATTTCCCCTAACAGAGGAATTACCTTTCAGGTGCGACAAGGTAAATCAAAAACGCGTTGATGTTTTCTATACTTTTCTTTGTATTACAACAGCTCTCTCAGCTTATCAAGGAATGCTTCTTCGCCCAAAGTATTGATTTTGAAAAACATTGCCTGACTTCCGCCTGAGGTAATAGCCGAAAGATGAACAGGTCCGTTACCGTTTTGAAAAAGTGTCACACTAAGGCTCACTCGGTTTCCGCCTGCATAGCTGTAACGTTCAAAAACTCTTACACTGCATTTGGCATCACCGGAGCGAAAATCGCTCTTGTCCTCAAGTGAAGCCGATGCACTTCCTGCCTGTATGCCGTCTTCGATTCTTCTCAGTAACTGCTCAAAATTGCCGTTAATGGTTTGCTCTAACTTTGCCATAATTCATCCTCCTGTTTCTAAATTATTATTTTGCTTCCTCGGCGGGAAAAATCTTCCCGGCTCGACGGGTGTTCCCCGCGATTCATAGTTCATAATTCATAATTCATAATTAAAAAAGCTCCATCCACAATGCTCTCGCATTGGGGATGAAGCTGTAGCTCCACGGTGCCACCCCGATTGAACGCATAATGCGCTCCACTCGATGCCTTAACGCGGCAAACGAACCTTACGGTCAGCTCGGGAATGTCTTCACCCTGCCCCTACACAAGCACTTCCAGCCAAGGTGCTTTTCTCTGTGGTGCGGTGGAAAGGTTACTCTTTTCCGTCATCGCTTTTGTTTTTATATTTATTTTGTTATTCTCAGCCTTTGGGATTTACGATATCACGCCAGTCAAGGTCGCCTCTTTCAAGGGCGTGAACAAGTGCTTCGGCCGTAGCAATGTTGGTTGCAACGGGTACGTTATGCACGTCGCAAAGTCTTAAAAGGTTAGCCTCGTTGGGCTCGTCCTTCTTCGCTGTGAGAGGGTCTCTGAAAAGAAGAAGCAGGTCAATTTCGTTGCAGGCAATGCGCGCAGAAATCTGCTCCTCGCCGCCCTGATAACCGCAAAGGAACTTGACAATGTTCAGACCTGTTGCTTCGCTTACCATTTTGCCCGTTGTACCTGTTGCACAAAGGGAATGTTTACTGAGTGTGCCGCAATATGCAATGCAGAACTGTGTCATAAGCTCTTTTTTTGCGTCGTGCGCAATAAGTGCAATGTTCAAAATAGTTTCCACCTTTCTCCTGTCGATTAAAAAAAGACAACCAATCGATATAATGATATCAAAAAATTTGTCGCTTTGCAATAGCTTTTTTGAAATTTGGTCGAAAAATATTCATAATATTAGAAAAATATTAGTTTTATTTTCATTTTTATACCTTAAGTACCGCTGTCTGTCCGATAATTCGCTTTGCAATGTTGCTGAGCGCCTTATATGAAACCTGACCCTTGCGGTAAATGTCTCTGCCCATTGAGCCCAGTCTTATTTTCGGGTCCTCGGGCACAATGCCTATAAGCTGAATCTGTGTTGCATCGATAACTGAGTCAATGTTGAGGAGTCTGCCTCTGATGATATCCTTCTTCGAAACACGGTTTATTACAAGGCGGATATTATTAACTCCTGCGCTTTCGATTTCTCTGCCTGCTATACACGCACTTCTTACACATACAAGATCGGGAGTGGAAATAACTATAGCTCTGTCGGCAACGCTTAAAGCAAGATGAAGTCCTCTGTCGATACCTGCAGGAGCGTCAAGAAGAATGTAGTCGAAGTCCTTTTCATATTTTGATGTGAGCCACTTCATAGAGTAGTCGCTGATGTTGTCATAGCTTTCGGGACAGGTTACAACACTGAGCCCCTCATTTTCATATATTGCTTCATCGGCACTGCATCTGCCGAAAATAACATCGCCGAAGTTATATACCATCTTTTCTGTTACACCCGTAAGCACGTCGAGACTTCTCAGACAGTCGCAGTCTATGAGAAGCACCTTCATACCAAGAGCACTCAGCGCCTTGCCGAGTCCTACGCATACTGAGGTTTTGCCGACACCGCCTTTGCCTGATGCAATTACGATTTTATGAGCCATAAATTCACTCTCCCCATTTTTACTTGAGCAAGCTGTTTTCTTTCTGTAAAGTTTCCTCGGTATCCTTTGTCGCAAAGTAGTGCTCCATAATTGCCGAAGCAATGGGAGCTGTCGAGCCGCCGCTGCCTGCACCCTCGACGCTGACACATATAGCGATTTCGGGCTTTTCATAAGGTGCAAAGGTAATAAGGAAACCGTTGTAGGTTTCGATTTTTCTGCCGTTTACTCGCTTTGAAACTGTTGTGGTACCCGTCTTGGCAGCAACCTTGCAGGGTACTTTTGAGAAGTTCGCATAGCTCTGAGTACCCACAAGAAGCATACCTCTGTGGACAAGGTCCCAGTTTTCGTCGGAGAAACTCGCCTTTGAAAGCACCTGGGAGCCCGTTTCCATAACAGTATCGGAAAGGTCGGAGCTCTTTACGCTTTTTATTACGTGAGCCTTATATCTTGTGCCTTTGTTTGCGATAGTTGAAACGTAAGAGCAAAGCTGTACGGGCGTGAACTGGTTGTCACCGTGACCGATGCCTGCCTGAATGGTAAGACCGGGAGTCCACATTTCGCCCTTGAGCTCTCTGTGCTTCACTGTGTCAACAGTACCCTCACTTTCGGAAAGCTCTATACCCGTAGGCTCACCCAGACCGAACATTGAGAAATAGCTGTTGAGCTTTTCTATGCCCAGACGTCTTGCAGTTTCATAGAAATAGATATTGCAGGAATTATAGATAGCATTCACTACATTCTGATAGCCGTGAACGTTGGTGCAGCCGGGCTGATAGTCCTGATAGTGTCTGTAGATACCTGTGCAGACAATACCCTTGTCGTACTCTATAAGTCCCTCTTCAAGACCTGCCATTGCAACAGCAGGCTTGATGGTCGAGCCCGGTGTATAGGTACTTCTGAGAGCTCTGTTCCAAAGAGGCTTGCTTACGTCCTTGGAAAGCTTTTCGTAATCGTCCTGATATGTGGAGTTATCATAGTTGGGATATGATGCAATAGCTAAGACCTCGTTGTTTCTCGTATCCATTACAACAACGGAGCCTGTGAGCATATAGCTTCGGTCCGTTGAAACCTGAAGCTTTTTGATTCCCTCAGCAAGGGCATCCTGAGAGACCTTCTGCAAGTCTCTGTCTATAGTAAGAATTACCGTGTTACCCTGCTCGGGCATAAGGGTATATTCCTCTGTCTTATTGCCGTCGGCATCGGTGGTAATTGTCTTGACACCGTTTTTACCCCGAAGATAGCTTTCCATGACAGACTCGATACCGCTTTTACCTATCATATCCGTTATAACGTAGCCCTCTTCTTTTTTGCTTTCGTATTCCTCGTCGCTGATATTGGCAACGATGCCTAAAATATGAGGAGCAAGAGTGCCGTCATAGTAGTCTCTGTCACTTGCAACCTGAACGTCAACACCGGGGAAATGGTCGCTTCTCTCTTTTATTGCCGAAACAAGGGCACTTGAAACATCGGAAGCGAACTCATAGTTGCGGCCTGTGTTAAAGCCGTTCTTTACCATCGAATAATAAACAGAGGCAATGTTTCTCGCCTCTTTGAGGGAGTATTCCTCAAGCTTATATTTACTTACAAGGGCATTGAAGCAGTCCTCAACATCGGCATAATAGTTAAGGTCAAGGAATGCCTCGCTTTTAAGATAGGAAACCTCGTTGGGCTTTTCCTTGTCGAATTTAAGCTTTCCGCTTTTTGTTAAGAGAATAGGCAGATTATCATTCCATTCAACCTTGTTCTTTTTGAACATACGGATAAGCTCGATTATTATTTCGTTTCTTTCGGTGTAATCCTTAGGAAAGGCAAGGTAGTTGAAGATTATCTTATTTACCTGCTTGTTGGTAACAAGAGGATAGCCGTTTCTGTCTAAGATTTCACCTCTTATTGACGGAACCGATACGGATACAACAGAAACTGCCGCTTCATTTTCTTCCTGAGTTCCTATAACCTGAACATTAAAAAGATGTGTAAGAAAAAGAGCGCAAAGAACACATATAAAGACCATAGCATATATACCGCGCTTTTTATTCACTTTGGTGTTCATATACTTCGCTCCTTTCTTTGATTGACTGTCATTTATTATATTATTCTGACTTTAAATGAGTTTAATATTTTTTGCTCTGAGCTTTGTCGGCGGTGAGCTCTACAATAAATCTTACGAGATAATAGTACACTGCCGTAAAAGCAAGGGAATAAAGCCCCGACGGGAGATAGAAGCTTATAAGCAGTGAAAATGCTCCCCGGTAGCCACGCATAAGAATGAATATAAGCCAGTAGGAAACCGTTACAAAGGTGCATGCACCCAGAGATAAAAGCAAGGCGGCAAAAACATTGTTTCTCATAAGATAAGTCACCGCAGCACCTGCCGTAAAGCCTGCAAGAGCAAGCACCACAGCATAAAAGCCGTCGCCCCGCACTGTTGCGAAATCCCAGAGAACACCTGCAAAAATGCCGAAGGAAAGACCACCCATACTCTTTTCGTTCATTGCAATGCACACTGTAAGAGGTATGAGCAAAAAGGCTTTTGCACCGAAAAGAGAGGGAATCGCTCCGCCCGTATGCTGAAAAACAGCAGTCAGAGCAATAAGAAGGATAAAAAGAGCACGGCGGATATATAGATTTTTATTATCTGCAAACTTCACTCTTTTCACCTTCCTTTTTTAATAAACTTTATTCTATAATTTCTTCTATACCCTGACCGTCAAAGTCAGTGATAACGAAAAGGTCTTCTATTTCTTTTACATTGACACCGGGCTCAATTACCGCGTAGTTTGAAAGGTCATATCCGCTTTCGCAGACCTCGGAAACAGTTCCGATAATAAGACCCTTGGGATAAATTCCGCCGATACCCGAGGTGAGGATTATACCGCCCGGAGACACTGCCGTTGTCCTTTCAAGGCCTGAAAACAGGCAGCTTCCCTTTAATGCGTACTCTGACGTAGTGGTAACGTAAGCAGTTTCTCTTGTCTTGCTGTCAAGAGCACTTATGTTGATGTCGGGATTCAGGACAGACTGAACCACACTGTATGAGGGGTGGACTTTCTTTACAATGCCCACAACATAGCTTCCGTAAACGGCAGGGTCGTTGACACTGACACCGTCGTTTGAGCCTTTATCAATAATCAGCGATGTGAACATATCCGCACTGTCTGTACCGATGATGCTCGCTCTCTCGAGGGCGTAGTCGGGATTTTTCTCTTTTACGCCGAGCATAGTCTCATAGGAGGCTATTTTCTCGAGCATATCGTTATAATCCACAAGCTGATTTTCATACTCTGCCACCTTCTGGCGGAGTCTCTCTATTTCATTTTTATAGCTGCCTGAGCTTCTGAAGCTGTCTCCCAGCCAGCCCACATTGTCGGCAATATACCCTGCCGCTTTCTGCAAGGGGCTGAACACCGTACCGATTACATTGGTTACGGGAGAAGACGAATCAGAGGTTGCAACAGCAATAACTGCACCGATTAAAAGGGCACAGATGACAAGTGTAAAGGTTTTAAACTTTTTACTTTTTAAAAACTGAAGCATTTTTACACACCCAAATATAATATTTCACTTAAAATCTCTTACCGACTGTGCCGAGGACATCGCTCTCAAGATAAATGCCCGTACCGTCAACAACACAATCGAGGGGGTTGTCCGCAACATGAACAGGCATACCTGTCTGCTGAGTGATAAGCTTGTCGATACCGCGAAGAAGTGCACCGCCGCCTGTAAGAGTAATACCGTGCTCCATAATATCTGCCGAAAGCTCAGGCGGAGTCTTCTCGAGAGTTGACTTAATAGCATCAAGAATCTGATTTACGTTATCAGCGAGAGCCTCTCTTATCTCTTCGCTTGTGATTGTGATATTCTTAGGCAGACCGTCTACAAGGTTTCTGCCCTTGATTTCCATTCTGCCCTCACCCTCATATTCGAGAGCTGAGCCGATTTTGATTTTGATATCCTCGGCTGTTCTTTCGCCGATGAGAAGATTGTACTTTTTCTTTACATAAAGGCTGATTGCGCTGTCAAAGCTGTCGCCTGCCGATCTTACTGAGCGTGAGCATACAATATCGCCGAGGGATATAACCGCAACCTCAGCAGTACCGCCGCCGATGTCAACTATCATACTGCCGATAGCCTCACTTACGGGAAGACCCGCACCGATAGCCGCAGCCATAGGCTCTTCTATAAGGCTTACATATTTCGCACCTGCTTCAACAGCAACGTCGTGCACGTTTCGTCTTTCAACCTCCGTAACACCTGAGGGAATGCAGATAACTACTCTTGCCTTGGCAAGGTACGCACCGCCGAGAGCTCTCTGAATAAACTTCTTGAGCATTTCGCAGGTTACGTCAAAGTCTGCAATAACACCGTCCTTAAGAGGGCGCATTGCTGTAATTGAGCCGGGGGTTCTGCCTATCATTTCCTTAGCCTGCATACCTACGGAAACCACCTTGGCAGGCTTTGAGCTTACGTTGATTGCAACAACTGACGGCTCACGGATAACGATACCCTTGCCCTTAACGAAAACGAGTGTATTGGCTGTGCCTAAATCTATACCGATGTCCTGGGAAAATAACATATATAATTTCTCCTTCCGGATGTAAATTCAAATGGATACAGTTTGATATTTTATTATATAATAAAAACCTTATTTACTCAATAGCAATAGCGAAAAATTTTTACTTTTTTAAATTCTTGGCATAATAACGGCGGTTAATACAAGCCGCCTTCTCGCACCGCAGGTGCATATCGAGTTGTCGCAGACAACATATCGACTAAGCAGATGCTGAAAGTTTGAAGTAACCTTGGCGTTATATAGTTTTTATTGGATATAACGGTTAACTTTTCCTCGCTCATGCCGCGGGGCACTTACTTTTGTCGGTTGTGACAAAAGTAAGCAAAAACACGCTTTTCGCTAATCTTCCGCAAGCGTAAAAATTACCGAGTCAGCTTGTTTCTTTACTTTTCTGTCTGCTCCCTTTCTGCTCACTGTGGTTATAGAAACAAA
>JAZSMR010000031.1:0-2121 GCA_045535965.1 Acutalibacteraceae bacterium
TATCCACGGAGCTCTATTAGTATTAGGAGCTGTCTTATTTAGCGCAGAACAAAAGCGCACAAAATAAAAATAGCCTCCGTAAGGTCAAAAACCTTATGCGAAGGCAATTTAAGGGGCTGAGTCATTAACTTAGCCCGAAAAAAAGGAAAAGCGGTTGCTTTTTACCGAAAAGGTATTGAGCAATCGCTTGCTTTGTTGTATAATTTAATTGCTACAAAAAATCCACAAGAAAGCGAGATAATTATACAACAATGAGAAACAAAAGTCAAGTAGTTTTACCATTAGATTTAGGAATTTGTATTCCCGAAGGAGATTTTGTCTTCAAAGTAGCGGAATTTTGCGAGAGCTTGGACTATACGGAATTGTGGGAAACGTATGTACGAGCATGGAGAAAAGTGAATCCAATTACAATGTTTGAGATATTTGTATTTGGGTATATGAATCGAAAATTCTCGTCAAGAGAAATAGAAGAAGCGTGCAAAACAGACATTCGGTTTATGTGGTTACTGAATGGTGAGCCCGCTCCCAGTGATTCGACCATAGCAAGATTTATGAGAGGACACCTTGCAGAAGTCATTGAGGGGCTGTTCTATCAATTCGTAGAAAAGCTCTATGAGATGGGAGAAGTAAAATTTAAGAATCTTTTCGTAGACGGAACAAAAATAGAAGCATATGCAAACAAATACACGTTCGTATGGAAGAAAGCAGTAGAAAAGAATCTTGTAAAGCTCAACAAGAAGATCGAAGATATGCTTCCCGTTATCTGTGAAAGATATGGATTTAATAGAAACGTAGCTCTTGAAGAATGCTATGAAGCTTTAGTAAGACAAGCACAGTGGATAAACCTAACGTTCTCAGTTGGTAAGGGCAAGCACAAGACACAGCTTCAACGGGATATTGAAACGCTTGAAGCCTTTTTGAACAAGAAAAACGAATATTGCTCGCACCTTGGAAAATTTGGTAACCGTAACAGCTTTTCAAAGACGGATATTGACGCTACGTTTATGCACATGAAAGAAGACCACATGAGAAACGGTCAGCTTAAGCCGGGATACAATATTCAAATCGGTGTAGAGAGTGAGTATATCGTGGGCGTAGGCTCGTTCTCTAACAGAAGCGACGTAAATACCTTAATACCTTTTTTAAACAGAATAAAAAGTCATACTAACAGAAAATTTGAGAATATAGTAGCCGATGCAGGATATGAGAGCAGCGAGAATTATCTGTATCTTGATGAGAATGGGCAGAACTGCTTCATTAAGCCTCAGAATTACGAGATAAGCAGGAAACGAAGCTACAAGGCTAATCCGTACACTGTAGAAAATATGGAGTATAACGCAAAGAGAGACGAGTATACCTGTCCTAACGGAAGAAAGCTTAAATTTAAAAGAGAGAGCAAAAAGACAACCGAGAACGGATATATAGTATCCACGAGATATTACTCTAATGACAAATGCGGAAGATGTCCTCACAGAGATAAATGTCATAGGTCGAAAAACGGATACAGAACGGTAAGAGTGAATCAGGTACTGAACGAATACCGTCCTAAAGTACTCGAAGCCTTAACGAGCGAAGAAGGAACTCTGCTTCGTATGAACAGGTCTATACAAGTGGAGGGAGTATTTGGCGTACTGAAAGAGGACTATGGCTTCAGACGTTTTCTCACTCGAGGAAAGAAGAACATTGAAACTCAATTTTTCCTTCTTGCATTTGCTTTAAATATTGAAAAACTCTGTAACAGAGAGAAAAAAGGAAGAATTGGACTTGATTTGTTCACTCTGAACGCCTCTTAGACCAATTCTTCTCAATTAAATATAAACTCAAAAACAAGGATTTTAACAATCCTCTTTTTGTCATACTCATTTTCACCTCTTTCTGAGGCTTTTTCTTTTCGCTTTCTTGATTTCCACAAAATTGCATAGCAAAAGGCTGAGCCAGTTGCTTTCTGAAAAGCTTTTGACTCAGCCCCTTTTTTATTTATGCCAAAACTGAATCAAGGTACTCTTTCAGCTTCGCCGCGTCGCCATCGAAGTGATATGCGTCAAAGCCTAAAGCTCTCGCACTCTTTACGTTTGACGGGTGGTCGTCAACGAACACCGTCTCCGCAGGAGTAATACCTCC
>JAZSMR010000094.1:0-3302 GCA_045535965.1 Acutalibacteraceae bacterium
CTGCGAGCTTTCGGGCGGTCAGCAACAGAGAGTTTCGATTGCGAGAGCAATGGCACTTGAGCCGAAGATACTTTTCTTTGACGAGCCCACATCAGCTCTTGACCCTGAGCTTACGGGTGAGATTCTCAAGGTTATCCGTGAACTCGCAAAGACCAATATGACGATGGTTATAGTTACTCACGAGATGAACTTTGCCAAAGAGGTAAGCGATTACATTGTGTTTATGGATCAGGGAGTAATTGCTGAGCAGGGCAGGGCAGAGGATATAATTAATTATCCGCAGACAGAGAGACTACAGGCTTTTTTGAGTAAGATAAGCGATTAATTAAAGGAAAAATAAGCAAAGTTCTTTTGATTACTTTTCTTACAAGAAAAGTAATGCCTGTCCGGCGAGGACATAATAAAAAATTAACAGCAGAGTGAAAATGAATCACTCTGCTGTTTTTATCATTTGTGGGACTCTGTCCCACACCCTGCAAGCTTTTGTAAAAGCTTGACCAAAACTTTACTGCTTTTTGTTTTTTACTTTTATCGCAAGATATGCCCCGTATCCACCGCTTATTATCACAAGAAAAACGCAGGAAATAACCCTCTGTTCTATCGTCAACGCACTTTCATCGCTGAACACACTTAATGCATTGAAAAGTCCGTGGCCGAGAATGCAGGGAATGAGACTTCCGCCCTTGTAGAAAATCATCACAAACATAAAGCCTGCCGCTGCTGCATAAATCACCTGCAGAATATTCGGCAAAAACTCCGCGCCTGAACCGTTGAAAAGGTTAATTATATGCCCCATACCAAAGGTTAAGTTCGAAACGATAATAGCAGATTTTATGCCCTTTTCAGCCATAGCTTTAAAGAGCAGTCCGCGGAATATTACCTCTTCGAGGAAGCCCACACAAAGCATAGTCAGAATATAGAGCACCGTTTCCGTAGCCGATTTCCGCAGACTTACACCCTGCCACAGATTTGCACACATAAGAAGTGCGAGGGGAATATAAAACAGCATCTTAGATGTTGGCGTTTCGCTTTTACAAAGACCGTACTCTTTGGTGAGATTGTTTCTTTTTATAAATGCAATCAGCAACACCGACAGTAGCAATGCAATGGGGAAGGTAACTGATTTTTCTATGCCGACTTCCGCAGAAAGTCCGTCTCCTATGCTCATAAGCACACAGTAGGCTACTATCCAGACTATTGAGAAAGTGAGCCTGCTTTTGTTATATAATTTTTTCATGTTTCTTCCTTATAAACTTGGCGGGAAAGTATGTCCTTTTACCAACCACTTTCCCGCGTACTAACATATTTAGTATCTTGCCCTCGCCGGGCGGGCGTTACTTTTTTGTAAAAAAGTAACCAAAAAACTTTACTTGTTTTATTTGTTCAGCTTTTCTCTTAATGCCTTAACCTCAGCTAAAACACACTCAGGTGACGGTCCACCCTTAACAGTTCTCTTGCTCACACACTCGTCAAGGTCAATAGCCTTGTAAACATCCTCGTCAAAAAGCTCGCACACTGCCTTGTATTCCTCAATGGGAAGCGTCTCAAGGGTAAGTCCCTTGTCAATGCAAAGAGCAACAAGCATACCCGTTGCCTTATAAGCATCACGGAAAGGAAGTCCCTTATAAACAAGATAGTCTGCAGCATCGGTTGCATTGATGAAGCCTCTCGCAGCCGCATTTCTCATATTCTCACGAAGCACAGTTGCAGTCTCCAGCATAGGCGCAAATGTGTCAAGGCACATAATAACCGTATCCATAGCGTCGAAAACAGCTTCCTTGTCCTCCTGCATATCTTTGTTATAAGCAAGGGGGATTCCTTTCATAACAGTCAGAAGTGTCTGCAGGTCGCCGAATACTCTGCCCGCCTTACCGCGTACAAGCTCCGCAATATCAGGATTCTTCTTCTGAGGCATAATGCTTGAGCCTGTGGAGAATGCATCGTCAAGCTCAATAAACTTGAACTCCCATGAGCACCAGGCAATAACCTCTTCAGCAAAACGTGAAAGGTGTACCATAATGATAGAAAGCACACTGAGAAGCTCGAGAGCATAGTCTCTGTCAGATACGCCGTCAAGGCTGTTGGTGCTCACACTGTTTAAGCCGAGAAGCTCAGCCACATATTCTCTGTCAAGGGGATATGTTGTGCCTGCAAGAGCACCTGAGCCCAGAGGTGACACAGACATTCTCTTTTTGCAGTCACAGAGTCTCTCAAGGTCGCGCATAAGCATACTTGCATAAGCCATAAGGTGATGGCCGAATGTTACGGGCTGAGCACGTTGAAGATGAGTATAGCCGGGCATAACGGCATCGTAGTTTTCTTCTGCCTTGTCGGCAATAACTTCAACAAGAGCCCTGATTGATTCTTCCAGTACATCGCACTGATCAAGAAGATAAAGTCTTAAGTCAAGAGCAACCTGATCGTTACGGCTTCTTGCAGTGTGAAGTCGCTTGCCGCTGTCGCCGATACGCTTTGTCAGCTCACCTTCAACAAAGGTGTGTATATCTTCGGCTGTCATATCAATTTCGAGAGCACCGCTTTCAAGGTCGGCAGCAATTTCTTTAAGTGAAGCTACAATCTTATCGCTTTCGCTTTTGTCGATTATATTCTGCTTACCAAGCATCGTTGCATGGGCAACTGAGCCTCTTATATCCTGCTGAGCCATACGGCAGTCAAAGGGGATAGAGGAGTTGAAGTCGTTGGTTTTTTTATCAAGTGATTTTTTGAATCGTCCTGTCCATAAAGGCATAAGCGAGTACCTCCTAAGATGATTATAATATGTATTCTTTTGTTGTTTTCTGGGTTTTACAGCCTAAGGAATCATAAAACTTTTGCGCATTTTCATTAAAATCCCAAACCTCGAACTCTATCGAAGAGCATAAATTTTCTTTGGCAACTTCTTTGACTTTTTCAAAAAGTTGCTTTCCATAGCCTGATTTTCTGAATTCATCGCAAATGAAAAATTCATCAATCCAAAGAGATTTGGATTCCGGATTGCTTTTTGAGCTGAAATTTTTTATACGGCAAAAGCAGTATCCGCACAAGGAGTTGTCTATGTATGCCGCTATGCCGATAAAACCTTTGATTTTTATACGCTCTTTGAATTGCTTTTTGCTCATCGTCTCAATTTCTGGAAAAAGATCAGGCCGGGACTGCGAATGCATAGATTGAATCCTATATATTTGCGGTGTAAGTTCATTATAAAAAGATTTATCAATAAATCTGAATTCCATAAGGTCACCTCAAATATAATGTTTCATTAATTATCCTAAAAAAATACTGTTTTGTCAATAGCCAAACAA
>JAZSMR010000152.1:0-4900 GCA_045535965.1 Acutalibacteraceae bacterium
ATTCTTTTTGCTCCGCCGTAGGTGCAGGTATAAAGTATCAGATCATCACCGCTGTCTTTGACTTTATCAACATCGGTCGGCATAAGCTGTTCAACCGATGTTACCTGATAAATGTGCTTTTCAGATTCCATATCTGTGAAAACAACTGTATCACCGATCTTCAGGTGTCCGAGATATCCGAAATGAAATCTGTAATTATGTGCAGCAATAACTAAGTTGTCAGTTTTTGTGCTGCCGTAATATCTGCAAGGTGAAATCTTCAATCTTCCGTAATCCCACTCTGACATAACGGGCAAATCAAGCTGCAAGGCAGGAATTGACAAATAACCTATATATCCGTAACCGTCGATTTCTTTAATTACCATTTCTTCATCGAAAGGGTCTGTAATTTCTTCTGTCAGTTCGCTCTCAGCAATACTCAGACGGATTGACTCAATAAGCAACTCTGAACTTTCCTGAGCTTTTCTGCTTTCATAATTATTATAAATCAGAAGCCCCATAGCAAAACCGACAAAGATTACACCGACAGACATAAGAGTGATTGCTATCTTTTTTCTCATACTGTTTCCTCGTCTTTTTTGCCGAAATTAAGCATTGACCATCCGAGGCTGAAAAGCACCAGACCTACCACAGAAAATACCGGTACGGGCCAATTAAGCTGACCTGTATCTATCAACTCCTCAGGCTTTGTGGTACTTTCTGTTTCTCCAGTCGGCTTTGTTGTATCATTCGGCTTAGTGGGGTCAGTCGGCTTTGTTGTGCTGCCGTCAGGTGAAGTGGTATCCTCGTGATTGGTTGTAGTTTCATCTTCTGAATTGTCGTCTTTATTCCTGATAATTACTGTCATCTGAGATATTTCATATGAAGCACTGTATCCTGCAGGAACATCGGTTTCAATAACATTCCAGGAGTGGTTTTTATCAAGATTATCCCATCTGTGATACCAGTTATTTGCAGCGCTGAGAACAACAGACTCAACAATTACGCCGTCTTTTATAAGAGAAACGTTTATGCTATCGGGAGTTTTACCGTAAGTTTCCCATATTTTTTTGACACTGATATATGTTTTTTCTTCATCAGTATCATCTTTATCTGCTTCAATTTTGGGCGTTGCATCAATGCTGTATATCCACTTATTCTGAGTTTCGTCTTTCATAGGCACTGTCACAATAAAAGGCGAGGGATTAAGATATCCGTCTTTCATTCCGGCAGGAACAATAAGATAAGCTCCCGACTGAAGATTTCGGAATGTGACTTTGCCGCTAATGTCAGTTGTTTTTTCTTCAAAAGCTATTGCATTAACTGCTGCGTGTACCATAAGATGCACGGGTAAATAAGCATCTGAAAAGTTACCTGTTTCCATACCGCAGTTTCTGAATTCATCGGTATAAACAAAGGAGATTTCTTCGTCTTTGAAATAAGCTGAAGCAATACGGTAAATTCTGAATGAGGCACCGCTTATGGGTTCTTTGCTGTCTTTATCAAGGGCAGTAAGTGTAATATCACCTCTCAGCTCAGGTGAAACGGCAGCGGTACTCGGTGAAAAGAGAGTGAAACATATGACAATTGTAATAAGAACAGCGACAATTTTTTTAGCTGAGATATTCATATACTTTCACTCCTTTCTTTTGAATTATTTGTTTGGTTGAGTTTTGTCTGTCTTGCTTTTCTTGCTGTTTTTATTGCTCTTTCTGCTCTTATAAAGCAGCACCATGAGCAGCAAACCGAGCATAGGTGCTGCAACGGCAGGGGTAACAATCAGCGGGTCTATCTGATAAGCTTCGGTAATTACATTGATAACTCTGTCGGGTTCAATGTTTTCTATTCGGGTACCTCGCACTAGCATTCTGTGGGTATTGATACCGTAAGGTGTGCAGGTGACAAGGGTACAATAATCTTCGCCCTGTACAATATTGAGATTGTCGGTTTCGTGAGGAAGGACTATAAGAATCTGATCTACCTGATAGGTTATGGTTCTGTCGAGGATTCTTATGGTGAATACATCGCCGACTTCAACCTTGTCGAGATTTGTGAAAAGCTTTGCTGAGGGCAGACCTCTGTGTGCAGATAAAACCGAGTGGGTACTCTTGCCGCCGACAGGAAGTGTGGAACCCTCGACATGGCCGACTGCAGAGTTGAGAACCTTGTCGCTTGTGCCGTGATATATCGGCAGCTGCACCTTGATTTTTTCGATAGTGATATAACCCATCATACCGTCACCGTTAACATCAAGGGTATCATAATATTCCTCGGAGATATTTTTATGATTCATAAACGGGAAAGACATATTTCTGATTTTTTTGTTGTATGAATCCGCCTTGGAAAAATATTCGGTATAATCCTCGGGAGTCAGATCAACAATAAGGTCATCGTAGTTGACAATAGCTTGGGATTGTCTCTTTTCATTCCAGAAGTCACTTATGCTGGGGTACAGAAGAACACTCAGACCTACAAAAAATATGGCGACAAGGGCAATTGTTGAGGCACTGCCGCTTTTTTTCTTTTTAGATGCCTTGTTTTTAGGAGTTTTGTTTTCTTTCATATACAGTCTCTCTTATTTAAAATTCTCAACGTCATCACTGATAATTCTCAGAAACAACGGTCAGAATTTTATTTTGGGGTATCACCCTGCCGACATTAAGCCGGCAGGGATTTAATTATTGTCCGTCAGCTCTTAACTGCTGAATCTTTTGGCTCAGAGTCAATTGCTTAGTTATCTTCAGACTCAGAACCGTCTGATTCTTTATCCCTTCAAGCGAAGGAAGCCATTCTCTTCTTTGAAACGAGAAGAATGAATGCTGCAGCCATAAGAAGACCGCCGACTACATAGAAGATAGTTGTACCGATACCGCCGGTTTCGGGAAGGAGTGAACCTGTGTTGTTTTCTACATCGATGTAGCCTGCATCATTCTGATTGGGAGTGTATGAGTATGAAGCTGTAAGATCTGTTTCATTATATGTGCTTGTGATAACAACAGGAATATCTTTGTCAAGCTTGTTATAACCTGCGGGAGGGTTAATTTCGCGAAGTGCGTATGAACCTTCATCAAGACCAACAAGTTCAAACTTACCGTTTACATCTGTTGCGATTGTTGTTACAGCACCTTCAGCATCAACCTTATATGTGGGAACTGCTGCACCTGCAACTGCTGAGAAATTGATAGCATTGCCGTCTTTGTCAAGAAGCTGGAACTCAGCGCCTTCAAGGTTGATTCTGTCTGCATCTTTACCTGTGAACTTTTCTACACCAATCTTCCATGTGTAAGTTGTTGTCTTGTGTTCATTTGTTTCCCAAGTGCTGTCTTCACCGTATGAAAGATAAACTGTGTTGTCGTTACCGTCTGTTACGATGTTAGCATTTTCGTTGAGAGTTGCTGAGTAGTAAACTGTGAACTGTGTGCCTTTAGCAAGACCTGCGATGAAGTCATTGTTGAAAGCTACATCAAATGTGTGACCGTCTGTTGCAGGATATACAACTGTGTAGTCAGCAGCATCTACTACTGTGCCGTCAGCAAGCTTTACAACAACGTCATTGTTGAATGTAAGACCAGCTTCCATTGTATCGTGCATTACATAGTTTGTTGCACCAACGCCAACTGTGATTGTTGACTTGTAGTTAACCTGCTGGTCGATATCAGCATCGTTAACCTTGCCCCAACCGTCTTTTTCATTACCAATTTTGCTGTCTTCCTGAACGAACTTGTCGATGTCAGGCTTTTCGTTCTTTTCAGTTGCTGTGAATGTTGAGTTTGTGTTTGTGAGTGCACAAAGAGTACCGAGTGATGTGTCGATTGCATAGTAACCGAGCTCAAGATTTTCGAATTTAACTTCTTTGCCTGCTTCAGGGTTGATAAGGTCACCTGTAGCAGTAGCTGTTTTTGTTGCAGCAATACCTTTTTCTTCAGCATAAGCGATAGCTGCCTTTGCAAGAGTCTGATCAACTGCTTCAACATCCTTTTTAAGTGCTACTGTTGTCTGGCCTGCGTTAGTGGTAACTGTGAAATAGTTTGTTGCGGGCTCAGCTGCAAAGAACTCTGCCCAACCGTCAACGATTGTGTAGATACCCTTGTCACCTGCAGCATTTGAGGGAACAAAATCGAGCATCTTGTAGATGTTGTAGGTTGCGCCTTCAAGTGCATTGTCGATTGTGATTGTGCCTGTGTCGGCTGCGAGTGCGATTGTTCCCATTGAGAGAACGAGTGTGAGTGTTAATAAAACTGCAAATAATTTCTTCATAATTATTACTTCCTTTCTTTTTTAAAATTTGCAATTTTTTTACTGAGTTTTTGCATTCTCCGTCGCAATCGGATTGTTCTTTGCGATTTGGAGATTTTACGAAAACCTCCTTTCCCGTTTACGACGAATTATGCTATACAAAACCGGAAAAGCCATAAGGCTTATGCCGATTATTGCCAAAGGTAATGTGCCCGTACCCCCCGTTTCGGGAAGCACAAAGCCGTAGGTGTAGTTTTCCACAGCAATGAGCGTTGTAACTGTCTGAATAATACCGTTAGGGTCAGGCTTGTAGAAATAAAAATATACGGGCTTTTCAAGCTTCATATATCCCTCAGGCGGAGAGGTTTCCACTAATGCATAGGGGCCGTCGACAGTAAGGTACTGGTTTTTAATTTCAACTGTACCGTCGTCGCCTGTTGTGTATGAACCGATATAACCAAGCGATTCATTGTTATCCGTAACGATATATCTGTCAGCTGAACCGGGAGGCGTTGCACCCGGGTCGCCCATAGGTCCGTAAAGAAGGAAGGTAACGTTGGGCAATCTTACGTCTGTTGTACCGTCCTGCTTTAAAAGAGTAATTTCGTGCATTGAACCCGACGCATCGCCACTGTGTTCCTGAACGTGGAAGGTAGCATCAATAATGTCAGTTACCTGAGCGCTT
>JAZSMR010000120.1:0-2450 GCA_045535965.1 Acutalibacteraceae bacterium
AGCGCAGGAAATGTGTACTGCAAGGTCGCATTTTCAATCTTATCGTGGGATGTGATTTTTACTTGATTACCGTTGAGGGTAACATCGCGTCCCTCTTTTATGTTCAGTCTGTAATTTACAACATCCTTGTAGTTTTTGAATTTGACCTTGTAGGTTACTGTGTAGCTTTCACCGACTTTGAATGTGCCGTTGTCGAAGCCTCCGGACCACTTAGTTTCCGTTACCTCAAATCTTGAATCTGCCGGCAATTTGACCTTTGCGGGTTTTTGGCCTATTTGCGGCTGAGTTACCGTTGCATGTAGCTCTTTTATGTATGATACTGCAAATACGTTTGAAGGAAGTATGCATAAAAGCATACATAATGATAAAATGATTCCTAAAATTCTTTTCATTTTGTTATGTTTCTCCTTATCTCAACGCTCTCTTTAAGAATGTTACTATCTGACCTCTTGTGCAGGTTGTGTCAGGTGAGAAGGTTGTTTCAGATGTACCCGAGGTTACTCCGTTTTCAACCGCCCATGCTACTGCCTGTGCGTAGTCCGAACTGTCAGATACATCAGAAAAGTTTCCGCTGTAAGAAGTAGCAGGTGAATCTGCGTTTTTCCACAAATAAACTACCGTTGCACTTCTTGTACAAGGGGTATCGCCTGCAAACAAGGTTCCTGATACCATACCCTTGCTATAAGCCCATAAAGCAGCTTTATAGTAATAGTCTGTCACCTTAACATCGGTAAACGGATTTTCTATAATAGCTGAAGGCGAGCCTGCAGCTCTCCACATAAATGTTAAAATCTGTGCTCGTGTACAGGTTGTGTCAGGCGAGAATGTAACCTCCGATGTGCCTGAAGTTACTTCAGACTGAACTGCCCATCTTACGGGACTTGCATACCAGCTACCTGCCGAAACATCGTTAAATTTGCCCACAAAAGAAGGCTTGAAGTTATACGCTGTGCTCGGCGGATTGTCTTCGGGATGTGATACAAGCACCTTTCTGCCGAGAGCAGATGAGTTTTTCCACGCAGCACCTGAAACGGAGCTTCCGTTTGTGTAGCAGTTTCTTATGTATTCGCTTCCATACTGCGTAACTACGGCAGTAACGGGAATAAGAGCATCTGATGCAGAATATCCCGAGTTTGTATCTGATACATTACCTGTCACTGTTCCTGTATTGTAACAGTTTTCAAAATGGATATCCGAAGCCGAGTAAACGAAAATACCTGCCGCTGCTCTTGCTGTAATGTTACCTGAATTGTAACAATTCTGAATAAATGATGCACTTTCAGGCGGTTTATGGTAAATTCCCGGGATTTCAGGGATTGATGCAAAAGCACAAATGCCTGCACCTATGGATTCATGCCATGAACCCATAAGGTCTCCCTCGTCAACAGGAAGTGTTATATTGCCGCTGTTATAGCATTCGTGGATATGTGTTGTATCTATAGCGCCGACGATACCGCCGACATAAAGATTTTTGTCTGCATGGGTTATATTTACACTTATATCCGAGTCGTTAAAGCATTTTTCAAGGTGCAAGCGATGACCCGGAGCACTGCCTGCATCTGCACAAATGCCGCCTATGCGAAGGTTAACATGCGGTGCACCGTCAAGATTTTCCGCATTAATCGGGCGGTTTGCCTCTTCCTCATTTGCAGTGACATTAAATTTAATTTTTCCGCCTTTGGAATAACAGTTGTAAATATCTGTACCGCTGTTCATACCGCCGCAGATTGCACCTGCATAAAGGTCAAGATTTTTCTTGATGTCTGTATAAGTTACATCAATGTTAAAGTTTACAACGCCTAAATTTTTAATTTTATATTCCTCAGGGCTTGATGCAAGGTTTGCAAAAAGACCGTAGGCTCTCCAGTTGCCTGTTTCTGTCATAAAAGGAGTGTTCTCGTTTATAATAATGGTCATACCGGATACAACATGACCGTTACCATCAAATGAACCCTGGAACGAGCAGGCATAATTTTCTGCTTTGTTCCATCCGCCTGCCATAAAGCCGTAAGCAGGTGTACCGCCGATAGGAACCCAGTTGCCCCAATTTGAAAGGTCAATATCCGCTATCAGCTTGTAATGGTTTTTAGGACCCTGACGGACAGCATTTAACTGCTCTGCGGTTTCAATAAGGTAAGGGTCTTCAAGCGTACCGCTGCCTCCTGCAAATTCAAAAGGAGATGCTACAAATTCCGCAGGTGCACCCTTGAATGTATCTCTAAATCTGATGTTTTTAAGGCAGGATTTAGGTATATAACGCCCGTTTGTAAGAAGTGCCCATTCGCCAACAAGTCCGGGAATATCATCCGAAACATCAAGGTCGGCGATCGAAACACTGCCCATGGTATAATTGCTCGGATACTCATGCTCATTTTTTACCATATCAAAATGCCCGTTTGCATCGGTTATTTCAACATATGCGTCGGTTGTAGGATATACATACTCTGTAC
>JAZSMR010000050.1:0-1717 GCA_045535965.1 Acutalibacteraceae bacterium
ACATCACTCAAGTTCCAGAGAAAGGTGGCTCAGGCAGTGAAGAGAGCAAGACATCTTGCACTTCTCCCATACGTAACAGACCTTTTGAAATAATAAGGAGGACAGCAATATGGAGATTATTCTTAAGAAGGATGTGGCAAATCTTGGCCACGCAGACGATATCGTCAATGTAAAGACAGGATACGCTGTCAACTACCTTATCCCACAGGGCTACGCAATTATGGCTACTCCTTCTGCAAAGAAGGAGCTTGCTGAGAACCTCCGTCAGAGGGCTCACAAGATCGCTAAGTTCGTAGGTGACGCTGAGGCTCTTGCAGCTAAGCTCGCTGAGACTACCGTACAGGTTTCTGCTAAGGTTAGCGAGTCAGGTAAGATCTACGGTTCAGTTACAACTGCTCAGCTCGCTGAGGCTCTTGCAGCTGTAGGAATCGAGGTTGACAAGAAGGACATCACAGTTGAGGCTGCTAAGGAGCTCGGTACATACGAGGCTACCGTTAAGTGCTACCGCGACGTGAAGGGTACTTTCAAGTATGAGATCGTAGCTGAGTAATTTATTCTCAGTACAAGAATAAGGAGGATGACTGATTTTGGTCATCCTCTTTTTGTATATAGCTACAGTCAGGAACGGAGATAGGCCTCTGTTTTTCTGCATTTCGGTACAATCAAGCCAGACTTACGCCGCAGCTGCCCAGACCACTTTAGCTTCACCTTGCTGTTTCAGAACAGTTCTTCTGGTAATTCCTATGTATGTCGCGATACAGACAGATTGCCTCTTTTTTCTGTATCGCGGCAGGGAAAAGAAGAAATAGACAGTTTTTCTGCCACGACACAGACATCTGCGCCAAATTTTCTGTGTCGTGACTGTAAAATTTATTTTGGTCATATAAAATTTAATTTATATGTCGGGTTTTCTTTTTCTTTAACGGTATTTCGTGTCTGAGTCCTATCTTCATGCAAAAAAAACATGAGGAAGATTTTACATTTGTGCTGGTCCGGTGGCGATGAGGTTCTGTTCCGCAGTGAGGAAGATTACCGGCATGGAATCATCTGCCTGTGTCTAGCGGCGGTAAAGAGTGACACACGGTTGCTTGCTTATTGCTTCATGTCAAATCATGTGCATATGTGTGTAAATTCGGAAAGAACGGAATATTTCATAAAATGTTTCAGATATGCCTATTCCCGTTATTTCAACAGCAGGTATTTCCGTAAAGGCAGATTGGGGGAGAGAAATTTCTTTGTTCTCGAAATAGAAGGATTGTACCATTTTCTTACTGCCATAGCGTATGTTCTGCGCAATCCTTTGCATCATGGCATATGTTCTACTCCTTTTGAATATGAATTTTCTTCAGTAAGGGCGGCTTTCAGAAAGGAACTCGGTTATGTTAATGAGGTTTCATACATGCCGGAGAAAAAGCTGTACCGATATCTTCCGGACCGGAATCTGCTTCCTGAAACCGTAAAGATGGATATCCATGGACTTATAATGCCGGAGTCAGTCATTGATGTTTCTGATTTGGAACATCAGTTTTCTACAGCAAGATCCTACCTGTATTTCATGAATCGTATTTCAGGTAAGAATTGGGAAGCGGAGCAGGCGGAAGACATGAACGGACGTCCTCCGATAAGAATTGAAGATGTAGAGCAGGGTGTCAGGGGACTTGATATGAAAACCTTGTTGTCAAATGAGTATGGAAGATCGAATTATAAGTCGATGACT
>JAZSMR010000049.1:0-4078 GCA_045535965.1 Acutalibacteraceae bacterium
GATTTTGTTCTTTTTCCCGTTGCGAGATAACGGATGCACTCCTGCATATATTCATCAATCTTTTTCAGAGTTTCATCGGTGTTTATAACAGGGAAAAACCACCGTGTCCACGTCAGCTCGCTGTAAACGGGATTATCATAAAGCTTTGTGTTGAACCGTTTTACAAAAGCTCTTGCCGCATATTCTCCGGGTAAATTTTTCTTGCCCGCCCAGCGAGAAAGTGACCTTGCTTTTCTTCGCATTTTTGCTTTGAGCTTTTCAAAAGAAACATCATTGATGTCAATTATTCCGTTGTGATAAGAAAAGCCGAGGAAAGTCCATTTTTCGCCCGGATTTGTTATTGTTTCCTTATCGGGATTGATGGTGAGTTTTTTTGAAAAAAGGCAGTTTTTTATAGCCTTGATGCTTTCGTCAAGCTCGGATTCATCCTTTGCAAAAACAAGAATGTCATCCGAATATCGGATATAGGGAATATTTCGACTGAAGAAATATTCATCAAGCTCACGCAGATAAAAATTTGCAAGAAATGCAGATACGGGAACACCTGCCATAATCCCTTTTCGTTCTTCAAGCAATTCACCGTTATACTGCACATACGGATTTCGGAGAAGTGTTTCAAAAAACAAATATAATTCGGAATCGTCACTTAAAGCTTTTTTTAAATTCGGAAGAAGAATATCAACATCAACCGAGTTGAAATAGTCACTTATATCGGCTTTGTAGACATATCTGTCATCCAAATCCTTGATTTTCATAACATCCTCTGCGGCTTTTTTAACTCCCGATTCTTTTCGGAAGGAATAAAGATTCGGTGAAAAAAGATAATCATAATCACGAAGAAGAAAGGAAATCAGCTTTAAAACATAGTTTTCTTCTCTGCCAAAAGTATATACAGTTCTTTTTCTGCCTGCTTTTGATTTGCTGATAAGCGTTTTTTGCGGAGCTGAAAAGCTTTGATTGATTCTGATTCTGCCTGCAACGGGAAGATATTCCTTGCCGTCAATAAACCTCCGAAGGTCTGCAGTATCCTTTTCGCTTATGTTTCCCTGCTCAATTTTGTGAATAAAAAAGGCTTCCCATATTTCCTTTTCAAACAGTTTATCAATTACGCACATAAATCATTAAATAAAAAAACAGAGAGAAAATGATTTAACATCGCAATTTTGCGATACGAAACCGTACACGAAACGGCTGCCTGCAAAACTCATAAAGTTCCGTGCTGGGTTCTTCACAGGCGCATAAAGCTTTTCTCTCTGTTTTAAGCAAAAATTATTTGAGGTTTTCTCTTATTCGGTTAATGACATATCCGCTTTCGTTTTCCATTCCCTTGAAGAAACGGATGTAAGGAATGCCGTTATCGTCAAGAACCTTGTAAGTTCCTTTTGCAATCATAGAACGGTACTGATTCTTGTTCATAACAAGAACTGCAAGCTTAGGCTGAGAACCGTTTGAGAAAAGGTATGAAATCGGGTAGCAGCTCGGATGCGCACTTGCATCAAAGTTTTTGGCGTGAACATTTGTTGAGATTGAATAACCGGGGAAGCTTGCTTCGGTGATAACAGACGCAAAATAATTGTCATCGGTGTTGTATGTTTTCTGAACAAAAGGAGCAGAGGCGTATGTCTGCGATGACTGTGCATTACGGGCTGCATCGTCAAACTGCTGTGCGGTTTTATTGGCAAATTCCGTTACAGAAGGTTTAATAGCTTTGCTGATTGCATCACCTACTGCCTTACTTACACCATCGCTTATTCCTTTTCTCAAAATTCTTTCCAGAAATCCCATAAAGGTTCCTCCTTATAAATCTTTATATCTTATCAATATTTGTTTACGGCTTTTTATACCGAGTTTACGGTATATGTTTTTGCAATGGAAATGCACGGAAGAATGTGTAATAAACAATTCCTCCGCTATCTGTGCCTGCGTTTTGTCGGTAAGAAGATGAGCGAAAACCTCAAGTTCACGCCTCGATAGTTTTTCCAGCTCGGGATAAATTTCAAGCAGCCTCTTATGTTCGTTTTCTGCCAATGCAATATAATCGAAATAATTCAGTATTCCCATACGCCACCTCTTCAAGGATAATTATACTTTGTCAAGCTGAAGATGTAACCTGCCCAATATAGGGGGATTTGACACACACACTACCTTTTTGGGTAGTATTTCTCTTATATTCTTGAAAAAAAGAAAAATGTAATTTATAATTCTATTTAGAAAAGATACTGTTATGATTTGATTATATTGATTTTTTTGTCCGTTTTGCACCCCCCGTTTGGGGGGTTTTTGGGAAAAAACCACCTGTTCGGGTGAGTTTTTTAAAGAATTCAATGATTTTTACGATTTTGCGATGATTTTTCGCAGCAAAGGAAGGTGCGGTTTATGAATCACCCTATTCTCATAGAAAACCAGAAAAAGAGGATGGATATACCTTTATGGAGGCTCGTTTGCTTCGCTATGTTCAACCTATGGCAGATGGGATTTATCTTTTATTTTCTTGAACCGTCCTCAGCATTGGACGGAAAAATTCCTCTGCCCATTAACATAGATTACGGTACCGCACTTACGGTGGTTTGCTACCTGCTTGGTATCCTCACAATGATATTCTTGCCGAAGATAATCGTGTGGGTACAAAGGATTGACACGGTTATTGCACTCGTTTCAGCTGTCGGATTCTTTCTCCCTCTGTCGGAGGATGCTCTGCGCTTTAACATTTACTTGCAGATATTCTGTTGCTGTTTGCTTATCGGTTTTGAAACCTTCCTTGTGGTCAACTACTTCTCCGAAAAAAGCGGTATTAAGTATCTGACTTTTGCCTACGGTGTACCGTGTTTTCTGATCGCCTTGGTTCAAAACGAGCTGATACCGGTCAATTTCTCCATCTTCCGTTTCGGAATAATAGCAACATTGGTGCTTATGTTTATCTTCTTCCTCAGTATGCCCACGGATAATGAGCATCTGCCCCGTTTCGTGAAAAAGAGCGACGGCATCAAAGCCCCGAAAAAGCTGATTCTCGGTACTTATCTTCTTGTTTTCATTATCGGACTGATGGGAACAGCCGGACCAGCAATTGCCGGTAAGGTAAAACACGGTGTGACGATTATGTATCTTGTGGTTGCGGTTACCTGCTTTGTCTTTTATCTTCTTTACAAAAAATCCAATATTCATCCTTTCCGCATGATCCCCCTGTCGGTGGGTTTGGGCGGTCTCGGTTTCCTTTTGATGATCGCAACTTCCTACGTGCCTGCACTTTCCTACGTTGCCTGCGTCCTCATAGGCTTTGGCATGGCTTCTTGTATGATGGGTCCCCTTTACGGTGTGCCGATTATGAAGTCCTATCCGTCGAAGTACGTAGCTCCCGCTATCATCGGAGTTGTCATCTTTGCAGTTCTTACTCACGCCGTTATCGGAGAGATATTCCTCGGCACACCTACCGTAATGTACATCGTTTATGCAGTGATTATGGGTGTTCTTGTGTTTGTGTATGCGCAGGTTGAGCCGTTTTTGATGTTCACCCTTCGTCGCCGCATTGCCGACGATAACGTTCCTGCCGAAGAAGAAGCAGAGAAAGCTCTCGCCGAGGAAACGGGAGTAAAAGCCGAGCCTGCAACTGTTTCGGCAGAAGATGCAGATAATCCTCTTGCAAAGCTCAGCCCGAAGAAACGTGAGGTTGCGGAGCTTATCTGTCTTGGCTACACTAACAAGGATATTGCAAAAGCCCTTGTCATTTCCGAGCATACCGTGAAGGATTATGTAAAAGATATTTATTATACTCTGGCGGTTCACAGCCGTTTGGAGCTTGCCGCCCTTGTAAACAATTACCGCCTGGCAAACAAGAAATAACAAACTTAAATCATATTTGATACTTGCTGACATATTAAATAATGATATCAATATAAAAAGCAGGCAACACTACAAAAGTGATGTTGCCTGCCAAACTTTTATCTCATATCTGATAGTGTAGTATAATCCGTATTATTTCGCAGATATTCTTCTATCTTTCCGTTTAACAGTAATCTGACATAACTTATCGGTTCGTTGTAGATAAGAAAATTGAGTTCCGATACTTCATACATATTACGAG
>JAZSMR010000117.1:0-2690 GCA_045535965.1 Acutalibacteraceae bacterium
TTATACGTAGATAAAACTGCGTTGATGCACAGACTTGTGTCAACAGGGAGTTATTATTTCCTCTCTCGTCCTCGCCGCTTTGGTAAGAGTTTGCTTATCAGTACTTTGAAGGCTTATTTCCTTGGCAAGAAAGATTTGTTCAAAGGTCTTGCCGTTGAGCAATTGGAGCAGAAATGGACGGTGCATCCGGTGCTGCATCTGGATTTGAATACAGCGAAGTATAAAGAGCCGGGGAAATTGAACATGGTCTTAAACAATGCTTTGTCTCAATGGGAAGAGATTTATGGAGCGAGACCAAACGAAGCAGATTTTGGCATGCGCTTCGAGGGCATTATCCAGCGAGCCTACGATAAAACTGGCGAGCTTGTTGTTGTTTTGGTGGACGAGTATGACAAACCATTACTCGAAACCATCAGAGATGAGGCGTTGCAGGATGATTACCGCTCAACTTTAAAATCCTTCTACGGTGCGCTGAAAAGCAAGGATGGTTGCATCAAGTTTGCCATGCTCACAGGTGTAACGAAGTTTGGTAAGGTGAGCGTGTTCAGCGACTTGAACAATCTGAACGATATTTCATTGGATAATGATTACTACAATATTTGTGGAATTTCAGAAGAGGAACTGAAAGGCGTGTTCGAACCTTATGTGAACAGGCTGGCAGAGGCTCGAAAAATGACACAGAGCGAAGCCTATTCAGAGTTGAAAAGAAATTACGATGGTTATCATTTTACAGAAGAGGCTCCGGGTATGTATAATCCGTTCAGCCTTTTGAATGCGTTGCATAAACGTTCGTTCGGCAGCTACTGGTTCGAGACCGGTACACCTTCGTACCTTGTGGAACTGTTGAAAAGACATGATTTCAAGTTGGATGAATTGAAAGGGAATAAGGTCACAGCTAATGTGCTGAGTGCCATTGACGCATCGTTGTCAGACCCTATCCCTGTTATATTTCAGAGCGGTTATCTGACCATCAGCGGCTATAACGAAAGGTATAAATTGTATTCGCTGGACTTTCCGAACGAGGAGGTGAGGGAGGGCTTTATGCTTTACCTGATGCCATATTACACTTCAGTTTCGGCTAACAAGACTGGCTTTCAAATAAGTTGTTTTGTAGAAGAGGTGAAATCCGGTGACATCACCGCTTTCATGACCCGTCTCGAATCATTCTTCGCAAACACGCCATACGACCTCATCAAGGACACTGAAAATCACTACCAGAACGTGCTTTTCATCCTTTGCAACCTCTGCGGACTCTACACAAAAGCTGAGTTTCACACCTCCAACGGACGTGTTGACATGACCATTGAGACACCCGATTACGTTTATATTTTCGAGTTCAAATATAATGGCACAGCCGAAGAGGCAATGGCACAAATCAAGGAGAAGAACTACGCCCAACCGTTCCTCGCAAGCGGCAAGAAAATCGCCCTGATTGGCGCGAACTTCAGCGGCGAAAAGAGGAACATTGATGAATATTTGTCAGAGTGGTTATAAATCGTTACTTGCCATTGTAGTTAGAAAATTATGCCGGGAAATATCGTTACTGCTGGTACAGCGGTAACTGTTGTTGCTGTTGAAGCTACTAAATGTGCTCAAGGAAAAACCAGTTTTATGGAAGGTTCTAAAAAAAGTGGGGCACAAATAGGTTCTGCGGTTGGATCTATTATAGGTGGTTTTTTAGGACCTGCTCTTGGAGGGGCTGCTGGTGCGTCTTTGGGTCCGGTAGGTGCCGTCGTTGGAGCTGCAGCAGGAGAGGTGCTTATGGTGCATATGTAGGAGATGTTGTAGGGTCTTATTTTGGAGAACTAGCAGGGACAGGTATTGGATACATAGGTGAATTATTTAAATAACAGAGTTATGAATAGGATTATTTCTTTTCTTTTGTTTATTGGTTCCGCACCTTATTTTCTATTCGCAAAAGATAAAATTGAGTCTCCTTGTTCTTCAGTTGAGGTTATGGTGGCTGTAATTCTTTGTTTTTTAATTTTTAGTCCTTTTATAGTCCCTTTTATAGTTCTTTTTAAGGTGTTAGATTTTTTTGAATCACCTATAAATTTCATTATATTCTATTATTCCTTTTTAGGAATTATGTTTCTTTTTTCTTTATGGAAAGTATTTTCAATTAAGAAAGAAATAATTCGAACTTACTTTCACGTATTTAGTAAAATGTCTAAGTTAAGGGCAATTTCTTTGTTTTTTTTAATCTTTGGAATAGGAACTTTTTGGCTTTTTATGATAATTTCTTATGTACTTCTGATACTAATTTTATCAATGCGTTAACACCCCAAACCATACCATTCCCAATCTCCCCGCAGCGCACCCACCTGCTCTCTGAAAGGGCAAACCCATCAGCCGTTGGCACCGCCCACGGCAATGAGGCACAGAACAAAACTCGCCCCAACGGGCCAACAGCATTAATTCCTAACTCCTCATCCCTAATTCCTAATTTTTAACTCCTCATCCCTCATTCACGGCTCTTTCATTTAAAAATCACATAATCGCATATCTCCCCTTACCCGATTCATTTCAAGTCGGGGAAATCTCTATATATTGTATGTCAGTTCTTTATTTTTGATTTGAAAGATGAAAATTTCTTATTTTTGAGACAAAAAATGTAGTAATTTGGTAAAACTTTTTGAGACAAATCTCATTAGTTCTGCCACACCCTTTGCTTTGTCAGAGAGTTTCTT
>JAZSMR010000010.1:0-55361 GCA_045535965.1 Acutalibacteraceae bacterium
ACCTTTAAGGCATAGCTGTCTGTCATACCTGCAATGTAGTCCACAGCCGCTCTTTCGGCACCCTCGGACCAGGCTATTGATATGTATTCATTTGGGAGTTCATCAGGATGGGTACTGAAAAACTCGTAAAGCTTCTGCACAAGGGCTATAGCCTTGCTCTCCTCACCCTTACATACGGGATTGGTATATACTCTCTCAAACATAAAATCGTGAAGTATGTCAAAGGCCGATTTCACATCTCTGTCAAGCTGAACATCATCAACTGTATTGTTTATAGCCGACATAACAAGAGTATTTATTCTCTGACTTTTTGTTTCACCTAAAAAGCGTTTTGCTTCGGCAGGAAGATTGCCTTCGCTTATAACTCCGCCTCTTATGGCATCGTCAATATCGTGGTTTATATAAGCGATTTTGTCGGCAAGCTTTACAATTCTTCCCTCTAATGTATCGGCTTCGTCGCCTCTTGTGTGGCAGACTATGCCGTTTCTCACCTCGTATGTAAGGTTGAGCTTTTCTATTTTATCCACAACTCTCAGGCTTTGCTCATAGTGCTTGAAGCCCTCGGGAAAAACCGAATTCAGTGCTCTTTCGCCTGCGTGGCCGAAGGGGGTATGTCCTAAATCGTGACCCAAGGCAATAGCCTCTGTAAGAGTTTCGTTGAGACCTAATGCCGAAGCGATTGTTCTCGCTATCTGCGATACTTCAAGAGTATGGGTGAGCCTCGTTCTGTAATGGTCGCTGTCCGGCGACAGGAAAACCTGAGTCTTATGCTTGAGTCTTCTGAAAGCCGCACAGTGGATAATTCTGTCTCTGTCTCTCTGGAAGGCTGTTCTTACGGGACATTCGCCCTCTTCCTGCAATCTGCCTTTTGTATTACGGCAAAGGAAGGCCTTGTCGCTTAAGGTTTTTTCTTCGATTTCAAGGGTTCTGAGTCTTATATCTGACATAGCTGCACCTTCTTTTCTCAGATTTCGCAGAACTTCTCGTCTATGACCTCGCTGTGAAACTTTCCGCAGGAAACATCAACGAGTCTGCTTTCAAAAAACGGCACCTTATCCTGAGGTATTCTGAATGTAACCTCAACATTATCCGTAAACTGTGTATCCTCAACGATACCGCCCTCCTCGCAGATTAGGGGGACCAGTCTTCCGTAAAAGTTGTAGTCGGTTTTTACCTTTACAATTTTGCAAAGGGACATTGTGATAATACCGCCGGCATCAAGTGCAATCTTTGCACCGTGGGAATAGGCTCTGACGAGTCCGCCTGCACCAAGCATTATTCCGCCGAAATATCTTGTCACAACAACACAGCAATCCACCACTTCTTCCTTTAACAGCACGTCGAGAGAGGGTATCCCTGCCGTGCCCTGAGGCTCGCCGTCGTCGCTGAAGCGTCTTACTCCCCCGTCACGAAGACAGTAAGCATAGACATTGTGAGTTGCGTCCCAGTGCTTTGACTTGATTTCACTAATAAACTCTAAAGCTTCTTCCTGAGTCTTTACGGGCTTTACATAGCCGATAAATCTCGACTTTTTGACGATAAACTCATCGCTTGAAGCAGTCTTTATCGTTTTATACTCAGTCACCGGGCACACCTCCAAAATGAAAATAAGACGGTACAACATAGAATTGTGCCGTCTGATTTTTTAAAACAAAACTTATTTGTTCTTAGCGAGATTGAAACGCTTGTTGAATCTGTCAACACGTCCGCCTGTATCTACAAGCTTCTGCTTACCTGTGAAGTAAGGGTGGCAGTTTGAGCAAATATCAACACGCATATCTTTCTTTGTGGAACCTGTTTCAATAACGGCACCGCAAGCGCATCTTACCTGAGTCTGTTCGTAGTTAGGATGAAGATTATCTTTCATTCTTTTCACCTCATTTCGGTTCATTACATTATTTGACGGATAGTATTGTATCATAGTCAAAATCAAAAATCAACATTTTTTTGAAATTTCTTTATTTTATTTCAAAATATTTTTCTGAGGGTTATATCACGAGGGATAAAAGTCCCGTTTCAGCCCTCAACTTTTATCTCTTTTCCAAGGTGGAAGGAGTAAAGAAGAGTCTCTTTGACCTCGTATCCCGTAGACATTGTAAGAGCTTTCT
This sequence comes from Acutalibacteraceae bacterium, assembly GCA_045535965.1. Classification (GTDB taxonomy): domain Bacteria; phylum Bacillota; class Clostridia; order Oscillospirales; family Acutalibacteraceae; genus UBA6857. Next base: position 2,109 of record JAZSMR010000010.1, read on the forward strand.
TATATATGAGCACCTGTGAGGAGTATTTTTCTCTGAAAAGCTCTTCACTTTCAAGGCGGTCAGTCTTATAGTCAACTACAACAAGTTTGCCGTCTTCGAGGAACGCACAGTCGGCAATACCCTGAATCATTATCTTTTCCTCTGAGAATTCCTCTACCCCCTCATAGACTTCGCTTATGGGCACCTCAACAGTGAATTTCTTTTCTCTCATTACGAGAGAACTTTTATCTATTCTTTCAAAAAGAGCTGACGAGAAGAATTTCTGAAGGGCGGGTCTGTTGATAGCCTTTGCTTCGTTTTCGGAAAGTATACCTTTTTCGTAAAGTCTTTCTATTTCTTCCTCGGCATTGACTTTCGCCTTGTTATAGTCGGCATACTGAATAAAGGTGTGAGTCGCAACACCTCTTGCAGCACCCGTAAGACCCGATGTGCTCATAAAAGAGGGCTCGGAAGAAGCAAAATAGTCTCTGTCTATGAAATTCTTATCTGTTTCCGAAGCGGCTCTCTTTGTAACAATGCCCGAAAGTGCCTCGTATTTATATCTGAAATCTGCTCTTTCTTTTATAAGAGCGAGGAAATCCATATCTGTTTTTTCTGAAAGGCTGTCTCCGCCCTTTTCGGCAGAGTACCCGGCAAAATCGCTGACAACTACTCTGAGCGGCACTGAGCAAGGCAGTTCAACCTTATGGTCGATGCCTGCTTCTTCTCTGAGGTCATAAGCATCCGGGTGCCTTATGAGAGTGCCGATGAGCCATTCGCCAAAGCCCGAAGCACAGGAGCATGCGTAGGGCGAAAAGCTGCTCTTGCCCGAGGGTATCTCGGAAGCGTATTTGCGGCACTTATCGAGAATTTTATCCTTGGCGTAGACCATAATGAGCTTTTCTCTTGCTCTTGTCATTGCAACATAAAGCACTCGCATCTCTTCGCTGATGTTGTCTTTTCTTATACCAAGCTTAACGGCACTGTGGCAAAGAGTCGTATGCTGAGCGAAAGTATTGATATCTCTTCTCTTTATGCCTATACCGTGCTTCTGACTGATGACGAGGTTTTCTTTCTCGTCGCTTTTGTTGAAGTCCGTAGCGCATGAGGCGAGTATACAGACAGGAAATTCGAGACCCTTTGACTTATGGACTGTCATTACTTTTACGCAGTCACTTTCCTGAGCAGTACCCACAGAGCCCGAGATATCTCTTTGCTTATCACCGAGACGGTCAATGAAGCCTATGAAGCCCGAAAGTGAGCCGTAGCCTGAGTTTTCGTATATATCAGCATAGTCGCAAAGAAGCATAAGGTTACCTCTTTTTACACCCGATGGATCCATAGCCTCAAAAACTGACAGTAAAGCAGTGTCCGAGTAAATTTCTTCAAGGAGCTCTTTTACTCTCAGACACACGCTGAGATTTCGCCAGTATCTGATTTTTTCAAGGAAAGCAGAAACCTTTTCATCTTCACTGCCGATAAGGCAGGTGTAAACATCGCCGCGTCTGCTTTTTATTCTGTAATCACTTATTTCGTCAGCGGTAAAGCCGAAAACAGGTGACATCATTACGCTGAGAAGCGGAATATCCTGCTTGGGGTTATCGATAACACGAAGTATATTCACAGCAAGGCTGATTTCCGTCGAGGTCAGGAATTCGCCCGAAACTTCAGTAAAACAAGGTATGCCCTCATTTCTTAAGACATCGGCATAGGTTACTCCCCTGCCCGATCCCGTTGCTCGCATAAGAATTGCGAAGTCCTTATAGGTGACCTTTCTCTCACCGTCACCGTCTTTGACAGTATATCCGTCGGCTATCATCTGCTTTATGATGTCTGCTATATGAAGAGCCTGTACTTCGTTTGAGTCTATCTTTTCATCGCCGGATTTATCATATTCAACAAGATGAAGCTCTGCTGAGGGCTCGTCTTTATCTTCGTACCCTGCCGAGAAAACAAGCTCCTCGTCTTTATCGTAGTCTATATCACCGCAGGAAGTACTCATTATCTGAGAAAAGACAAAGTTGATAATATCCGTAACACCCTTGCGTGAACGGAAGTTGTTGCCTAAGACTATTTTGGCAGGGTATTCGTTAGCATCTTTATCATAAGGCTTATAGCTGTTTTTAAGAGAGATGAAAATATCGGGATTTGCCTGACGGAAGCGGTAAATGCTCTGCTTTACATCGCCTACTCTGAAAAGGTTATCCCTTGATATAGCTGTAAAGAGCATATCCTGAGCGGCGTTGGTATCCTGATATTCGTCTATAAGTATCTCATCAAAATTATCTCTCAGATTTTCGGCTAAGGGAGTACTTTTCCAGCCGTCAGCAGTTTCCTCAACCAAAAGCTCAAGGGCATAGTGAGTAATATCGCTGAAATCGGCCACCTTTTTTTCTTTTTTTATCAGGTCGAAGTTTTGCTTATATACCTTTGCAGTTTTGGTCAGCACCTTTATCATAGGTTTGAGGAATCGCATATCGTCTTTGTATTCCTCTTCGCTACAGCATAAAAGACCTGAGAGACCCTTAAGCTCATCTTTCACTCTGTCGCGTTTTGCAATAAGAGAAGCAAGTGCCCTATCTTCCTTCAGCTCTTTGGGCGTATTCTTTCTTCTTGCGGCACTGTAGGCCGCAACGGCACGTCTTATTTCGTCCCAGCATTGGTCGCTTACTATTCTTTCGAGCATATATGCGGCCTGAGCCTTGTCGGAGCTTATGGCATCGTAAAGCACACTTCCATAATCAGCATTTTCGTTGCATTCGTCTATTACGGTATCAGCAAGATTTATGCAGTATTCAAGGGCACTCTTAAGGTGGTCTATGACAATTCTGCCGTAGGAGCTGTCTTTTATACCTACACCCTCTTCATAATCGAGACAAAGGGAATCAAGCCACTTTTCGGGGAATGGAAAAGACACCGAGTTTCTGTAGAGCTTTTCTGCCATTTCGGCAGTTTTGCTGTCGTCTCTTCCGCTGAAAAGAAGCTCGCCTAAATTTTTGAAGTTGCCGTCAGAGTCATTTTCATACATCTGCTCCATAGTAATATCCATAGCCTGCTTTGAAAGAAGCTCAAGCTCGCCCTCATCGGCTATTTTAAAATCGGGAGACAGTGACAAAGCCTGGAAATTTTCTTTTACAAGGTCTGAGCAGAAGCTGTCGATAGTGCATATTTTCGCCGAGGGCAGAAGTATCTGCTGACTTATGAGATTACGGTTGGTGGGGTCTTTTTTAAGAAGCTCCGTAAGAGCGGCACCTATTCTCTCACGCATTTCCTGAGCGGCTGCTCTTGTAAAGGTAACAATAAGAAGTCTGTCAACGCATGTAGGATTTTCGCCTACAGTGAGTCGGTTTATGACTCTCTGGGTAAGAACAGCGGTTTTACCTGAGCCTGCCGCCGCTGATACAAGCACACTGCCGTCAAGAGCGTTTATAGCATCTGACTGAGCCTTAGTCCATATTCTTGCCACTGTCCTCACCTCCCATAAGCTTTCTTATACAGTCGTCATGACTGAGCTTTTCTGCATATCTTATATTGGGTTTATCCTTAAGGCAGACATCTCTATAGCTGCACCAGGTACAGGTCTCTGTGTTGCCGGGACCCGAAATGGGTCTTGCTTCAACCTTTCCCTCGTGTAAGCTGTCACCCATTTTTATTATAATATCATCTATGATTTTTCCAAGCTTTTCAAGCTGAGGCATAGTGATGAACTTGCCCTTTACCTGACCTGTTTTCTTATCGAAGCTGATTGGCAGGAATACGGCTCTTTTGCTCTTATCCATTGCCTCGATACTGTCGTCGTCAAGGACAAGCATACCCTTCATCTTTCCTCTTGAAAGAAGCTTCTTCTGCTTTGATTCTTCGCTTTCGTTTCTGTCTATATCACAGCTTAAAAGACTTGCCGGGAAGTAAAGAATACCGGCAGGGGTGATGTTTTCATAAAAATCACTGCCTCCTCGCCAAATGCTTATGAGATAGAGAAGCATCTGCATATTGACACCGTGGAAAACATCGCTTAGCTCAAAATCCTTGCCGCCTGTTTTATAGTCGACTATACGGATATATCTCTTGCCGTCTCTGTCCATTTTGTCAACACGGTCAATTTTACCCATAAGCTCAACACTGCCCTCTTTGAGCTCAACCTTAAAGGGCTTTACACTGCTCTGACTGTCAATGGAAAGCTCAAATTCGCAAGGCTCGAAGTCGCTGTCGCCGAATTCCTCCGTAAGTCTTTCGAAAAGGTGCTTGAGTATCTTATACATTCTCGAATAGAGATAGCTGAAGCGGAGACTGTCTTTTTCGCTGTCGCTCATGTAAAGGCGCATATATTCGGAAAGATAGAATTTTATTCTCTCATCGAGTTGTTCTTCTGAGACTGATAAAAACTCCTTATTACGGTATTCCGAGAGCACCTTTTCAAGTACGTGGTGGACTACATTACCGCCCATTCTCGCGTCGAGCCTTGCTCTTTCTCTGGGGTTTGCTCTCAGGCCGTAACGGCAGAAATACATAAAGGGACACTTGCTGTAAACCTCAAGCTGTGAAGCAGAGAAATGCATATCCCTGCCGAAAAGAGACATAGCGGTAGCCTTGTTATTTATGCGGAAATCCTTATCGGATACAGCTCTTTCTATAGCGGCAATTCTGCCCTCGTATTCCTCTTTGTTTCTGAAATATGCCCTGAATGCCCGGGATTTTCCGTCGGTGAGTCTATATCTTTTTGCCATTATTTCAAAAGCGGACTGCTCACTTTCAATCAGGTCGCTTATATCCTCGGCAGAGGTACTGACAAGCCTGCAAAGAGGAAAAATGCTCTCTATCTGTCTTACACATTCGCTTTCTGTGAGAGTTTCACCGCCGTCGCCCGAGACCGAATATGAAAGGTAAATTTTCTCCTCAGCACTTGAAAGAGCGTTGTAGCAGATAAATCTTTCGTCTGAAGTGAGCTTCTTTATGTCCTCGCCTATCTCTAATTCTGCGTCTGAAAGCTTCTTTATTTCTGAGGGAGAGAATATTCCTCCCTGACTTCTCCGGAGAGGGAAAATACCCGTATTCATACCCACTAAGAAAACAGCCTTAGCGGAGTTTGTAAGCATTCTGTCTGCACTGCAGATACTCACCTCGTCGTAGCCGTCAGGCAGCTTGCCAAGGCTCTTTGAAGAGACAACTATCTCGAAAAGCTCGAGAAATCTCTTAGGTGATACGGGTCTGTCACCAAGACTCAGTGCAAGCTCGTCAAGGACCTCCATAAGTATATCCCATACCTGCTCCTGCTCGGCCGCAAGCTCACCGAGTCCCTTGCTTTCGAGTAAAACGGCGTATTCCTTGAGTCTTTCATCGGCGCCGCTTTCTCTTAAGTATCTGTATACGGTTTCGGCACTCTTTTTACCTGTGGAGTCCCTAAAACTCTCTCTGAGCTTTTCAAGAGGCTCTGTTATGCTTTTTCTTAGACTGTTGATTTCACCGAGGACTTTTATCTGTCTTTCGCCCATTGCTAAGCCGAAACCGTCGGGATTGGCTGTGAAGTCGCTGAGCCACTTTTTACCCGAAATATCCCATGTGAAAATATAGTTTTCAAGCTCGCTTATTTCCTTTTCACCGTAGCCGCAAAGGCCCGTCTTGACGAGTCTGAAAATATAGTCGGAATTATATCCCTCACTGCATATACTCAGAAGATATCTTACAAAGCAGATAAGGGGCTGACTTGCTATAGGCTGACGCTTATCCTCGAATAAGGGAAGACCGTATTTTCTGAGTGAGCGGGCAACTGCCTTATGGTAGCTTTCGTTGTTTCTGTAGACCACTGCAATATCACGGCAGCGGTACTCGTCATTTCTTATCAAGGCTTTAATCTGCCTTGCAACAGCGTCACACTCATTTTCTCTTACATCGGATTTGATTAAAGTCACCTTATCTGTGGCTTCAGTGAAGATTTCCGCCTCATTTTTATAGATATTCTCCTGAAGATGAAGCATTTCGGGGGTGAATCTGCTTTCGTCTCTACGGCACTTTATTATCTCGCCTGTCTCGATACCGTTGTTGCCTGCAATAAGCATAAGGCGTCTTGCAGTTGCGTTTACACTGCCGAAAGCTCCGAGGTCATTTGTATCCGTAAGATTTTCACTGCAAAGGGTGATGTAGACGTTTTCCGCCTTCGTAATCATAAGCTCAATGAGCTTGTATTCGGGATATGTGAAGCTCTTGAAGCCGTCAATTACTACTGTTATGTCCTTGAAGAAGTCTGTGGTTCTGAGAATCTCCCAGACCTTTATAAGCATATCCTCATCATCAAAATGGCTCTGAGAAACTGTTGCATCAAAGGCGCGGTAAACCATAGCTGTTTCAAGAAGCTTTTCTTTGAGCATATTATCAGTAAGACGCTGAGCCTTTGCTTCGATTTCATCGGGAGTGATGCCGCTGTTTTTCATTTGGTCAATTTCGCCAAGAAGCTTACTGACAAGCGCGATTTCGTTTTTATGCTTTGAGAAAACCGTAAGCTTATCACGAAGACTTTCTATGGCAACGGACATAAAAATTTCTCTCATACCACCCTTGGCAATGGGCGATTTGATGCCGCCATAGGTCTTGAGAGCAACGTGGCAGAGTCTTGAAAAAGACAGCACCTCGATTTCACTGGCTGTCTTTGGGCCTAAAAGGTGCAGTATCCCCCTGTCAGTATCAAAAGTGAACTGTTTCGGTACAATAAGCATGGTCTTTTTGCCCTCAATGGCGCACTTGCCGAGGATCTCGTGAGCTTTCCGGGTTTTACCGCTGTTTTTTACACCGATGATAAAATTAAGCATAGTTTTCTCCTGCGTTTATTTTTCTTCTCATATTATAACTGACTTTTACTCTTTTTTCAATTATAAGATTGAATTTCCTATAAGATTATTATATAATATTATAATGTAGATAACTATACCCTGAAAGAAGAGGTTTGATATATTATGAAAACATACAGGATTCACCTTATCCGTCACGGTCTTACAAAGGATAATATCGAGGGCGTTTACTGCGGCATTACAGATACACCTTTAAATGAAGAGGGCAAGGAACAGCTCCGCGAAATGAAAGAGGAATACAACTACCCCGGTGCACAGTTTCTTTTTACCTCTCCTCTTACACGCTGTAAGGAGACGGCAGAAATTCTTTATCCCGACCTGAAGCCCATTGTCATAGACGGTCTAACTGAATACAACTTTGGCGAATTCGAAGGCAAGACAGCCGAAGAGCTTCAGAAAAAACAACCTAACTTTGAGCCCTGGCTCAAGGGTGAGCCCGGTGTCAGACCGCCTTTCGGTGAGAGCAATGAGGACTTTGCAAACAGAGTCTGCTCCGCCTTTGTAAAGATAGTTGACGGTGTAATCAAGACGGGTACCGAAGACCTTATTATAGTCACCCACGGCGGTGTTATTTCTACTATACTTTCCAACTTCGGTCTGCCCGAAGCCTCAGTCAGCGATTGGCTGACACCTCCGGGTTGCGGATTTACAATAAGAGTAAGCCACTTCTTATGGATGCAGGGTCACAAGTTTGAGGTCATAAAGGAGATACCCGAAATATCCTCAGAAGAATCAAAGGGCAACTACTATGACGGCTGGGACTACTACCCGGATGATGACGATTTCGATGTAAGCGAATATTTATACGACTGACAGAAAAGAGACTTAAGAATGAACATACTTGTTTTAGGCGACGTTGTCAGCGACAGCGGCTGCGAATTTATAAGAAAAAAGCTTCCCTCTTTCAAGAAGCTTAAGAGCATAGACTTCACCATAGCCAACGGTGAAAACTCCTCTGCCGGCAACGGTATTACCCCCTTTTCCGCTGACCATCTTTTTACAAGCGGAGTTGACTTTATCACTACGGGCAACCACGTCTACAGACGAAAGGAAATTTATGACTATCTCGACGACAGCGAATATGTTGTAAGACCCTTCAATTTCCCATCAAGCAACCCTGGCAGAGGCGTAGCCCTCATTGATACGGGTATGTATTCCATTGGTGTTATTAACCTTATGGGCACTATGTTTATGGATAATCTCGAAAACCCCTTTTATGCAGCCGACAAGGCTCTGAAGGAATTAGAGGGTAAGACAAATATAATCTTAGTGGATTTTCACGCTGAAGCTACCTCGGAAAAGCAGGCACTCGCCTATTATTTAGACGGCAGAGTATCGGCAGTTTACGGTACCCACACCCACGTACTCACTAATGACGACAGAGTACTCGATGGCGGTACGGGCTATATAACCGACATCGGTATGTGCGGTGTCATAGACAGTGTATTAGGCGTTGAAAAGAATATAGTTATAGAAAAGTTTATGTCAAATATGCCTGCCCGCTTCGACAACGCCAAGGGCAGATGTATGATAAACGGATGTATCTTCACCATTGACGAAAAAACAGGAAAGTGTCTCGGCACCGAAGCCGTACGATTTGAATAAAAGGAGCTTTGAAATGAAAAAGCTGATATGTATTTTTGCCTGCCTTGCTCTTATAACAGGTATTTTCTCAGGTTGCAAGAAAGATGTTCCCGACGATACAACAACCGCTGAAACTACAGAGGAGACAACAACAGTTAAACAGCCCACTGAAAGAAAAGTCACTCTCGGCTACTATAAAGGCAAATCCCTTAATCCCTATAAGACCGAAAGTCCCACCAATAAAAATCTTCTTACCCTGGTATATGACAGTCTCTTTCTTCCTATAGACGGCTATACCGTAGAGCCTCTTATCGGACTTTCCTTCACCAACAACGAAAAAATGCTCACCGTCACCCTTGACTCTGAGGCTCTTTTCTGCGACGGCACCACTATCGAGCCGTCTGATGTTGTATACTCCTTTAATCTTGCAAAGGAAAGTGAACACTATAAATTAAGACTTCAGAATTTCTCTTCAGCAGCAGCAGGTGTCGGCAGTGTTACTTTCACTCTGGCAAATCCTGATATCTTCGCTGAAAACTGCCTGACCTTCCCTATTGTCAAATACGGAACAGGCGACAATGATATTCCTACAGGCAGCGGCAGATACAGTCTTTCAAAGAAATCAGGCAACTACTATCTCACTGCCAACGAATATTCAACAAGGCAGGAGGAAATGGCAACACACCGCATTTCTCTTGTACCTATAACCTCAGACGCAGGAGAGCTCTATCTTCTTCAGACGGGCGACCTCACCTATTTCTTCGACGACCTCAGTGACGGCGAATACACAAAAATAAGAGCCAATACTACAAGAGTATTCCTCAACAACATGGTCTATCTCGGCATAAATTCAAAGAGCAAATATCTTAAGAGCAAAAAAGTCAAAGAGGCTCTTTCATACGCCGTAGGCAAGTCCTCCCTTGCCGACTCAGCATACAGCGGTATTGCTACAGTCAGCGATGTACCCTTTAACCCCTCATGGGAAGTGCTGAGCAATGTGAACACTTCTCTGTACGAGCAGAATGCAATCAAAGCAGGTGAGCTTCTCGATGAAGCAGGTTATGTTTTCGCTTACACCAATAACAAATACAGAAGTAAAAATTTCGAATATATCGAGCTTACTCTCCTTGTCAACAGCGAAAATAAGCCGAGAGTAAAAATCGCAAATATGATATCAGACAGCCTTAAGGCTATAGGAATAGATGTTACAGTCAATTCTCTGAGCTATGAAGAGTATCTTTCTGCTTTAAGCAGAGGTGACTATGATCTTTATATAGGGGAAATAAAGCTCTCCCCTAATATGAGTCTTTCACCCTTCTTCTCGGAAAACGGTAACGCTTCATACGGCATCGACAAAGACGGTGCTGCCGCTAAGGCTCATTCGGATTTTTCCGCCGGTAAAATTGATATTTCAACCTTTATACAGGTTTTCTCTATAGAAAAGCCCTTCATACCTCTTCTTTTCAGAGAGGGCATGGCTTACTATTCCCGTGAGCTCACTTACGAGGATACAGTAAACGAGTATGAGCTTTTCGCAAATATTTATTCCTGGAGTGTAACAAACTGATGTCAGATATACCCCTCAGATATATAAAAGGCATAGGTGAAAAAAGAGAGCAGCTTCTTAAGAAGCTTGGTATTACCTCTCTTTATGATCTTGTGCACTTTTTTCCGAGGACTTATCTTGATTTCACAGATCTTACTCCTATTTCTAAGATGATACCCGGTGAGGTTTATGCTTTCAGCGCCATAGTCGGCTATGCTCCCGTCGAGAATAAAATCCGCACAGGTATGACAATATATAAGACAATGGTTACCGACGGCAAGGCGGGTGTGAGAATAAACATCTTTAACAGCAAATATCTTGCCGACTCCCTCCTTCAAGGCGAAGAATATATCTTCTACGGCAAGGTGACAGCCTCAAACGGCTCCCTTGAAATGAGCAACCCTCTTGTTCAGGCCTTCGACAAAAATGCAGGTCTCAAGCCCGTTTATCCCCTGACGGCAGGCCTTACGGCTAACATTCTCACTAAGATTATGGAAAACGCTCTTGAGGCTTATTTAAAGGATGACATTCTCTTGCCCGTACCCGAAAATATACGTCGTGAATACTCACTTGCACACAAGCATTTTGCTCTTAAGAATATTCACTTCCCCAAGAGCAGGAATGACCTGGAAATTTCAAAGAAGAGTCTCATTTTCGAAGAGCTGCTTATTTTCCAGACGGCAATGCTTCGCCTTAAAAGCAGAAATAAGGGCAGGACAAGCCTCACGGTAAAAGAAAATCATTCCTCAGAATTTATGAGTACCCTGCCCTTTGAATTAACCTCAGCACAGAAAAGGGTAATAGGCGAATGTCTTAAGGATATGGGCACCAATGTACCAATGAACAGACTTGTGCAGGGTGACGTAGGCAGCGGTAAAACCGTTGTGGCGGCCTGTCTTATTCATACTGCCGCTAAAAATAAAATACAGAGTGTACTTATGGCGCCTACGGAAATACTTGCCACTCAGCACTTTGCGACACTTAAAAGTCTCATAAAAGATCCGTCTGTCACCTGCGAGCTTCTTACAGGCTCCGTAACGGCAAAGAAAAAGGCCGATATAAAAGAAAGGATGAAAAAAGGCGAAATCGACTATATTGTCGGCACTCACGCACTTCTGACGGATAATACGGAGTTTCATAATCTCGGACTTGTTGTAACAGATGAGCAGCACCGTTTCGGCGTAAAACAAAGGGGCACTCTTGTAGGTAAAGGCAACAATCCCCACACTCTCGTTATGAGTGCAACTCCTATTCCCCGTACTCTTTCCCTTATTATTTACGGCGACCTCGATGTTTCGGTTATAGACGAGCTGCCAAAGGGCAGACAGAAGATTTCCACCTTTGCCGTTGACACTTCCTATCACGAGAGAATGTACGGCTTTATAAGGAAAACCCTCGATTCGGGTAATCAGGCGTATATCGTATGCCCTGCCGTTGAGGAGGCAGAAGGTGATATCGCTTCGGCAGTAAAATATGCTGAGGACTTAGCAAAAAAAGAATTCAAGGACTATAAAGTGGGACTTCTCCACGGCAAGATGAAGCCGAAGGACAAAGAAAAAATTATGTCGGGCTTCCAGAGGGGCGACATACAACTTTTAGTCTCTACTACGGTTATTGAAGTCGGTGTCGATGTACCCAATGCAACTGTTATGGTAATTGAAAACGCCGAGCGTTTCGGTCTCTCACAGCTTCATCAGCTAAGAGGCAGAGTCGGCAGAGGTAAGAACAAATCCTACTGTATACTCGTCAGCGATGCTCAGGGCGAAAGCGCCAAGGCAAGACTCGAAATAATGTGCAAGACCAACAACGGCTTCGCCATAGCCGATAAAGACTTAGAGCTCAGAGGTCCGGGCGAATTCTTCGGCTCACGTCAACACGGTCTGCCGGAGATGAAAATTGCTTCATTTACAGAGAATATGGACACTGTAAGACAGACTCACGCAGCAGCTAAGAGAATCCTTGCCGATGACCCGACACTTTCAAAAGAAGATAACTCGGGACTTAAAACAGCAACTAAAAACTTACTTATAAAACAGGCTGAAAACAAACTCAGCTTTAACTGAGAAAGGAAAGATAAATATGAAAAAGATTGCAAGCTTCACCATCGACCACACCATTCTCCCCAAGGGTATGTATCTTTCAAGAACAGATGCCAATACTGTTACCTATGACATAAGAACAAGAAAACCCAACGTAGAAGAGGTTATGAGTAACGGCGCAATCCACACCCTCGAGCACCTTTTTGCAACCTTCGTAAGAAACAGCGACGTTTCGGATAAAATCGTTTATTTCGGTCCTATGGGTTGCAGAACAGGCTTCTATTTCATAACACTTGACACTCTTTCAAAGGCAGGTGCTATTGCCCTTACACGTTCAGCTCTCAAGTTCTGTGCTGAGTTTGAAGGCGAAATCCCCGGCGTATCAGCCGAGGAATGCGGCAACTACCGTGACCATGACCTTACGGGCGCAAAAGAAGAAGCCGCACGTATGTACGAAGTTCTTTTCGACTGGAATGCAGAAAAATTAGCTTATCCTAAAAAATAAACATTAACACCAAGGCACAGACACTCTCTGTGCTTTTATGAAGATTAAAAGAAAGGAGGGTTACCCTTGCAGAGCGACGGCAAAGATATATTTTCTCTTTACGGCAGTGACGGCGTACAGTATGCAAAATATGATAAATGCGAGGCTGAGGAGATAATCATACCAACGGAAATAAACCTTTCCGTAAGAAAAAAACAGGCTCAGCAGGGAAAAATCTCACCCGTACAAAAGACTTTCCGTGCTTTTCTCGATTTTGCCGAAGACTTAGGCGCAATGTATATACGCATTTTTGGAAGTATTGCTCTGAAGTTTCTCCCTCTTTTCTTGTTTATAGCAAAAGGCATAACTAAACTCTTTTCACTTATTCGCCGGTTTTTCTCTGCTTTCGGCGATAAAAATATCCGTAAACGCATCAGCGGCGGCAAGACCATAAGTCAGGATATAAAAGCAATAAGACTTATGACCTTAAAGCAGGAAGAAGAAAACAAAACCTCTTTTTTCATTAAATCTCTCAGGAGCTATTTCGCTGAGCTCTTCAGAAGCGATGACAGACTTCTCAAAGGTGCTCTGAATTATGCACTCCCTCTTACGGTGCTTACGGTTATTATTCTCGGTATCCTCAGCACATCCGATAAGGTGCCTGCCCTTAAAATTATCTATCAGGGTACACCTATCGCTTATGCAGAAAATCAGTCAGTATGGACTCAGGGTAAAAATCAGGCTCTGTCTATGCTTCATGTCACTGAGGACTCTGCCGACTTTTTAAAGGATATCACCTTCGGGATTGAAAGAGTCGATGTAAGTAAGCTCTGCAGTTCAAAAGTAATAAGTGAAAGTCTTCTCGCAAGCAGCAGTGATGAATACAAACGAGCCTGCGGTATATATATAGACGGTGAGCTTCTTTGTGCAACCCATAATGAGTCAGACGCCCTCGGGGTACTCGACAGTATACTCGCACCATACGAAGAAAAAGCAGAAGATGATACCATTGTCGGCTTCGTTGAAGAAATAGAGTATATCCAGGGCTACTATCCCGAAAACAGCGATATTATATGGGATTCATCGAAGCTTCTCGAAACTCTTCAGTCAAAGGACTCTCCCGTCAGGGTCAAAACTATGAAAACCGTGACAAGATACGAAACAATCAAATACGATACTGTAAAGAAGAATACTTCTGCTCTCTATAAGGGTACCAAAAAGACTCTGCAAAAGGGCAAAAACGGCAGGATGCTTATAACTGAGCTTGTCACCTATATCGGTTCAAAAAAGACCTATACGGCAACAGTTTCTGAAAAGATAGTCACAGAGCCTATAGACGAAATCGTTCAGATAGGCACAAAATCCTCATACGGCGGCGGTTCATACGGAAGCTCGACAGGCTTCATCTGGCCTACAAGAGGTGCTTACAGAGTATCTTCTTACTACGGCTACAGAAGTGCAAGTATATCCGGCTGGTCATATCACGGCGGTATTGATATTGTCCTTGGCTCGGGCAGCTCGGCAGGTATTCCCGTTGTTGCTTCTGCTTCAGGTACAGTTGTCACAGCATACAGCGGTTGGCGAGGCTACGGACACACAGTTGTTATCGACCACGGAAACGGAATACAGACACGCTACGCTCACATGTACCCGGGCTCAATTACTGTAAGAGTCGGACAGAGAGTATACCAGGGACAGCAGATAGGCAGAATCGGCTCGACGGGTAACTCAACGGGCCCCCATCTTCATTTTGAAATGCTTGTCGGCGGAAGAAAGGTCAACCCTTATCCGTATATAAGATAATCAGTACGGTGGTGCAGGTTAATTCCTGCCCACCTTTTTTAGTTAGGAGTGAGGAGTTAGGAGTTGCTGACGAAGAAATAAACCTTCCTTTCAGTTTCAAGAAAAATATAATTTGCAAGTTGCTTAAAGCTGATTACAAATCAAGACTTATTTATATCAAAAAGGTATTGACAAAGGAAAAAAGTGGGATATAATATATATTAGCACTCTCGGGTGGAGAGTGCTAAAAAATCAAGTAATTTTGTTTAAGGAGTAATAATCATGGACAAAAGACAGTTTAAAGCAGAAAGTAAAAAACTCATGGATATGATGATTAACTCAATCTATACCCATAAAGACATCTTCCTTCGTGAGCTTATTTCAAATGCAAGCGATGCCCTCGATAAGCGCTACTATCACGCTATGGCAAACGGCGAAGGCGGTATAACCCGTGACGAATATAAAATCGAGCTGGCTACAGACAAAGAAAACCGTACCCTTACAATAAGCGACAACGGCTGCGGTATGACAGAAGACGAGTTGGAAAACAACCTCGGTACTATCGCAAAAAGCGGTTCCCTTGACTTTAAGAGTGACCTTGAAAAGGACAGCGATGTGGAAATCATAGGTCAGTTCGGTGTAGGCTTCTACTCAGCATTTATGGTAAGTGATAAGGTCAGTGTACTCTCAAAGGCTCAGGGCTCAGATAAGGCTTATCTTTGGGAAAGCGAAGGCGTTGACGGCTATACGGTAGCTGAAGCCGAAAAGGAAACGGCAGGTACTGTAATCACCCTTAAAATCAAAGAAAACACAGAAAACGAAAACTACGACCAGTACCTCGATCAGTACTCCCTTAAGGATATCGTAGGCAGATATTCCGATTATATCCGCTACCCCATTATGCTTGATATGACTTCAACTCAGCTTAAAGAGGGCACAGAGGACGAATACGAAACCGTAACCGAAAACACTCAGCTCAACTCAATGGTACCTCTCTGGAGAAAGTCAAAGAGCGAAATCAAGGTAGAAGAGTACAACGAATTCTATCAGTCAAAGTTCTATGACTTTCAGGCTCCCCTTAAGACTATCCATTCCAAAACCGAGGGTCAGGTATCCTACGATGCACTTCTCTATATCCCCTCGCATGCACCCTTTGATTTCTATTCCAAGGACTATGAAAAGGGCTTACAGCTCTACTCCAACGGTGTGCTGATTATGGATAAATGTGCTGAGCTTCTCCCCGACTATTTCAGCTTTGTCAAGGGTCTTGTGGACTCTGCCGATCTTTCCCTCAACATTTCAAGAGAAACACTTCAGCATGACCACATACTCAAGGTAATTTCAAAGAACATCGAAAAGAAAATCAAAAACGAGCTTTCAAAGTTTCTCAAAGACAGCCGTGAAGACTATGAGAAATTCTACGGCACCTTCGGCTTACAGCTGAAATACGGCGTTTACAGCGATTACGGTGCTCACAAGGATACACTTCAGGATCTCATTATGTTCTATTCCTCAAGCGAAAAGAAGCTTGTAACACTCAGCGAATATGTGGATAGAATGAAAGAGGAGCAGAAAACAATCTACTATGCCTGCGGTGAAACTACAGACAAGATTGATATGCTCCCACAGAGTGATGCCGTTAAGGGCAAGGGCTACGAAATTCTTTACCTCACCGATGACGTTGACGAATTCGCACTCCAGATGCTTATGCAGTATAAGGAAAAGACCTTCACCAACATCTGTGCAGGTAATCTTGATTTAGGAAACGAAAGCGAAAAGGAAGAGATGGAAAAGGAAAACGAGGACACCAAAGACCTTCGCGCTTTCCTTAAAGAGAGCATCGGCAGTGCAGTAAACGAGGTGCGCTTCACCTCCAAGCTTCAGAATCACCCCGTCTGTCTCACAAGTGAAGGTATGCTTTCCCTTGAAATGGAAAAAGTTCTCTCGGCAATGCCGGGCGGTAACGGTGCTAAGGCTACATTAGTGCTTGAAATCAACAAAAACCATCCCATTGCCAATAAATTAAAGAGTCTTTATGAAAGTGACAAGGATACGGCCGCTAAATATGCGAAGCTTCTTTACGCTCAGAGCTGCCTCATTGCAGGCAAGGCTATTGACAGTCCCACCGAGCTTTGCGATATGATTTGCTCATTGATGTAAAATGTTGGCAAAAACCTCTTGACAAACACTGTCTATGGTGATATATATAACTCATAGATAATTAAACCGAAAGGAGCGAAACAGGAATGATTTATATCTGTGATGTTTGCGGCTGGGAATACGACGAGGACGAGGGCTTCCCTGAGCTTGAAATTGAACCCGGCACAGCATTTGAGGATTTACCCGACGACTTCGAGTGTCCTCACTGCGCAGTAGGAAAAGAAAGCTTTTCGCTCAGCGAATAAACTTTAAAAGAGATATTAAAAAGACGGCTTCGAGCGAAGTCGTCTTTGTTTGTTGTGTACGCGGAAAGGTAAGCGGTAGAGGGTGGGGCGGCTCCATTAAAATCGCCCTCAGCGGGCGATTTTACAGCGACTGCGTCGCTGAGCCGAAGTCCTTAAGACTTCGGCTATGGAGCCGCCTACCCCGCTAATCAAAAACGCAGAAGCTCTCTGCCTCTGCGCTTATGTTTTATTTTACTTTTATGCTCTTTACACTGCTGTATGAGCCGAAGACTGTGCTGCCCTCTTTGGGCTTCACATAGCCTCTGACCTTGAAGTAATACTTTTTGCCTGATTTAAGGGTTTTGGTATATTTCTCTTTCGAAAGGCTGGTAAGCTTTTTGTAGCTCTTGCCGTCAGCAGAATAGTAAATCTGATAACCTGTCACACCTGTAACCTCTGTCCAGGAAAGAGTCACCTTACCCTTGCCGGTAGTAACCTTAAGAGTGGGAGTTTTAGGTGCTATAACAAAATCGAGCTCTTTTGTACCGCTGTAATTGCCTTTGAAGGTAACTGTGATTGTGTATCTTCCGGGCATTTTTCTGCCGCTTGCATACTTAACAGTATAATCCCTGTCTTTCTTTAAGGTCTTTCCCTTTGAATCCTTGACAATAACTGAGGGTGTTCTCTTTTTGCCGTTGTAGGTACACTTGGAAGTAGAAAGCTTGATACTGCTGATTTTGTAAACAGTTTCTGTGTAGCTTTCACCGCATGAGCAGGTGTACTGTACCTTGCCGCCGGCTTTGGTTGTGGCTTTCTTTGTAACCTTTACCTCACCATAGCTGTGAACATGAGCCTCTTTGAAAACTACCTTATTGAAATATACCGAATCCTTGTCAATATCTATCTCATTAAACTCTGCTTCACTGCCGTCATAGTAAACAGTAGTAAGGGACGAACAGTAAGCAAAAGAACAAAACTCAATAGCCTTTATGCTGCCGGGAAGATAAACCGACTTCAGATTTTTAGCACCGTAAAAGCTGTTTTCGCCTATAACCTCAACGCCCTCGGGCACTGTATATGAGGTCTCTTCACTGCCTCTCGGATACAGCACAATTTTTGTTTTGTCTTTACTTAAAACCACGCCGTCTGCTGTGCAGAGATTCTCATTATTTTCGCTGACAATGATTTCCTTTAAGGCAGTACAGTCAAAGAAGAAGCCTATGCTTGTTATATTCGAAGGCAGTTCAATTCTTTCAAGCTTATAACAAGTGTTAATGGCCATAGTGCTTATTTCTTTTAAGTTGCCTTCTTCAATTTTTATGCTTTCAAGATCACTGCAATAATAGATTGCTTCGTCTTCCAGAGTGTCTACACTGCCGGGTATTGTGAGCTCGGTAAGGCCGTTGGAATAGATACTGTATCTTTCAATTTTCGTCACTGTATCGGGTATAATAAGCTCTTTGATATCAAGACATCTGATTGAAAGCTCGCCGATAACTTCAACACCTGTCGGGATTTCGAAGCTTTCCATTTTCTTGTTAGCCGGCACATTTACAAGAATCTTTCCGGCTTTGTCATAGAGTATTCCGTCAGCAGAAGAATAGTGTTCATTCTCCTCTGCGACTTCTATGCTTTGGAGACCGTAACAGCAAAAGAAAGCTCGCTTACTTATATTTTCTACAGTTCCGGATATTTCGATTGCTTCGATATTGTCTGTCATATAAAATGTACTCTCAACAGTAGTAACTCCGTCGGGGATTATGACTTTTGTAACATTGTCGTTTCCGCGAAAAACATCATTGCCTAAAGTGCGGACAGATACACCGTCAAGCTCCGCAGGTATATTTACGGTGCTTTCGCTGCCCAGATACTTTATAATCTTCGCGGTACCGTCTTCTGAAAGCTCATATTTCCAATCACTTTCCGTTACTGTTTCATCTTCTGCCGATGACATTAGGGCAAAGGACAAAGCAAGGATAATTGTAAAAAGTATCACGCTCAATTTTTTCATATTTTCTTTTCTCCTTTTTATTTGTAAGATAATTATATCAGTAATTGAATATACGGTCAACAGTTGCTTTTTAAATATACTTTTAAAGATTTTGGCAATTATTTCATATAGATAACACAAAGCCTGACCCCTTGCTTTTCTTCCTGTATACAAAAAGCGCAGAAGTCTGTGACCTCTGCGCTGATTTTTATTTTGCAGGGCTTTGCCCATCACCCCACGAGCTTTTGTAAAAGCTCGCGAAAACTTTACTTATTCTTCTTTTTTCTTTTCTTCTATTGTATTCTCCTGACCCTTATAAACCACAAACTTGCAGAAAAGATATTCAAGAATGAGGTTTGCCAGCATAGTAACAGCGAGAACGATATATTCATTTACACCCTTGCCCGTTGCCATATTTCCAAGCCAAGTGGAAATCGGTGTGAACACGAGATAGAAACCGAATACCTTTGCCATAGCAATAGGAATGTTGGCAGCCGACTTAAAGGTGAAACGGCGGTTGAACGTAAAGTTCCATATAACAGAAAGTGTGAGAGCCACGAGATAGCATACACCGTACTCTGCACTGAGCACAGCCATGATCTTTTCGTTTTCGATGTTGATGTTGGGGAGCACAAGCTCATTGAGCAGTGTAAAAGAACCCGCCTGAATGATACCTGCCGAAGCAGAGAACAGGGCAAACTTTACAGCCTGCAAAACATTATTGTTTTTCATATTTTCTTCCTCCTTTTGCCGTTTATCGACTTATAGGCCTATTATACTCCCCTTTTATGTAAAAAGCAAGTGCAGAAGTGTTTTGCTCCTGCACTGTTTCATTTTGTATCGTCCTCGCCGGACAGGCGTTGCTTTCTTGAAAGAAAGTAACCAAAGAACTTTACTTATTATTTCTTTAAATTTATTCCCTTTGTTTCAAGGTCAGCAATAATGCCGCCGACTACATCCATAACTTCTTCCTTGGTAAGTGTCTTTTCAGGATGTGCAAAGGTGATTCTTGAAGTGATTGACTTGCCGTTTTCGTCTTCATAAGTGTCAACAACCTCTACCTTCTTAACAAGAGGACAAGCAGCATCTGCAATAGCCTTGCCGATAGGTGCAAACTTATTGCTTACAAACGAAAGGTCAATTTCAATACCGGGGAACTTCGAGGGCTCTTCATACTTGATAGCATCAGCTGCAGCCTCTGCAAAATCTGTTACATCGATTTCAGCATAAACAATGTTAGCCTTCTTGTCAACCTTCTTTGATACTGTGGGATGTACAATGCCGATTTCACCGATAGCCTTACCGCCGAGAATTACAGCATTGAGGTTCTTCGGGTGCTGATAGCAGTGAGTAGCTTCCATTGTTTCGTAAGAAAGTGCAAGGTGCTTGATATCAAGAGCGAGAGTTGCAAGCATATCGCGAAGCTCGAAGTAGATTTCTTCCATTGACTTTGTCTTTGAGAAAAGAGTGATTGTAAGCTTCTTTCTTTCGTTGCAAAGTCCGTCTTCCTTAAGACCTTCAACAACTCTGCCCACTTCAAAGATACCGAAGGAGGGAGCGTAGGTGTTATTGATCTTAGCCTGACAAAGCTGAGTGGGAACGATTGACTTTCTGATAACCTCGATATTGGGGTTAGTAGCATTTACGAGCTTGATATTGTCTTCGATTTCAATGCCGAGATCCTTACACTCGTCGTAATACATCCATACATAAGAATGCATTTCGTGAAGTGAGAAGCGCTTTACAAGGATATCCTTGATCTTGTCTTCTACAGTCTTTTCTGTATCGGGGCGTACGGGGTAGAGAGGCGTCTCTGTAGTGTGTACGTCGAAATTGTCATAACCGTAAATTCTTGTGATTTCTTCGATGATATCAGCCTTGATAGTTACGTCCTTGGTTGCTCTCCATGAGGGTACCGAAACAGTAAAGTCATCGCCTGTGAGCTCTACACCGAAGCCGAGGCTTTCGAGAGTCTTTACGATTGTTTCGTTGCTGATTTCGATACCTGTATATCTGTCAACAAACTTCTTGTCGAAGCTGAGACTTACCTTGTCATATTCGAATGCTCTTTCATCTGTAAGCGAAGAAACAACTGTAACACCGCTGTCGATATCCTGAAGAAGCTTAACGAAACGCGCAATAGCAGGTACTGTCATTTCGGGGTCAAGGCACTTCTCATATCTCATTGAAGCGTCTGTTCTGTGGGCAAGTCTAACAGTTGACTTACGTATTGATACAGCGTCAAAGGTAGCACTTTCAAGGGTAAGTGTTGTTGTATCCTCAACGATTTCACTGTCAAGACCGCCCATAATACCTGCAATAGCAACGGGGGTGTCGCCGTTACAGATCATAAGAGTATTTTCGTCAATATTTCTTTCTACACCGTCAAGAGTCCGGAATGTGAAGGGATTGCCAAAGCGCTTGATGCGGAGCTTCTCAACCTTTCTTGAGTCGAAAGCGTGCATGGGCTGACCCATTTCAAGCATAAGGTAGTTTGTGAGGTCAGCAAGAAGGTTAATGCTTCTCATACCGCAGTAGAAGAGTCTTATCTGCATATTCACGGGGCTTACATTCTTTGTGATGTTTTCAACCTGTAAGCAGGAATATCTCTGGCAAAGAGGATCTTCTATTTTCATATCAACCTGAGGAAGGCTCTCATACTTTGAAAGTTCAACGCTTTGGGGAGCCTTGAGAGGTCTGCCTGCAAGAGCTGCGAACTCTCTTGCGATACCGTAGTGACCCCAGAGGTCAGGACGGTTTGTGAGGGACTTATTGTCAACCTCGAAGATAATATCTTCAACTTCGTAAGCTTCCTTGATGTCAGTACCGTTGGGAATATCGTCTAAGATATCCATAATACCGCTGTTGTCGTCGCTGATACCAATTTCCTTACCGCTGCAGCACATACCGTAGGAGGTGTAACCTGCAAGAGCTCTGGGAGTGATGTCGATTTCGCCGATCTTTGCACCGATTTTTGCAAAAGCTGTCTTCATACCTACTCTTACGTTGGGAGCACCGCAGACAACATCTGTGAGCTGACCGTCACCTGCATCAACCTTTAAAAGGTGAAGCTTCTTTGATTCAGGGTGATCAGATATTTCCTTGATCTCAGCAACAACGATACCGCTGATATCGCTGCCCTTGAAGAAAATTTCGTTTTCTACTTCAGCTGTTGACAGGGAGAAACGGTGGATAAGATCAAGCTTATCAATACCGCTAAGGTCAACAAAATCTGAAATCCAATTCATTGATAAAAACATAAGTTACTCTCTCCTTTCCTCTTATTCGTCGTCCGTAAACTGTGTGAGGGACTTCAGTGAGCCGCCGTTAAGGTCACGGATATCTTTAATGCCGTATTTCATCATAACAAGTCTTGTAAGACCGAGACCAAAAGCAAAGCCTGTGTATTCATCGGGATCAATACCGCCTGCCTTGAGCACCTCGGGGTGAATCATACCGCAGGGGCAAAGCTCAAGCCAGCCGCTGTGCTTACATGAGGGACAGCCTTCGCCGCCACAGATAAGGCAGCTGATATCAAGCTCAAAGCCGGGTTCAACAAAGGGGAAGAAGCCGGGACGGAGTCTTACCTTGATATCCTTCCGGAACACTTCTGAAAGCATTGTTTTCATAAAGTAGATAAGGTTTGAAATTGAGATATTCTTGTCAACCATTACGCCTTCCATTTGGAAGAAGGTGTTTTCGTGGCAAGCGTCTGTAGCTTCGTTTCTGAAGCAGCGACCCGGGAATATAGCCTTGATGGGTACACCGTCATTTACGAGAGCGTCCTTGTACTTCTTATAGATAGCATTCTGGGCTGCTGAGGTCTGGCTCTTGAGAAGCTGACCGTTTTCGAGATAGTAGGTATCCTGCATATCTCTTGCAGGGTGATGCTTGGGAATGTTAAGTGACTCGAAGCATTCGTAGTCGGAAACAACCTCGGCATAGTCCTCAACAGTAAAGCCCATTGACTTGAAGATTCTTTCACACTGACGCTGAACAAGTGTAATGGGATGATATGAACCCTCGCCGAGTGTGGGGGGCATTGAGATATCGAATTCGGGCATTGATTCGATTTCTTTAAGGAGTTCTTTTTCCTTGAGCTCCTGATTTTTTTCGGCGATTTTGTCTGTTACCTCGCCCTTGATTACGTTAACTTTCTGACCGAAGGTTTTCTTTTCCTCTACGGAAAGGTCCTTCATTTCTTTCATAAGCTCAGTTACAAAGCCTTTTTTACCAAGGTATGCAACTCTGATAGCTTCAAGGTCTGCAGAGTTTTCTGCTTTTGCAAGTTCACCGAGGAACTGCTCTTTGATTGCAGCAATCTTGTTATCCATTGTTAAACCTCCATATAAAAAATAAAACCGCCCCAAAATCTTGAGGCGGAAAAAATATCCGTGGTACCACTCAAATTGCAAGGTAAGTTTACCCTGCCCCTTTGGTTTGCTTTAATGCAGCAACTACATCCTGCTTTTCACAGGCGGCTCGTGAGGCGAAATTCATCTTCGGGGACAGTAGGATTCTTTCAGCTTGCAAATCCCTCTCTGAAAAGTCTTGTCCGTCGACTACTGTTTTCTCAGTCATAGCTTTTAAACGATATTGCATAGATTATACTCCCTTATTAAAAATATGTCAAGGGTAAAAGGCAAAATAAAATCAGAAGCAAAAAGGCAAAATAAAATCAGAAGCTTGAAAGTTATTTTCGCATTTTACTTGATATATATTCCGGCAATGTGTTATCATTATCACACTATTTAAAAAGGAGATTATCAATGGCAATGATAAAATCAATTATTCTGAACTTCCACATTTTTTACTTGCAATTATTTTAACAGTTGTCCCCTATGCAGGAATTGAAGCACCTGTAATTAACAATGCCGAGGAAAACTGTAAGCTTACTGTCGAGCTTATTTCAGACACACATCTTGAAAAATACAATCCTTTAGGTCAGTTGTTTCTGACTAGAGGCCTGAAAAATCTAAAAAAAGCCGAAGCCCATATTGATACTCTTTTAGTATGCGGCGATATCACAAACTACGCGGATGAAGATTCACTTATCAGGTATTATGATATTATCGGCAAGTACAGTCCTGTTTCTGTTATAACACTTTCCGGCAACCACGACCTAAGACACAACCAATTTTCAAAGGTTACGCCTGAAACGGCTCTGGAATATTTTCTCAAGCATACTAACAACTATTACGGCTCTGATTACAAAGTTCCTTATTACAGCAAGGATGTGAACGGATATAAATTCATCATTCTCAGCGATGAAGTTATCAGCGACGATCCCGAAATTGAAGTCATACTTTCAAAAGAGCAGCTAGATTTTCTCGACAGGGAGCTTGCCGCCGCAACAGCTGACGGTTCTCCTGCTTTCGTATGCTGTCATTGGCCTGTTGACGGTACAAACGGCCAGGAGCTCATTTTCCCTGAAACCACCGGAAAAATCAACATAGAACTTAACGATATAAAATCCGTTATGGAAAAATATAAAAATGTATTCTATATCAGCGGACACATTCACGGCGGTATCAAGAGCACCGCAGCTGTCAAAATCAGCGGTATATCAAACGTCGAGCAGAAAAACGGCGTGACTTATATCTCACTTCCCACCTACGGCTCAGTGAACTTTTTCGGATATACTGCACCCGGCACAGGTATACAAATGGAAGTTTATGAGGATAAGGTAGTCCTCAGACCTCGCAATTTTATAACCAACAACTGGTTCGCTAATGCTGTTCATACGGTTGATCTTGTGTAAATTGCAGTCAGGCAGAAGCAATCTCTGTAAAGCTTCATTTTATAACTCATTATCCCACAAGAGAAAAATTTCAGCTAAACATCAAAACCACTGTCAATACAACTGTATGACAGTGGCACAAACTGCTGACACCCCCTCGTTTCAGAACGCTGAGTGCTGATCGGGGGGGATTAAAGTAAAATAAAAATAGTAATGTATTATCCTCAACAAACGCTATAGTATACCTTGACTGTTTTGATTTCAAAAGGTCTGAACTGTGTATTGAACGGCATTTCGCTTACAAGCTCTCTCTGAGCGGCAGTGTCAACAAAAGAGGAGATAAATCCGTCTTTATCAAAACTTACCCTTGCGAACGGAGTAGTTAGGGTATCGTTTTCATAATGTTATTTGCAGAGCATAATTAGCCTCCTCCTTAAAAATATGTATTTATTCTTCTATAAATATTTCGAAACTTTCAGCGGGAAGATATTCCTTTTCTCCCTTTTCATTTATATGCGTTAAATCCTCAGCCGTAAGGTTAAATTCCACCCTTTGTTCTTCACCTTTTGCAAGACTTATTTTCTTGAATCTGACAAGAGATTTTATCGGCTGATTAACTGCATTCTTTTCTGATTTAAAGAGCCTTACAACCTCTTTGCCGTCAAAATCACCAACATTTTTCACCGTGACAGATACTTTTAGTTTTCCGTCAAGCTCCTCTTTATGCAGTTCACCGTATCGGAATTTTGTATAAGACAAGCCGTAACCGAAATGATACTCAGGGGTACCGCTAAAATATCTGTATGTACGGTTTTTCATTGAGTAATCATTGAAGTCAGGCAGATCCTTTGTTGAAGAATAAACCGTAACGGGCAGTTTTCCGCTTGGCGAGTATTCTCCGAAAAGAAGCTCTGCTATTGCTTTACCGCCCATTTCACCCGGGTACCAGCAATTAAGAACGGCATCGGAAAGGTCCTTTGCTTCACCGAAGGTTACGGCTCCGCCGCAGAACATAAGGAGAATAACCTTATCATTGACCTCTCTCACTGCTTTCAGCAATTCGAATTGAGCATCGATTATCTCAACAGTTTTTCTGTCACCTGCACAGTAGGGGTTATTGGCATCGCCCTCTTCTCCCTCATAAGTTGCATCAAGACCGAGACAAACCACGGCAACATCACTGTTTTCGGCGAGGGCTACTGCTTTTTTGAGTAGTCCTCTTTTTTTCTTGAAAAACTTGCAGCCCTGCTCATAAGAAACATTGGCATTATCGCCGAGGTAATCACTTATGCCCTTGAAAACAGTATGATATTCCAAAGGGAAGCCGTTGTAATTTCCGAGCAAGACCTCTTTACTGTCGCCATTGACACCGATAACTGCAAGCTTTTTGATTTCATCTTTTTTAAGCGGCAACAGCCCGTCATTTTTCAGCATAACGATACTTTCACGTGCAGCGCGCAGTGAAAGCTCTCTGTGGCTGTCGCAAGTAACAACAGAATAGTCAATATTGTCATATTCTGTGCCTTCATCAAACATACCAAGCTTAAATCTTGTTTTCAGTGTGTTATACAGAGCCTTATCAATGTCATCTTCGGTTATCATATCCTCTTCATAAGCGTCAATCAGGTGCTTATAAATATCGCCGCAGTTCAGGTCGCAACCGTTTTTCAGCGAAACGGCAGCCGACTCTGTATGGCTATTAGTATAACGATGGTGCTTTTTGATATCGTAAATGGCTCCGCAATCGGATACCACATGACCGTCAAAGCCCCACTTATCTCTTAAAATATCCTTGAGAAGGTAGCTGTTACAGCAGCAGGGCACGCCGTCAAGAGCATTGTATGCACCCATAACAGCTTCAACCTCGCCCTCTTTTACACAGGCTTCGAAGGCAGGCAGATAGGTTTCAAATAAATCTTTTTTTGAAACGCCTACATTGTAGCCATGTCTTGTATCTTCAGGGCCGGAGTGCACTGCAAGGTGCTTTGCGCAGGCAGCGGTACGCAGATGCTCTGCACCGTTATTCTGCAAGCCTTTTATAAATGCAACACCTAACCTCGATGTCAGATAGGGGTCTTCGCCGTAAGTTTCCTGACCTCTGCCCCAACGGGGGTCTCTGAAAATATTGACATTGGGACTCCAGAATGTAAGTCCGTAATATCTTTCGTGATTTCCCTCTTTTACAGCTTTGTTATACTTCCCTCTCGCCTCAGTTGAAATAACCTTTGCAATTTCAAAGAGAAGTTCATCGTCCCACATTGCAGCAAGACCTATAGCCTGAGGAAAAACCGTAGCAATACCCGCTCTCGCAACGCCGTGAAGCGCTTCATTCCACCAATCGTATTTATTGATACCCAGTCTGCCGATAGCCGCGGCACTGTTTGTAAGCTGTGACACCTTTTCTTCTATTGTCATTTTGCCGATGAGTTCATAAATTCTTCTGTCTGTCGCTTTCATATTTTTTCTCTCTCAGTAAAAATGTTGATTATAGTATAGCACATTTTTTCTATTATTTCGATATTACAATGAAAATTTTGATGATTTTGCGATTATTGGTTAATCCTTTGAGCATTTAGCAATATCACACTGATAAAAAAGCGTCGCAGACGGTAGCATATCTAATACAGCTGCAATGTTTTATCATATAACCCCTTACTGCACACAGAAAAATCACATTAATGCAACAATACCACCATCGATACGATTGTATCAACAGTGGTACTGATTATGTCATCAGATCAAAGAGTTTCATCCGATACTCCCACGTCTATCGCTTCACTTTGCTTTCTTACACATACTGCGTATGCTCCCTACTTGTTCTAATCCCTTTAAGAGCTATGTATAAAATTACAGTTCAACATTTTTACATCTGACAGTAATTCGTGTTGCACCGCCATAAGTACAGGTAAAAAGAGTTAAATCCCATTCTCCGCTGCTCATTTCCTCTACAGCTTCATCATCAAGAAGCTCAGTATACATCACTTCGTATATGAATACGTTACCTTCCATATCATTAAAGGTAACTTTATCTCCGGGAACAAGACTCCTTAGTGCTCTGAAGTGTTTACGGTAGTTATGTGCGCATATTATCAGATTGTTTTTATAAGGTGTTCCCTCATATACACAGGGAGCTGTTCTGAAATTTTCATAGCTCCACTCATCAATAACCGGCAATTTCAGATTCAAAGCAGGTATCGAAAGCGTGCCGACATAATACTTCCCGTCAATTTTTTTCCTTGCCATTTCTACATCAGGAATGATAAGGTAATCAGGGGTTTCGTTCGTATCGGAATTTACGCTAACCGGAATTTGCAAAAGCACCTTTGCCGATTCTTTTGCCGCATTGTTTTCACTGTAGTTATTGTAAAGTGTGAGAAAAAGGGAAGCAAGCACAAGAACAAGCCCTGCGAACATTGTTATTTTTCCTCTTGTTTTGCTCTTATTCATCTTCGAGTTCACTCTTTCTGTATCTTACATAACCTATAATGAAAAGCAGAACACCTGCCATTGCAAGATACGGTACCGGCCAACGCAATGCACCGGTAACCGGGATTTTATCATTTTCTTCATCTTGTGGTCCGGTCGTGCCTGTTGGAGATGTACTGCTCACAGGAGCCGTTGTGTCATCAGGCAAGGTTGTATTATCAGGTGTCGTGGTATTATCAGGTGATGTTGTGTCGTCGGGTGACGTTGTATCGTCAGGTGATGTTGTATCATCGGGTGAGGTTGTGTCATCGGGTGAGGTTGTGTCCTCTTCTTCTGTTTTTTTAGTATTTGTCAGAAGAAATGTCTTTTCTGATACAGACAGCGAAACGGTGTAGCTATACGGTACATCTTTCTCGGCTACAGTCCAACTATATTGCGGAGAAAGATCGCTCCATTGATACTTCCAGTTATTTTCGGAGTTAAGGATTACCGTGTCGCAGACTTCTCCGTCCCGAAGAAGTTCAACTGTAATTTGTGCAGGTCTGAGGTCTTTATTGTCTCCTACCCATACTTTAAGCACTTTATATGACACGAACTTATCATCCGGTACTTTTTCAAACTTGGGAACGATGTTTAAAACATTACTGTCACCATAAGGCAAAATTACAATTATAGGTTCACAGATATAGTAAGCATTGCCGTTATGATACTTTTCAGCAGTAATCAGATAAGCGCCCTCATCAAAAACAACGCAACCGAAATCGGCTATACCGTGTTCGTCGGTGGTATCAGTGTAATCGGCGTCAACCTTGTCTCTTAAAATGTAAGCAGAAAGTGTGTCAGATAGTTTTTTCAGTTTTTCGCTATCGGAAATGTCAAAGGATATCTCATACGAAGAAAATCTTTCGTCGGGAATGATTTCGCCGTCCCTTACATCGCCGAGACGGTAAACGGAAAAGACAGCATTATCAAGAGCTTTTCCTTCATCGGTATAAATAAGCTGAAGCTGCTGTTTGAAAGAAGCAGAGCAATGAAAAGAAAAAACAAAAAGGCACATCAAAAGTGTAACAATACATGCAGATACTTTCCTCATTCTTATCATCCTTTCCTTATTTTTTCTTTCTGTATTTCAGCAGCACATAAATGAGAAGCAACAGGAGCAGCGGTGCTGCAACAATCGGCGCAATAAGCAACGGATCAATCTGTCCTGCTTCGGCAACAACATTGATAGGGGGTGCTTCTTCGAGATTGTCTATTCTTGTACCCCGCACCAGAAGCCGGTGTGAGTTGATACCGTAAGGCGTGCAGGTAACAAGTGTGCAAAAATCCTTTCCCTCTTCAAGTTTAAGCGGCGAGACATCATCCGGATCTACAATAAGCACCTGATCCACCTGATATGTTATAGTTGTATCAAGGATATGAAGCATAAAAACATCCCCGTTATCCAGCTTGTCCAGATTGGTAAAAAGCTTTGCGGAGGGTAAGCCTCTATGACCTGAAAGTACACAGTGTGTGCTTTCACCGCCTATGGGCAAGCTTGTCCATTCAAGATGACCGACAGCGACCTGAAAAACAGTATCGGAAACTCCGTGGTAAACAGGCAGTGAAACGTTGATAGCGGGTATTTCTATATAAGCCATAATACCTGTGCCTGTAATATCAAGCACGGAGTTATATTCTTCAATTTCATCCTCATGCAGATACGGGAGGCCTTTTTTGGAACGGATAAGCTCGTTGAAGCTTTCAGCACCTGCAAGGAATTCAGTGATTTTATCTTCATCGAGATCCTGAATAACTTCCGAATAAGAGGCGATAGCTCTTGACTGGTGCTGACTGTTCCACCAGTTACTCACCGAGGGATAAAGCAGCAGTGCCGTACCGATCAGAAATATTAAAAACAGAAGTGCCGTTGTGGCATTGCCTTTTTTCTTTTGCATATTTTTCTCCTTCTGCGGATTATGTCGACTTGTCAAAAAGTCGAATAGGCTTCGGCACTTTGACAAGCCAATGGGACATAAAGCCCCATTGACTTAAAGTGTAAAACTATAATTATACTTCAGCTGACATTCTCTTCTTTGTGATAAGAAGAACAACAGCACCTACAACGAGGAGAGCACCAACGATGTAGAAGATTGTTGTACCGATACCACCGGTTTCGGGAAGAAGACCGCCGGTAAGGTTTTTGATTTCTGTTTCGTATACACCGTTTGCAAGTTCTGTATTACCTGCTTTCCATGTTGCAGTATCAGTTGTTGCCTTAACTTCTGTGGGAACTGTAGCTGAAATTGTGATTTCAACATCGTCTGCCTTATTGTAACCTGCGGGAACAGTTGTTTCTTCAGTGGTTGTTTCTTCTTCATTTAAGGCCGCTTCTTCATTTTCTGTAACAAAAACGGAATCGAAGCCGCAGATCAAAGTGCTTTCAATGACATAACAGCTATCTTCGTGTATATGTTCGTCGAATCCGCAATAGGTGTCATTTTCCATGGTTATAGCAGGAAGGATAAGCATATATGTTGTCCAGAAAACAACGACAACAGCGAGAACTTTTGCTGCTTTTTGCCAACGCTTTTCAAGCTTTGATAAGAACAAGATTTCTGCAACTTTTTGCCAGAATGTTTCCATTTTGCTCATCCTCCTTCCTTAATTTTTTAATTTAAATCTATCTTAGTGAGCCAATTTTTTCTATTGGCCATACCCGGAAAACAATTTTACCTACAATATCTTCCTGAGAAATGCAACCGATAACGATGTGTCTTGAGTCAAGTGAAACGCTTCTGTGGTCTCCCATTACAAAAATTTTGTTTTCGGGCACCTGATAAGGGAACTCAAGATCGCAGTTGCCAAGTGATTTTTCGGTAATGTAAGGTTCATTTAGCTCTGTACTGTCGACAAAAACTGTCCCGTCTTCTTTTATATCTATCTTTTTCCCGGAAGTGGCAATTACTCTTTTAACAAGAACCTTGTTGTTGTAGTAAAAAGCAACTATGTCGCCTGATTTGAATTCTCTTGCCTTTGTCGAAACAACAATTTCACCGTCCTCCAGAGAAGGTGTCATTGAACCTCCGTAAATCTGAAGAACAGGGAGCCATAGAGTTGCAACAAGAACTGCAACCGCCGCAACGGCAACCAGAGTGAAAAAAGTACTTTTCAGCGATGTTCTGTACTTCTTTTTGTAACGCTCTCTTTTAAGCTCTTTTTCAATGTCTTCTACGTTAATTATGAGGGGCTTGTTTTTTTGCATCTAAAATACCTCTTATTCTTGCACGAATATCACTCTGAATATTTGGTGGAAGCTCACTTAAGGCTGCATCGTTAGCCAGGTAATAATTCAAAATGCTGACATACAGTTTTTTATCAGATATGTTATTGTTAGTATCAGAACCTTTAGCATCCTTGCTTTCTCTTAAAGGTGGTAAAAAAACATTTTCCCGAGGCGCAGTCACATTGACATTGGAGCCTTGCATCTGTGAATTGGCCGCAGATGTTTTTTCCGTTATATGCTGAAGCTCTGCCGTGAAGTTCTGTGCCTGCCCCAGCGTATTGTCCATCTTGCCTATTAATTCTGAAAGTATGGTCGCATTCCTGATAATTTTATTTGCTTTCTCAAGCTCAGCCCGAAGCTTTTCGTTTTCTTTGGTTTCTTCAAGCAAAATTTCAAGAATCTCAAGACGGCTTAATTTTTTCAGTTCTTTATCTGTCATTTTTCATACTTCCTTAGGCATCATTTAAAGGCACAATAACCCCATTATTACCCTTCGTAATATCACAGAAAATAAAATATTTCAACAGAAAATACTAATATCATATCCAAACTTTTACAAAGTTAATATATTAATACAAAAATTGCAATATTGATGTTACAATTTAGAGTTGCATCAGAATTAAGCCGTACACGGTTCATATTTGTAAAGTAAACAATACGGTATTTGTAACACAAAACAAAAGTTCAGAAAACGCCGACACCGCATAAGGCAGTATTTTTGCAGTTGCTTTTTGTTTTGTCGGATGGTATAATATTTCCGATGTAACAATACGGTTTACAAAAAATATTACAAAGGGGAAACAGATATGGAATACTTTAATTTTATCGACAAAGTAAATTTTGAAGGCAAGGACAGCAAAAACACTCTTGCTTTCCGCTATTACGACAAAGACCGTGTGATTCTCGGCAAAAAAATGAGCGAGCACCTGCCCTTCGCTATGGCCTGGTGGCATACTCTTGGTGCCTCAGGTGCGGATATGTTCGGCACAGGCACAGCCGACAAGAGCTTTGACAGCGAAACCTCAACTATGGCTCACGCTAAAGCTAAGGTTGATGCCGGCTTTGAGTTTATGAGTAAAATGGGCATAGAATACTTCTGTTTCCACGATGTTGACCTTGTGCCCGAAGATAAGGATATCAATGTTACAAATGCCCGTCTTGATGAAATCTCCGACTACATACTCATCAAGATGAAAGAAACAGGCATTAAGTGCCTTTGGGGTACTGCAAATATGTTCGGCAACCCGAAGTTTATGAACGGTGCAGGCAGCACAAACAGCGCAGAGGTTTACTGCTTTGCGGCTGCACAGATTAAAAAGGCTCTTGATATCACAGTCAAGCTCGGCGGTAAGGGTTATGTGTTCTGGGGCGGCAGAGAGGGGTATGAAACTCTTCTCAACACAGATGTAAAATTTGAGCAGGAAAATATCGCCCGTCTTATGAAAATGGCAGTTGAGTATGGCAGAAAAATCGGCTTCACAGGTGACTTCTATATCGAGCCCAAGCCCAAGGAGCCTATGAAGCATCAGTATGACTTTGACGCAGCAACTGCAATAGGTTTCCTTCGTCAGTACGGTCTTGACAAGGATTTCAAAATGAACATCGAAGCAAACCACGCAACTCTTGCAGGCCATACCTTCCAGCACGAATTACGCATTTCTGCAATTAACGGTATGCTCGGCTCAATCGACGCAAACCAAGGCGACTTACTCTTAGGTTGGGATACAGATGAATTCCCCTTTGATGTTTACGAAGCAACAATGTGTATGTATGAAGTAATTAAGGCAGGCGGTCTTACAGGCGGCTTTAACTTCGATGCCAAAAACCGCAGACCAAGTAACTCCTTTGAGGATATGTTCTACGGTCACATTCTTGCTATGGACACTTTTGCACTCGGTCTTATCAAAGCCGCAGAGATTATTGAAGACGGCAGAATTGACAACTTCATTAAAGATAAATATTCCTCTTTCGGTGAGGGCATCGGCAAGAAAATTATTAGTGGCGAAACAACTCTCGAAGAGCTTTCAGCTTATGCCTGTGAAAAGAAGATTACCGAGAATCCGGACTCGGGCAGACAGGAATACTTGCAGACAATAGTTAATCAGATTTTATTTTAAGAGGTAGAATATGAAACATTTTGTTGGTATCGACCTTGGTACTTCCTCTGTTAAGGTTTTGCTTCTTAACGAAAACGGTGAGGTAGTATCATCTGTAACAAAGGAATATCCATTATACTTTCCGCAAAACGGTTGGAGTGAGCAGAATCCTGAAGATTGGTATAATCAGACGCTCTGTGCTTTAAAGGAATTGCTTTCAGGCACCCACAAAGACTCTGTTCTTTCTTTTTCTTTCTCAGGACAGATGCACGGACTTGTTATGCTCGATGAAGATGATGAAGTGATAAGACCTGCACTTTTATGGAATGACTCAAGAAGTCAGACACAGACAGATGCACTCAACGAAAGCAAAGATTTTCTTCTTGATAACACAGCAAACATCGCCTTTGCCGGCTTTACACTTCCTAAGCTTTTATGGGTAAAGGAGAATGAACCTGAGAATTATAAAAAGATAAGTAAAATTATGCTGCCGAAGGATTATGTTGCTTACAGACTTTCAGGCGAGTTCTGTACCGATGTTTCCGATGCATCAGGTACTCTTTACTTTGATGTGGAAAACAGATGTTGGTCAAAAGAAATCCTCGAAAAATCCGGCATCAATGAGCAGTGGCTTCCCAAGGTGCTTGAAAGCGACGAATGTGCAGGCACTCTCAAAAAAGAAACTGCCGACGAGCTCGGCTTAAAGGATGTAAAAATCATCATCGGAGCAGGTGACAATGCCGCCGCCGCTATCGGCACGGGTACCGTAAAAGACGGCGACTGCAATATTTCTCTCGGCACAAGCGGAACAATCTTTACTGTCAGTGATAAATTCAGCCTCGACAGAGAAAGCGCAATTCATTCCTTCTGCTCGGCGAGCCGCAACTATCACCAGATGGCTTGTATGCTCTCTGCGGCGGTTTGCTGTAAATGGTGGGTCGAAAAGGTGCTTCGTGACGGCTATGACAGTGTGCTTTCTAAAGAATATGGGCTCGGTGAAAATGAGGTTATGTTCCTGCCCTATCTTATGGGTGAGCGCTCTCCTCTCAACGATACCGATGTGAGAGGTATGTTCTACGGAATGAGCCTTGACACAGACAAAGACGATATAAGCCTTGCCGTACTTGAGGGCGTTGCTTTTGCACTTCGTCATAACATTGATATAATCCGCAACATGGGTATTAATATTGAGAAATCAAATGTCTGCGGCGGCGGTACTAAAAACAAGCTGTGGCTTAAAATTATTGCCAATGTACTCGGCATAGAGCTTTGCATACCCGAAAATCAGGAGGGCGCATCACTCGGTGCGGCTATGCTTGCGGCAAAAGGGGTAATGTCTTCGCCAGAGTATAAGGAGCTTGAAAACAAGGTTTATAAAACAGCCGAAACTATTGTCCCGACAAAAGAGCTCACAAAAAAATACGAGGAAAAATACCTCAGATGGATAAAGCTCTATCCCTCAATTAAAAACGCGGTTTAAGGAGAATGTCTGATGATTATTTTAAAAGCTGTTGTTGCTTTATTCTCTGCAATTACGATGATTTTATCACTATCTCCTCTCAATATTGTTTTGCCTTATCTTGATGTTATTCCCGATATGATTGATGTAGGTATTGACTATATCGACTTAGACTTCAATATGGCTGCTGTCACTAAGGCTCAGCTGAAAAAAGACCTTACCGGAGCAGATACCTCGCATCCTTTTGTACTTGCGACAGCCGATAATTTCCATATCGCAAGAGAAGAATACCAAAGCGGCAGCTTCACTGAGTACACAAGGGCACTGAACACCTATGTTATAGATAATGCCGATACACTTCTTGACAAAAGCATTTATCCGCCGATGGACTATGTCCTCGATGAGGAAGACAGCATTCTGCCCATTTCCCGCGAGGTTATCAACCGTATTGTAATTCTCGGCTACGCCTGGCAGATAACAGAAGAAGAGAAATATGCCCTTAGAGCGTGGGAAGAGCTGGAAAAGGTCTGTAGCTACGATGATTGGTGCACTTCACATTTTCTTGCAACGGCAGAAATGGCACTTGCAGTTTCAGTTGGCTATGATTGGTTTTACGATTATCTTTCCGCAGAGCAAAAGGACTTTCTCGCAAAGACAACTTATGAATATGCAATCAAGCCTGCTCTTTCTAAAAACTTTTTCAAAAACTGGTTTACCTGGTCTAAAAACAATTGGAACAGTATCTGTTACAGCGGAGTCGGTATTGCCTGTATAACCTTCTGCGATTATTATCCCGACAAAGCTGCGGAATTTCTGAAAATGTGCTATGAAGCTATGCCTGTTGCCTTTGCAAACTTCACTCCCGACGGCGTTTATGCTGAGGGCCCCGGTTACAGTCAGTCGGGAATGGATGCTATAGTTAATTTCACGGCAACATCCAAGAATTATCTCGGCACTGATTACGGTATGAGTGAAATTGACGGCTTCAAAGAGCTCGGCAAATTCCCCGTTTATATCACCACTCCAACAGGTGTTTTCAACTTTGGCGATAACAAGGCAAGAATGTGCTTTACACCGTCACTTCATTGGTACGCCGATGAATATGACTCACCTATTCTTTCCTGCTACCAGATGTGGGATGAGCCGGGTGAATATGCCCCCGACATTTCAGATAACACCGAAAGAAACGGCTCAGGTAAAAGCTGTGCACTTTCATCTCTTTGGTATAACAGAGACTACACTCCCGAAAGTGCAGATTTTTCAAATGAAGACCTTTCCCTTTTCCTGAAGTCCGATGCAGGTCAGGATATGGTACTTATGAGAAGCGCTTATCTCGATAAAAATGCAACCTTTGCAGGCATAAAGGGAGGATACAACTTCATTAACCACGGCGACCTTGATATAGGTACATTTGTTTTTGACTCAATGGGTGAACGCTGGGCAGAGGAATTAGGCTCCGGACCTTATGATGCACCCGGTTACTTCACCAATATTCCGGCAGGCGGAAGATGGAAAAACTACTCTAAACGTGCCGAAGGACAGAATACTCTTGTTATCAATCCGGGTATGACCCTTGATGACCAGTATGTACTTGCCAAGGGCAAATTTACATCCTTTGAGGAAAATGCAGACGGCGGCAGCTGTACCCTCAATATGACTGATGCTTACCGTATGAACGGCGCTCTCAAGGTAACGAGAAATTTCCAACTGTATAACAATCGCTCCTGCGTTAAAATCACCGACAGTATTCTTTGCTCGGTGCCAAGTGAAATATATTGGTTTATGCACACTAAGTCCGACATTGACATTTCCGAGGACGGAAAGACAGCCAATCTTACTATCGGTGATAAGCAGCTCAAAGCGGTCTCTCTTTCCGACGGTACTTTCTCCGTAATGAAAGCAGAAAGGCTAAAGGGAGAATGGGAATATGACGAGGAATACCCTGATATCAACAAGCTTACAGTCAGACTTGAAGGTGTAAAAAAGGCAGAGATTATGATAACCCTCGAGCCTGTCGTATAAATAATTAATCACGGTGAAACCGAAAGGAATCTCACCGTGATTTTTTGTTATAAAGTTATTCCGAAAGCCAATCGAAGGATTTTCTTCCGCAGACAGAATGCTTACCGTTAAATATGTCGATGTGGAGCTTATCCTCTGCACCCATAAGTGTGTATATTCTCTTTATCTTTTCGTGAGCAAGCTCAGAAGCACCTATAGGAAAAAGCTTGTCTTTTCTACCCGACTCGATAAAAAGCTCTTTTGGAGCAAGAGCCGAAGCAAAGTCATAAATTTCACCCACCTCGAGAATGTGCGGAATATAATTATCGGGACAGTGCCACATTGACAAGATGCTCTCTTTAAAGGTGTTGACATAACCGCAGATGACAGTTTTATATATACTGCCATCAAGCACTGAAGCGTAAAGTGCAGTAAGTCCACCGCCTGAGATACCCATAAGAGATACTTTGTTCTCATCAACCTCATTCATCTCTTTTAACACTTTAGCACACATAAGCGCCTGGGCTATTCTGACGCCTGCTACAGTAAGTCCGTAAGGAAGAAGATGATGGGAAAGCTCATCGCAGGAGCTTATGTAAAAGGGCTTCCACAAATCGTTAGAAAGTCTCGCTTCGCCAAATCCGAAAAGCTCGGGAGCTACAACCACATTCCCTCTTTTTACAAGCTCAACGGCAAAGTTTTTCTGATAGTTATCAATATAGTTAAAGCGTTTTTTGTTGCCTGTTTTTGAAATGTTCAGAATCTGTCTTACACCGTATCCGTGACCGCAAAGTGCAACAACACCCTTTGATTTTCCGCTGAGATTTTTCGGCATAAGCACATATACGGCAGAAGTTAATCCGTCACAGATTTTAAGGCTGTATTTTTTTAGCGTATATTCGGGATAGTCAAGCACTCTGCCGACTTGTATCAGCTCTGTTTTTTCCGCAAAAGAGCAGATTTTCTCTATAACAAAAATTTCTTTTGCTTTATCTTTTATTTCCTGTCCGATTCTTTGCGCATCATCAAAGGTTAAAGCATCTTTATAAGGCTCGTGTTTCAGTTTATCATAAAGCCCTGACATAAACTCATCTGGTGAATATGGACTTTTTTTCATATATTACCTCACGTATATCAGAAAGATATCTTTCCTGCCATAATTACATTTTTGCTGTCTGTGCCCACATAAACGGTATAGCTTTCGTCAAGCTTCCATTCTTCTCTTTCGGGGCAATAAAACTTAATATCAGCAATTTCGGTATTTACTGTAACTTCTACAGTCTCACCTGACTTTACGCTGACACGCTTAAAGCCTTTGAGAACTTTAACGGGTCGGTCTGTGTCTTTATTATCGCTTCCTACATAAACCTGAATAACCTCGTCACCGTCAAAACTGCCTTTATTTGTAACCTTGACTGTGGCGCTTATTTTATCTGAAGCCTTGTTAACGGATACAACCTCAAGCTCAAATTCAGTATATGAAAGACCGAAGCCGAAGGGGAAGTGAGGCTCGACACCCTTTTTATCAAAGAGCGTATAGCCGTGATAATATCCGTATTCTATATCTTTATTTTTTGCACCCAGGTGCAGGAAAGGCGGATAGTCATCTGCTTTCTCTGCAACGGTAAAGGGAAGCTTACCTGCCGGTACAACATCACCGCTGAGAATATCGGCAAGGGCATTACCGCCCTCAAGACCGCTGTAAAAAGACATAAGCACACTGTCAGCACAGTCAATCCAATCTTTGATTATATAAGCACTACCGCCCATAATGTTGACTATAAGCTTTTTGCCGAGATACGATAGACCTCTTATGAGTTTCACATCCTCTTCGGGTATATGAAGATCTGCTCTGTCACCGCCTGAGCCCTTGGGCTTTTTCTTTACATTGCCGAGATTAACAAGGAATTCGCCCTCCTGAAGCCAGTCACTGCCCACACAGACGACTATGTAATCACTGTCTTTGGAAGCTTTCATAGCCTCAGCCACTTTGCAGCCGTTATAAAGTGAAATGTTTTCTTTGCCGAAACGATTGCAGATACCCTCATAGGGTGTTACTGTGTAGGGACTGAAAACATTACTGCTTCCGTGGTCGCCGGTGTTTCTCTTATTAGCGTATCTGCCTACTACGGCAATCTTTGTTTTTTCAGGTATAGGCAGGATTTTGCCTTTGTTTTTAAGAAGCACCATACCTTTGGTTGCCGCTTCTCTTGCAAGAGCGATATGCTCTTTTGAAAGGATAACGGATCCGGGTTGCTTTTTATACTTTGGTAAAGTGGATATAAGAGCTCTTAAAACCCTTGCCACCGCAGTATCTATATCTTTTTCGGTTATATCGCCTTTTTTAAGACTGTATCCTAGAGTTGCATAACGGAAGAGATATGGCATTTCCATATCCATGCCTGCTTTAAGGCTTCTCACAGCGTCGTAGATACCGTAAAAGAAGTCTGAAAGAGCGAAGCCGTCGAAGCCCCATTTATCTCTTAAAATATCTGTAAGAAGTGCTTTGTTTTCGCAGGCATAGGTACCGTTGACTCTGTTATATGCACCCATAATTGACATAGCGCCCGCGTCGATACACTTTTTGAAATGAGGCAGATATACCTCATGAAGGGTTCTTTCATCGGCTATGGCATTTGCAGAAAAACGCAGATCCTCAATACTGTTAAGTGCATAGTGCTTGGGACAGGCTATAATGCCGCTGTCCTGCATTGCTTTTGTAAGTGCCGCACCCATTCTGCCCAAGAGATACGGATCCTCACCGTAGGTTTCCTGAGCTCTTCCCCACATAGGGTTGCGAAGAAGATTGATGCAAACACCTGCAAAAAGATTTGCATCAAGTGCAGATGCTTCCCTTGCAAAGACCTCACCGATACGGTATTCCAGCTCGTCGTCGAAACTTGCACCTCTGAGCATTGAAACAGGAAAGCAGGTGCATTTTTTCATAACGATACCGCGAGGACCGTCGGTAAACATAACAGGAGGAATGCCGAGTCTTTTGCATCCGCCGGCAGGGTACGCCTCACCGTTATAAAATCTGCCTTTGGTAAGAAAGTTTTTAGCCGTAACACCAAGAGCGTGACCCTGAAGAATACGGATTTTTTCATTGACGGTCATTTCCTTGAGTAATAAGTCTGCAACCTCGTGGAGCTTTTCTTTTGTAGGTTCACTTTTATACAGCTCAAGAGCTTTTTCAAAATTCATCATAGTTTCACCTCAATAGCTTTTAAGCTTTTCAATATCCTTATAAAATGATTTTTCGCTTTGACGGTCAACAAACTCGACCATAACGATACCGTCAAAATGTTTTTCTCTCAACTTTTTTAGCAAGGTGTCAATATAATTTTTATCTTTCTTTCTGAACATCTGCTCACGTTTAAGGTCACGGTAAGAGACGTGAACATCTTTTATGTAATCATAGGTTCTGTCGATTCTGTCAAGGTCATATTCCATACGGAAATATCTCGACTGAAAGTAGGTTCTGAAATTATCTTTGTTTAAATCCTGTGCAAAGCCGAGAAAAGCATCAGTGTTGTTGTTATATGTGTTTCCGTGACATTCGGAACAAACCAACAAAGCGTACTCTGCCGCAATATCGCACATCTTTTTTGTGTTTGTGAGCAGAATTTTGTATTCGTCAGTCTCTGTTTTTTCGCTGTCTTTTTTACCGAGCCATATTCTTATCGAACCGGCACCAAGTTCTTTTGCGATTTCGCAGATCCGTATCCATTTGCCTTCGTCATAATCGGCACTGTTGAAATAACTGCCGTAGGAGCTGATTTTTATCTGTGCTTTATCACAGAGTTCTTTTGCCGCTTTGGCATCGTCGAGGTTTCTGACGTGTACGTCTCCACCCCATTCGATATAACCGATCCCTGCATCTTTTGCAATACGGATAACTTCCCGGACACTCTTTTTACGAAAAGTTACACTGCAAAGGCCGAGTTTAAAATAATTCATCTTATGCCTCCGAGAGAGTCTTTTCCATTTCAGCTTCCTTTTGATTTCTGTATATCTGAAGCTTTTCGTCCATTTCGTTTTCGTCAAACTTGAAGAACATCATAGGAATAGCCTGAAGAATAAGACCGATAGCACCCATAGCAGTCAGCATAAAGAAGATACCGTTAAGAAGTGCAGTATAGTTTACACCGTCAATGATGCTTGCCTGAGTTGTGGAAACAATAAGAGGCTTGGTTACGTTTTCGGTGATGATTTCCATCTTCTCTGCATTGTATCCCAAAATATCAATAACCTGTAAAACTACAACATTGAATATTGCTACGGCAACCTTGTAAAGAAGTCCCTTGAAGGAGTAAACGGTAGCTTCGAGGCGGTCACCCTTTTCCATTTCAACACTGTCGGTTACGTCAGCTATGATGGAAACGATAAGCACCGTACTCATACCGACGGGGAAGTTGGTAAAGAAGCGGAGTACTGCATAGAGTATGAAACCGGGGATAGTGTTGTAGGGTACAAGATAAATACCGACTACGTAAACGATGATATTTGCAACGGCTCCAAGAAATGACATCCATATCCAAAGCTGCTTTTTGGACATTTTCTTCAGCAGAACAGGGACAATGAGCATTGAAAGCATATAGGAAATGCCGCTCATTACAGAGAGAAGAGTGGGAAGAATTGCTACAGCATCAATATTCGGATTTTTGCCTACGATACCCTCAATGAAAAGATTGATCTTGTCCATAGGCAGAATACCGATGCAGTTCCAGCGTGCAAAGTATGAAAGGAAAATTGCACCGATATTAATGATGCCGTTGAAGAATGCGGCAAGAAGAAGCATAACAATTCTCTTGTCTTTGAAGATAATCTTTATATTCTTTGAGGATTTTTCCTTTTTGGGAGGAATATAAACCTTTTCCTTTATGCCGAAGAATGACCACATCATAATTGCTGCGCCCATTACAGCAAAAATTGCAGCAGACCGGAAATAACCCATATCGGTCATATCTTTTTTGCCGTTGCCCAGAAGACCTGCCATAGTCCAGATAAGAACAGAGGGAAGAATGGTACCGAGTGAGCCTACGGTATTGGAAATTGAAACAGCTTTTACACGGAGATCCTTCTGCGGAAAGACAAGCGGAGTGAGACTGTTTCGGGGTATTTCAATGGCTGTATATGAAGTGATATAAACCATATACATAATGAGCATATACACAAAATTACCTGCATTACCTAAGTTAGTGCCGTCTTTTGTGATGATATTCCAGCTTTCAGGGAAGTTTACGGGAAGGAATAAAAGTGCCGTAGTAATGGCAAAGGGAATGGGTATCCACAGAAGATAAGGTCTGCATTTGCCCCATTTTGTTCTTGTGCGCTCTACAATCTGTCCCATAATGGGGTCGTTGACGGCATCCCATACCTTTGTGCCTAAAAGGACTATAGAAACAAGACCCATACTTAATTTCAGCACATCAGTCATATAAAAGTTAATTACCGTATAAACGGTGCAGTCAATAAAGAAAAAGCCTAAAGGCAAAAGTGAAAATGCAAGAATTTCTTTATTGGTTGCTCTTTTGATGTCAATTCTTTTGTTTCCTGTGTTCATAATATTTCTCCTTCACTGGTTTTACTTAAATAAAATTCAAAAGGTTTTTGTCCGAATGGTACCGGCGAAACCTTTATAAACTCAGCTTCGCCGTTCTTGGTAACGGTGAGGTAATCTCTGTAATATGGATTTTCTTTGACAAGCACTCCGTCCTTTATGAAAATCGCCCCACCGCGGCTTCCTGTTTCAGGAAACTCGGAAACAATAGCTTCTAAAAGAGCTTTCATACTTATGAGCATATCTTTATCACGGTAGTACTCGCTGAGGTTTTTGTGCGCTTTAGGATAGGAATCAAGTGCTTCATTTACCTGACTCAGAAGAGATACACATTCCTCATAATCTCTTTTAAAGGAAGCAACCTTACTCATTTTTCTTTTGAAATGAGAATAGTCGGTCTCGGAATTTACTGTGAAAGCTTCCTGCGGCGTTTCAAAAAATGACAGTTCGTTTTCATCAATTACCGTCGCGGATTTTCTTTTTATATGCTTTGTTGCAACAAGACCGCCGACCTGGGTATCGTTAAGTGCCGAACCGCCGGGCCTTGAAAGTCCGAAAGTACCTGCCGCTTCACCGATGACATAAAGACCTTTTATGTCTGATTCAAAATTCGTGTCCGTGTGAACACCGCCGTTATTGTGCTGAGCGCATACGGCTATACGAAGCATATCCTTATGTAAATCTATTTCCTGACGAAGATAAACGTCAATGGCTTTACTGTTGAGCCTTTCAAGTCTTTCTATAGGCGTATCGGCAAAGCACTGTGTATCGCTGATATACTTCTTCGCCTCGTCTGAAAGTCTTTCGAAGCAAAAGCCTTCGGGATTCTTTCTGTAATCAAGGTAAACACTTCTGCCTTTGAGCATTTCTGAATGTACAGCAAGGTCAATCTGTGAACTTTGCTCTGCTCTTTCAAAGGAAAACGGCCACTGATAGCCCTTGAGAAAAACATAGCTGTAAGCCTCGTGAATATCCGTAAAATAATCAG
The DNA here is from genome assembly GCA_045535965.1 of Acutalibacteraceae bacterium. Classification (GTDB taxonomy): domain Bacteria; phylum Bacillota; class Clostridia; order Oscillospirales; family Acutalibacteraceae; genus UBA6857. The sequence continues at coordinate 45,274 of JAZSMR010000010.1, forward strand.
AGAGGAATTCTCTTTCTTTTCCTTTTTCATCTGTGCTTACAAAACGCGGAATTACCTGCATAAAGCTGCCTGATACATTCCAACGAAAATCAACACTCGCCATACCGTACTGCCATTGGGTGAAGTTGCACATTCTCACACCGGCTTCAATAAGCACTCCCGTCATTCCGTGCTGTGATTCGGGATACACACTGTCCCCGTAAATGCAGGCAGGTGCACCCGTGGCACAGATTATATTTTCGGCATAGATATTTTCTTCCGCTTCACTTTTCAGGTCAAGGACACGCACGCCGAATACTCTTTTGCCGTCAGTGAGAATCTTTATAACCTGCTTGTTGTCAAGTAGTGGAGTTTTGTTTTTTTCCGTTACAATCTTTTCAAGCTGCCGTGTCATGGCTTTTGATGTGAGAGGCCCTACGGATGTTGCTCTCAGTGTATCATCGTGATCTGTTTTGTAACCTGGATATCCTCCGTAATTGTCTGTCGGGAAGTTTACACCGTACTCGCAAAGACGAAGAAAACACCGTTGACTGTTTACGGCCTCAAGATACATTTTTTCACCGTCGCAAGAGCCGCCCGAAAACATATCCGTTGCCATTTTATAGGGACTGTCAGGCGTGAAGCCGTCCATCGAAATTTTGTAGTAGGTCTGCTTGTCACTCCCCGTATTGCGAGAAGTACCCGAAAGCCGGTTTTCCGTAACAAGGGCAATATCCGTTATACCGTCTCTGTAAAGCCAGTCAGCAGCACTGTAAGCCGCAGCACCACTGCCTATAACAAGGCATTTGTAAATCTTTCTCATAAACGCCTCACATTAAATCCGCCGTCACAGTCAATTACCGTACCTGTGCAGAAATCAAAGTTCCCCTCGGCTACGGAAACAACACATTTAGCCACATCATAAGGCTGACCCATACGCTTTACGGGTGTTATGCCGTCTGCAATAAGCTTCTCGTACTTTTCTTTAACCTTTGATGTCATCTCTGTTTCGATAATGCCCGGTCTTATTTCAATAACACTCACACCGCACTCGGCAAGCCTTGCGGCAAAAAGCTTTGTTATCATCGATATACCTGCTTTTGAAATACAGTATTCGCCTCTGTTGACCGAAGCCGTATAAGCCGACATAGAAGAAATGTTGACTATCCTTGAATTTTTATTCTTTATAAGCAGAGGTGTTAACTCCTGTGTTACGAAGAATGTACCTTTTAAGTTGATATCAAAGAGATAGTCAAAATCTTCAGGTGTAACTTCGAGTATGTCCTTTCTTTCTCTCGGTGCGACGCCTGCATTGTTTACAAGCAAGTCGAGTTTGCCGAAATGCTCATTAACAAAATCTGCAAGATTTTTTCTGTCAGATTCTTCGGAAATATCGCAAGGTACAAAAAAGACTTTGCTATCAAAGCTTTTTTCTAATTCTTCAACATCACTGCTTTTATTTCTTGCAGTGATAATTACACTGCAATCGATTTTAAGAAGCTCTTCAGCTATGGCTTTACCTATACCGCGGCTACCGCCTGTTACAACTGCAACCATATAATTTACCTCACTTTTTAAGTACAAATTTCTGATAATAGGGCATATAGGTCTCGCTGTCCTTTATAACACAGCCTGATACAGTACCTGCCCTCATAAGCTCCGAGCATTTACTGCATTTAATACAGACCTTGCCTTTGTCAAGAGCGCCCGTTTCGAGGTAATCCTTGTAAAACGTCGGATAAGCAAAGGTCATTCTGCCGAAGCCTGCAAAATTTCCTACGCCCTCAGAAAGAAGCTTTTCAGCATACTGAACAGCGTTTTCCCCCTCATAGGTGAGAGCTGAAACTGCAAATTTCATATCAGGAAAAGCCGAGGTTATCTCTCTGGTAACATCATATATACGCTTCATACCAATTTTACCGTCCTCTGGAGATTTTACTGCATAGGGACGGTTGATATGAGGTATCAGATACGGATTGCCGATAGTTAGATTAACAAGCTCGATACCCTTTTCGCGGAGCTTTTCTATAATCTGCTTTGTTTCCGCAAGGTCGATTTTTTCTTTTTCATTGACGCCGAAACCGTAGCCGTAAGGAAAGCAGTCGCAACTGTTGAGTCTTGTTGTAACAAATGCTTTGTCACCCACAGTGCCTTTAACGGCATCAATACAGTCAAAGTAAAGTCTTGTGCGATTTTCTAAACTTCCGCCGTATTCGCCTTCACGGTCATAAGCACTTAAGAATTCATTGAAAAGATATCCGTGACAGCATTTTACATCCATACCGTCAAAGCCTGCCTCAAGAGCAAGCTCCGCAGCTTTTTCGTACATAGCGGGTATGGTGGCAAGGTATTCATCGGCGGCAACTCTGAAGGGCTGGTTTTCCTTGCCCTTTTCCCATAATTCGTTTCGGTAAGCAACAATAGGTTCAGGGGTGCCGCTCGGTTTACTGTATCTTCCGCTGTGAGTGAGCTGAACTATCATTATAGGCTCAAAGCCGTAAAGCTCCCTTGATTTTTTCTTGACTTCACTCACAAGAGACCTGAAGCTGTCTACAGTATTTTCGTTTATGTAAAGTTGACGGGGGTTTGCTCTGCCCTCGTTGCATACAGCAGTCGCCTCAAACCAGATTATACCGGGAGCACCTTCGGCAAAGCGAAGATATCTGCGACGTGTGAGTTCATCAATTGCACCGTCTTTTGTTCCGTCGCAGCCCTCCATAGGCTGAAAAAGTATCCTGTTGGCGGCCTCTCTGCCGTATATATCAATTTTCTCTGAAAGTATACTTCCCATAAAGTTCATTCCCCTTATTATATTCAAAGCCATTTTACCATTTTAATAAAAAAAATACAATAAAAAAAGACCAAATAAAATATTTTTGTATTGTTTTAACAGAATAAATATGATAAACTAAAACAAAAAGGGGTGAGCGTATGCTTATAGGCTTTACTTCAACATCTTTCAGACAGATTAAAAAAATTGAAAAAGTTGTAGAAATTGCCGTCAGAGCAAATGTCGACTGTATCGAATGGGGCGGAGATATACACGTCAAAGATATTACTTCGGCAAAGCAGGCAAAAGCACTTTGTGATAAAGCGGGAATTAAAATTTGCTCCTACGGAAGTTATTACCGTGTGGGAAGCAAAAAGGCAGAAGAGTGGAGTTCAATCTGCGAAATTGCAACAGCCCTCGGTGCATCATCTGTACGAGTGTGGCTCGGCAAAGCAGACAGCGAAAAAACTGATGCCGATACATATAACGCCCTCGTTGAAGATGCAAAAAGCATTTGCGAAACGGCAGAGAAATATGGTCTTACGGTGTGTCCCGAATGTCACGACAAGACTTACAACAATAATACAGATGCCTTTCTGAAAATTCATAAAGATATTGCCTGTGATAACTTCAGAACATATTTCCAGTCACGTTACCGCCGTATGGAATATGACCTTGACAGAATTGAACGCACTGCACCCTATACCGAAAGCATACATATTTCCTACTCAGAACAGACAAGAGAGCAGTTTCCGAAGCATAACCCCGATTACATTGATGCTCTTCTGGATAAGATTCTCTCCGTCGGCTTTGACAGAAACCTTCTTATTGAATATACATACTTGTTCAGTTATCTCGGCATAGCCTCAGAAATGATAAAGGATATAGCAAAAATAAAAGAAAAGGTGGAAAAAGCAAGATGAAAATTGCACTTTTCGGTACAAATCAGATACAGTTTTCCAAGGTTTACACATACGACGTGTTAAAAAAGCTCGGCGAATACGGTGAGCTCTCCTGCAAAATCAACAGAAAAAACCTGAAAGAAAATGCCGGATTTCTTTCTGACTGTGAAATAGCTTTTGCCACCTGGGGAATGCCGAAATTCACCAAAGAAGAAATCAAAGAGTATATGCCGAATTTAAAGGCAGTCTTCTATTCGGCAGGCACCGTACAATACTTTGCAAGACCTTTTCTTGAAAGCGAAGTAAAGGTTTTCAGTGCCTTTGCCGCAAATGCCGTACCCGTTGCGGAATATGCCTTTGCACAGATAACGTTAGCTTCAAAAGGATATTTCCAAGCAGCGAAATATTACCGTAGCCTTCTTCCCTACTCATTTGCCTTTGCCAACACATCACCGGGCAACTTCGGCTGTAAGGTTGGTCTTGTGGGACTTGGCGCCATCGGACAGATGGTGGCAAAAAGACTTATGGAGCTGGATGTTGAGGTTTACGCTTATGACCCCTTTGTCAGTGAAGAAAAAGCAAAGCAGCTCGGCGTTACTCTTATAGGTCTCGAGGAGCTTTTCAGCACTTGTGATGTTATCAGTAATCACCTTGCAAATAAACCCGAGCTTGAGAATGTCTTTAATTATAAGCTTTTCAAAAGAATGAAAAAGCACTCCACCTTTATAAATACAGGCAGAGGTGCACAGGTAGCAGAGTATTCGCTCGCACTGTCACTTATTCTGCACCCGTCAAGAACCTTTGTTGCAGATGTTCTTAAAAGAGAGTTTTTCCCCTATATCAATCCTCTTTTCTGGTGTCCGAATGCTATACTTACACCTCACATTGCCGGCAGTACGGGTAATGAGCCTCAGAGGATGGCTTATTATATGATGGAAGAAATGGAGCTTTTCCTGAAAGGTGAAGCAACAAAATATGAAATCACTCTTGAGGCTTTGGAGAGAATGGCTTAAGTCAGCGAGTATAATGCAAAAGAAAGGAGAACCAAGATGAATAAACTCAAAAGCTTAATCAGTGTTTACCGTAATGACGGTACAGACCCGAGAAAAAACAATGCATGGCGAGTATTGCTGTTTTCTCTCAACTATGCAGGCGGTGCCGCAATAACAATAATGATGGGCAAATGGTCCTACTATACGCAGAATGTTCTTCAGTTGGGCATAATGTTTGCTTCAATTCATCTGCCCATACATATTCTCGATGCAGTAACAGACCCTCTTATTGCAAGTATTTTTGACCGTTACAGAAAAAAAGGCAAGTTCAGACTGTTTATGCTCATCGGTGCGATTATGTCCTTTATACCCGCACTGTTTATCTTTTTCTATCCCGTAAATCCCGATATCCCACTGGTTGCATCATATCTCATTCTCGGCGGTTGCTATGCCATTATCATCATCGGCAATACAATTCTAATGACAGCCACAAGAGCAGGTCAGGCCATCATCACCCAAGACCCGAGGCAAAGGCCTCTTTACGCCCTCGGTCAGACCGTATCCGATGCTCTTGTTTCTGCATTTGTATCAATCGTTGTAACAAGTAATCTTATAGGCAATATGCAAGAGCCGCTCGTGTGGAGAATTTCAATAATTGTTATGTCAGTGGTTTCTCTTGTTTTTGTTCTTGGTGCGGCAAAAGCAATAGACAACAGAGATAACCCCACCTATTACTCTATGCAGACAAGTGAGAAAGAGACAAAAATAACCGAATTTTTCAGTCTCATAAAACGCAGCAAGCCTCTTCGTTGCCTTTTATGGGCAACCTGCTCGGACTCCATTGCAAAATCAGTCAGAGGAAGCCTTTCCATCTATCTCTTTGCAAACATAATAATGAACAGAGGTCTTACATCTGTTTTTGATATTCTTAACGGTGTTGTACTGGGTGCACCCGTGCTTGTTATCGGCATGTACTTCGCATCGAAAAAGGGCTCAGCCGTTGTTTATCACAAAGTTTCATTTATACAGACATCTGTTGCCCTATCGGGCTTCTTCCTCACTCTTTTCTTATTGCCGGCTGACCCTGAGCGCACATACACCGGCATAACCTTCTCTGTAATTATGGTTATTCTCGCCTTCGGCTTTTATATGAGCACTCTCGGAATTTCCACAAACCTGGAAAATGCTATGGTGGGCGACCTTACAGAATACGAGTATCTGCAAAGCGGTAAGTTTATTCCCGGCACTATCGGTGCGGCACTCACATTTGTAAACAAGCTCGCTGCAAGCGGTGTAGGCCTGATCACTATGGCTATTATGGCATTCTGCGGTTTTTCGGGAAGCGGTGAAAGTGCCGTTGTACCTGAAAACGTTTTCGTAAATCACAGATTTTATTACTGTGTTCTTATAGCTGTTTTCCTGCTTCCTGCCTGGGGTCATCTGGTTACATACATCGCTATGAAGCGTTATCCTCTGACAGATGAGGTGATGCAGGAAGTATCAATGAAGGTTGCGGCAGAGCGCGGACTTTTAAAAGAAGAAAATACGGAGGAAGCGTGATGACTGTTCTTTATATTATTCTCTCAATTTTCGGTGTCGCCCTGCTTCTGACAATAGTTGAAGTCATACTTCTTCTAATGAAGTCGCCTATGCAGGAGCTTCCCGACGACAAAGATTTCGACTACTACACTGCCACATCAAACGGCAAAAAATTCGAGGATTTATACCTTTTCCTTACGGGTGAAGGAAATGATGTTTCCTTTACAGACGATGAAATATATGAAATGCTCCTTCGTCAGAGCGAGTATATGGGACACCGTTTTGACTGCTCCGATTTCAGGGCACAGATGCTATTTAAAATTTATAAGGACTGTGGAAATGTACTGAATGAAAAGTGCAAGGAGCTTATAAAAAACACTTTCCTCGACTTCAAATACTTTATGGACGAGCCCGGCGACGACAGTATGTGTTACTGGTCAGAAAATCATCAGCTTCTCTTTGCTGTGAGCGAATACCTTGCAGGTCAGGAGTGGCCCGATGATATTTTCCGTAATAATAAAATGACAGGTCGGGAGCACATGGCAAAGGCAAAAGTGCGTATCGACGCCTGGATGGAGCAACGCTTCAGTTTCGGCTTTTCGGAATATCTCAGCAACAACTATATTGCCGAGGATATCTCACCGATGGCAAATTACATAGCATACTCAAAAGATGAGAAGTCTGTAGAGCAGATGAAAATCATTATGGATATTCTTTGGTTTGATGTGGCTCTCAACAGCGTAAACAACCGTTTTGTCTCCACAAGCTCAAGAATGTACGGCAATAACAAAGCGGGTAACTTTTACGGCAACAGCATACAGTGCGCCATGAATGTTCTCTGGGGTGAAGAGGGTGCCGACGAAGTCCTTTCCGACCCATATCTCACGCAGAAGGAAAAAGATGAAATAAGAGCATCTCTTTTAAAAAAGCCTAACCACATAGTTCTGTGCTTTACGGACATAGTTAAAAAGGGGCTTTACATACTGCCCGATGCAATAAAAGACATTGCTCTTTCAAAGGATACCTTCGTTTCAAAAATGGGCTGCGGACTTTCTCCCGACGATATGGAAAAGGAAGGCCTTGTCGGCTGTGAGCCCCATCAGATTATGGCACAGTTCGGTGCAGAAACCTTCACCAATCCTCAGGTTGTGGAAAACACTCTCAGGTATCTTAAAGAAAACAAGATGTACCGAAGCTCATTCCTCGGATATTTCAAGTTTCTCAATCTAACCATATTCAAGGCTCTGAGCTGGAGAAAATTCGCCGAAAAATACAACATTATGCCTCACGGTATAGCCACCGGCAGAGGCAATGTCTATACATACCGTACATCACGTTACTGTCTGTCCACTTCCGTTTGTAAAGACACCGATATGTGCGGAGCTCAGGACCATGAATGGTCTGCAAATATCGGTGAAACTCTTGCACTTTTCACAACCCACCCTGCCGGCAACGGCAAAAGCAGATATGCCTCTTCACCGGGCTACTGGATAGGTAACGGCAGACGGCCTATGAGTATTCAGCACGAAAATGTAAACATAACAATTTACAAGTTACCCAATAAAAAGAGGCTTGGTGAAACCGCAACAGCAGATATGACACATGCCTATATGCCCCGTGATTTTTATGATGAGTTCGAGCTTCAGGATAGCAGGGTTTTCGCAAGAAAAAACGGCGTATTTGTATCTCTTATCTCCAACGGTAAATTAGAATACAAGCCCTTTGACACGGACTCTGCCGAAGGAGTACACAAGGGTAAAAACTATCCGGACAGTTGCAAACTCAAAGGAGAATTTGATCTGTGTCAATACGGCGGTGAGTACCACACTTATGTAACCGAGCTTTCCGATGCTGATAAAGAAACTTATGAGCAATTCAAGGAAAGAATCAGCAGAAATGCAGTAGAATTTAACGGCAATAAAGTTTATTATAAAACTCTTTCAGGTGAAATATCAGTATCCTACGACGGGGATTTCACCGTAAACGATGTCCCGGCAGATAAAGTCTACAGCAGATACGACAGCAAGTTCTGCAAATCGGAAAGGAAAGCTTCTTTAATCCTGATTAACAGTGGTGAACACAAATTACTCCTTGATTTGAAGAATGTAAAAAGAGAAGAAATGTAAAAAGGTAGTGGCTTATGAAACATAAAAACATAGCAGACAAGCCTAATATTTTAATTATAAATCCTGACCAGATGAGAGCCGATGCTCTTCACCATCTCGGCAACGAGGCATCATACACGCCCAACCTTGACGAGCTCGGTTTTGACGGTGTTTCTTTCAGAAATGCCTTTTGTCAGAATCCCGTCTGTGTACCGAGCCGATGCTCATTTATGACGGGACTTTATCCTCACACAAAAGGTCATCGAACAATGTCGTACCTTCTGCACGAGGATGAGGAAAACCTCTTTTCTGATATGAAAAATGCAGGATATTACACTCTATCGTCTACTCGCGGAGATTTAATGGCAGGTCAGTGCAGAAAATACCACAGAGAGCTTATTGATAAATATCTTATGTTTTCTCCCGTGAAAACTCCTGCAACTGTTGTGAAATCGGCACGTGGAGAAAAAGGCAGTGATACCTTCTTCTCATTTTTTAACGGAATAATTCCCGAAAATAAAAGAGGTCGGGAAATAAAAAACAACGATGATCTGTGCATTGATTCTGCAATAAGACAAATAAGAAAACGCCCGAAAAATAAACCCTTTTTTATGTTTATAGGTCTGGATTTTCCGCATCCTCCATATCAGATTGAAAAGAAATTCTATGACCTGATTGATGAGAGTAAACTGCAAGAACGCATACCGAATATCGAAGACGGTGACGGAAAGCCCTTGATGGAAAAGGGTCTTAAGAACGCTCTCGGAATTGCAGATTGGAGTGAGGAAAGACTACGTGAAATAAGGCGGACATATCTTGCTATGTGTGCAAAGGTTGACTACCAGGTGGGCAGACTTATCCGCGCACTTAGAGATGAAGGGATTTACGACAATACGGCAATTATAGTTCTTTCCGACCACGGCGACTATACAACAGATTACGGCATCGTTGAAAAATGCCAGAACTGTTTTCCCGACTGCCTCACAAAAGTACCTTTCATAATCAAACCGCCGAAGAATATAACCGTCGATAACGGTATAAATGATAACCTTGCCGAGCTTACGGATTTATGTGCTACTGTTTATGACCTTGCGGGTATTGACTGTAAGAGACAAAGCTTTTCGAAGAGCCTTCTGCCCACTATGAAGGATAAAAAAACACCTCACAAAAACTACGTTTTCTGTGAGGGCGGCAGACTCAAAGGCGAAACCCATTGTTCAGAAAGCAATCTTTTCATAAACGAGGATGCTGTTTATTCGCCAAGACTTCTTCTGCAGATGAAAGAAGACGGTAGTCACACAAAGGCTGCTATGATACGTTCCAAAGAGTATAAATACGTTATGAGGCTTTATGAAAAGGATGAGTTTTATGTCCTTTCCGAAGGCGAAAGCACTAACCTCATTGACGAAGAAAAATACAGAGAAATTATAGCTGAGATGAAAGAGGAACTTCTTTTGTGGTATATGAAAACCTGCGACACAGTACCGCAGACGTATGATGACCGTTTTACAGATGAGTTTTTGCAGAACAACATTGCCTCTGTGGGTGTGCCCCTGTTTCTGGCTAAGATAGCAACAGGCGCTATATCTCTGACGGGTAAAACGACCGCGCAGTTTATAGATAGTGTGAAGAAAAAGTTTAACATATAATAAACGCCGGTTACCTCATTAGCTTCAGAGTGTTGCAACTGAATGTCTTAGACATTCTAATCCCGTCACTTATATCAAATAATAACTGCCCCCACAAAAGTGAGGGCAGAATGTTTATTTAATCCGTCAAATTGAAATTCACCTTAGGGTGA
>JAZSMR010000035.1:0-21380 GCA_045535965.1 Acutalibacteraceae bacterium
ATAAACTCTCTGGTCTTTGGGTGCTTCACCGCCATAGGTGAAACGCTTGCCGATATTCTTGAAGGTAGCCTTTACGCTTTCACCGAATGAGCCTGCAAAAATGCTGGGCTCTGTTGAAGCGTCATAGGTGAATTCACCGGGCTCGGCACAAACCTCAACTACCTTACCCTGCTCAACGATAATCATGCACTGACCGTCAGCGACAACGATACCTGAGCCTGAGGTGATGATGTTTTCGTCGCCCTTATAGTTTGATGAGCGGCCTGTAACCTTCTTCTGTCCTTTTCTCATAAGGACATCGTTGGGAAGTGAATCGCAAACGAAGAATTCTTTCCACTGGTCAGCCATTACGCCGCCTGCTGCACCGAGAGCAGCTTTAATAAGTCCCATATCAATTTCTCCTTTAATAAAAATTTTTATTTAATCTCTCATTACTGAGAATAATTAACCTAATGAATTAGTTACATAAATCGTGTGGTCTATACCGTGACCGGGATATTCATAAACTTCTGTCTGCTCTTCGTTGCTGTAAAGAGCTATTTCCACGCCTGCGAGCAGTTCAAGCTTCCATTCAGAGGGTATGCTGAGTGTCGCCTCGTTTCTGATAACCTCATCAAAATCATATAATTCGCTTTTCACGGTGATGCTCTTTCTTTCGCCATTCATTATCTCAATAACCTTTGAACTGTTTTCACTGAGAGGCTTATCAAAATGGAAAATCGTTGAGCCTGATGTATCGTCGAAAAGTGTGTAGTTATATTCACGAAGCTCAAGAGTTTCTTTATCGAAAATATATTCAAACTTCTCGTTTTCAAGCATATCCTCATAGGTGTGGATTATCTTGTAATAGTCCTCGCCTATTTCTTTGACGAAAAGCTCCTGACCGCCGAAGAAATCAACGATATAGCTTTCATAAGGAAACGTTTCTTCTTCGCTGAGATTAAAAGCATTAGCGGTGGCAAAGGCAACGCCGCCATTGATTTCATAGCCTAATGAGTCGATCCAACCGCCAATGTATTCCTCGTCGTCGTTATAAACTACGTGATTTAAAAAGGCCGGTTTGCCGTTATAGGTGAAAAGCTCTGCTTCGTCACGGTCGCTCTCTATAGCAATAGTTTCGTATTTCTGCAGAAGTGCTTCGACGCTGTTGGCTGAAACGAGGTCGTTATATGTAAGCCCTGCTTCTTCAAGCTCCTTGGGTTCTTCAAAAATTTCTGTTTTGTACTCTGCCGAAGTTAGCGGCACGGTGGTTGTTATATCGTCGCCACTTCCACGCGTACAGGCGCAAAGAGTAAGCAGTAAGACATTGAAAATGAGAACCGAAAGGATGATTTTAGTTTTTTTCTTCATTGTTACTTCCTCCCTTTTTATAGCCACCCGATGAATAGGGATTTTTGTTTTCTTTGGGTGGGTCTTTATAGTTGCCCGCACGTGTGAGTGAGCCGAAAACAAAAAGCTTAAGCATAACAAAAAGTATCCACAGCAGTATTGAGCAGATAAACCATAAAATTGATATTCCCTTCCAGAAATGCAAAGCAAGAAAAATCCACGCAGGTATTGTCCATTCAAGGTTGAAAAGCAGTGTCAGCAAAACCGACAGCACAAAGCCGCTTTGTCTTTTTGGTTGTCGCATTTCATCACCTCAGATACTTATGGCATTCTGAGTATATTATAAAACATCTATCGGGTAAAAAGCACCCTACAAATGTAGGGGTAAAAGCAAAAAATTCCCGAAAAATCGGGAATTTTTTTATAAAATTTTTAGTGTTTTGCTCCGCATTCGCAAACTCTCTTTGCAGGGTTGAAAATCTTCGCCAGGAAGTTAGTAATCATAAATATAATTCTCTGAATTATGTTGCCGTGGCAGTTGCAGTTGCAGTCTTTGTAGACAGCTTCAGCAACAACAGCTTCGTCACCTACTGTGATTGTTGTCTCCTGAGCATTTGCATTTTTGACTGTCGCACCTTTTACAGTCCAATGGCTGAACGTTTTACCTTCAACCTGAGGTGCGGTAATTGTTACAACTGTACCCGAAAGTGCGGCAGAAGCTGAAGCTGAACCATTAGAAACCGTGATTGAGTTGTATCTGAAATGATACATCATCAATACAAGACTCGCAGTTGTCAGTCTTATTTCTGCTTTACCCGCACCGTCAGCAAAAACTTTGGTGTCACTTGCAGAACCGGTGAAAGCGTAACCTTTATTGGGATAATATAAGATACCGAGCTTATAATCTGTATCCGCTTTTATAGTTTCATTCTTAACTTCTGTATCATCAGCATAGTACATAAGAGTATTATGAATATAAACACCTTCAGAATCATCTGTAACTTGTGCTGTTGTTGCAACTGCTCCCAATTCGGGAAGCTTGATAACCGGTCTTAATAATTTTACAATAATAGGCTCAGGTCTGAATTTATACATAATCATAATCTGTGTATCTGATTTGCTTGCGTAGTTGAAATCTGCACCATTGACCTTAATTTTCATACCTGCTTTGAATACATAGCCGTCTTTAGCTTCAATTGTAATACAGCAATAGTAATCTGTGTCGGGTTCATAAGCTTTTGCAACATTCATCTCATTCTTATTTTTGTCAAGCCACTCAACATCATAGTTGACATTATCAGCACCAACAGCAAGGCCTAAACTTGTTGGATGGTCACCAACAGTAGGAACAGGAATAGGTACATCAAAGTCACCTATTTTTATCGGATTAGGCTTAAATTCGTAGTTGATATAAATCTTATTGTAAGATCTGTAGTCAACCATTTCATCAGGTATAACCTTGCCGTTTACCGCAAAGGACATCTGAAATTCATTTGAGAACATATAATTATCTTCTGTTTTGATGTCAAGAACGCAAAGATATGTAACACCATATTGATATTTCTCGTTTTCCTTAAGTATTATGCCGTCTTCGTAGCACCAGTCAATGTCAAAATCAATACCGATAGCCTTGCCGTTAACAAAGACGCCTTTATCAGTAGGGGTTTCACCCACAGTAGGAATTGGTATCATTGCATTGATGTCATATATAACAGTCAATGCGCTTGCCGAAAATGGGATTGCTGTTGCTAACATAAGTATGCAAAGCAACAGACTTAAGATTTTTTTAGCCTTCACAATTAAAATCTCCTTTAAGTTATATTATTTCGGATTACTCCAAAGTCATTATATAACATCTGAAATCAAAATACACCCTACAAATGTAGGGGTAAGAGAAGAAAAATTTTGCTTGGCGGGATAAATTTTAATATCGTCGGGCGTTTGGACGCGTACAAAAAAGCGCTGCCCGGAATAAATCCGGACAGCACAAAAGTGAGAGAGAATTATTTCTTAGCAAGCTCTGCATCAAGCTTTGACTGATATGAGCTCTTGTCTGCTGCACTTTCAACCTTATCAATTGTTGCCTGGAGTGCTTCAAGGTCAGCCTTGTCACCGAAGACACCGATAATTGATATGCACTGAGTTCTGACAAGTCTTGCCTTTGCTTCATCCTCAAAGATATTCTTTGCAGCTTCAACGATTTCTTCGTTATTCAAATATGTAGCCTCAGCTGCCCATGCATCGAACTTAGTTCCCTTGTTTGCCATTTTGCTAAGACCTAACCAACTGGGAAGATCTGCACTTGCATAATCGCCCTTTAAGTAATCCATAGTTGCTTTGTATGCAGCTTCTGAATAGTTATCATGTGCGGGATAGTTGTACCACATTCTGATCAGTGAAGTCAGAGCATCATCGTGTGCATCAGCAAGGTTCTCGTCTTTGAGAATTTTTGCAAGGGGCTCAACAAGTCTGTCGTCTTCAAGTGCACCGCTGTTAAGAGCAGCCTCTGTAACTACATCAGCATCTTCGTCGCCGAGAAGCTTGATCACTGCGTCAACAAAAGGTGTTTTGTCAGCAGGCTGAAGGTAAGTAATAGCTGATGAGAACCACTTTCTTACCATTACGTTTTCATTGTCTTTATGTGAAAGAACAAAATTACAGAATTCAGCATCTGAACGGAAGTTGCTTGCAAGATAGCGGAAAGTGTATGCAATAGCAATAGCCTCTGTTTCTGCTAAAATCTTTGCCTTGATGGGTGCATAATATGCTGTTGATTCATCGAAGAACACATTGCCGAGTTTTGAATAATAGTAAGCTCTTACCTTAGCTGAATCGTTTGCAATAATTGCATTTGCACAGTCAAGGATGTTGGGAAGTGTTGCACCGTCGCTCTTAAGCTGAAGAAAAGCGTCGTTAGTAGCATTGTCGGCGAAGTTGAATCTTTCATCAAGCTCAGCCAGCTCGATTGTTTCGATAAGTGCTGTGTACTCCTCAACTGTGGGAGCAGCCTTATCTTTGATGAGCTTAGCGATAAGATCATCTGCTGTCAATGCTGCATAAGCGTCTTTTTTGATGCCGTGTACTTCGTCAGCAGCAGCCACCGGTGCATCAGGTTCAGTTGTGTCGGGGGTTTCTCCGCCGCCACCGCAGGCAGCAAGCGTTGCAACCATAAGGATTGCAAGAATGAGTGCAAGAAATTTTTTCATTTTAATTTCTCCTTTATTTTTTATTGTACCCTGCCGAAACTGCAGGTTTACAGCCTAATTATACAACCTTAAAGCTTAAAAGTCACCCTACAAATGTAGGGGTAAAGGAAAACTTCCCCGATTTTTTTATCGGGGAAGAAGAAAGGATTTTCTATATGAAAAAATTTTTATCCGTCAGTTTTTAAGAGTTATTGTCTTTTTTATAGTCTTGCCGTAGGTGCCTGTTTTGCTCATAGGTGTGATGTAAAGAGTTACCTTTGAAGCCTTTTTTCTGCTTGATGTATAAGTATAAGTAAACTCTTTCTTTTTAGTAACAACTCTGTTCTTGTGACCATCATCCAAATCCTTATCAGATGCATTTGTTACTATATATTTGACAGCGTCCTTTGAAGAGAATTTAAGGCTGATTTTGTAATCATAAACAGTATACTTATAGGGCTTCTTCCATATATACTCGCCGTTGCTGTATACCCATTTGCCTTCTACATTTACTGTTCTCTTTTTACCTGTTGCTGTGTTCTTTGCTGTTGAAATTTTAACTGTACCGGGAACTACTCTCTTGAAACCGCATTTTGTGCACTTGTTATCTTTGTAGGAGTGCTTCTGGGAATCCTTTGCAACATAACCCGGCTGCTTACATATGGTACAGGTTTTTACTACCTTGTGATGTGTATCGCTTGAGCCCTTTTTGTAGGTTGTCTTATACTTACAAGCACTCTCAACAGAGTAATCGCACACCTTACAGGTTGCAGTATGGTAATCATTATAGATGTTTGCCTTTGTACGGGTGTACTTATGCTTTTCAGTTGTTGATTCATCAGGTATGCTTGACTTGCAGCAGTACTCACACTTATATAATTTTGTATGACCTTCACGGTTATAATCATAACAGTCATACTTTGACGTTGTAATATCAACGTAGTATACACGCTTATCATCAGGATGCCCACAAACAAAGCCACAGAGGAAACAGGTATCGCTGCCCTTGAAGTAATATTCGGGACCATAGTATCTGTCACCGGGAATCATACTGTTATGCTTACATTCCTCCTGTGTATACTGATACCATTTTGTAGGTTCTTCAGCTGCAACTGCAATTGAGAACACTGAGAAAACGGTCAGAATGACCATAAGAAGTGCTATTATTCTTTTCATTTTTACCTTCTCCTTTTCGATTTTTATATGAATAGCAATTCACAAGCAGATTATATACCTTTATTTTTGTAATGTCACCCTACAAATGTAGGGGTAAACAAAATAATCTAAACAATGACAAGTCTGCCTGTTATCTCACGGTCCATATTCTGATGGTTTGACATATACTCATCAAAAATGCCGAGACAGGATGTTGCCACAACAGCAGGCTTACCGTTTTCAAATATTTCTTCGAGAGATATGTTGAAAAAGTCCTCAAGGTTATTGAAATGGAACTGCTGAAGACCGATTCTGTAAATCTTGTTGTCCTCAACAGGCTCACCCTTGAAGTCGAATCTCAGGAAGTCCTGTGTCCCTCTGTCATAAATTACTCTCATTCCCGACGAAAACTGATAGAATTCACAGTGGGCACCCTCCCAGACCTCATCACGCACCATAAATTTAATCATACGCTTGAACTGTTCACCTGTAACCTTAATCATATAAGCTGCATCGTCATAAGGGAAGCACTCACAAAGGTCAGAGTAAAGAACTATCGGGCCAAGCTCTGTACTTCTGACGCTTCCTGAGCCGAGAAGCATAATGTCAAGACCGAGGCATTCGCACATAATATCTGAAAGCAGACCGCCGAGAGCAGTTTCCTGAATTCTGGTGGGATGTGTGAGGCGCTTTTTAAGTCGGGTTACCACTCTGCCGTATTTAGCATCTGTCTGCATTTTATATCGACTGAGGATATTTTCAAGAACCTCATCTCTCGGACAGTGCTTATCATTGATAGGTATGGTTTTCCATGTAAAACTGTCAATGCAGTTGTTATCAGTATCAACCATAATGTCAAAGCGGCCTATCTGGTCTGTACCGGTTCCTGCCTGAACAATAACAACATTGTTGACAACAGCAGGCTCATCAATAAAGGTGTGAGAATGACCGCCGACAATAACATCAACACCCCAATCAGGGTCAAGCTGTGCCGCAAGCTTTTTATCCTCTTCAAAACCGATATGAGTGAGAAGCACCGTAAAATCAATGTCAATCGCATTGTATGCGTTACAGATTTTTCCCACCTCTGCGGCTGCTTCATCAATATCAACGAAGGTACCGATAATGCCGTCATTCTTTGTCTGAGAAAGAACCTCTTGGGTAAGAATACCGATGAAAAGGACTTTCATTCCGTCAATTTCGATAATGTGGTGAGGCTTGAAAAGTCTTGCACCGTTGGTGGTAATATGTAAATTAGCGTTGATTATAGGGAACTTTGCACACTTTTCAATAAACAGCAGATGTGCAATGCCGTAATCTGTTTCGTGGTTACCGAGAGTTACAACATCGGGCGAAAGCATATTCATAATTTCAATAGTAGAAAGTCCCTGAAACTCCGAGTCAATAACAGAGCCACGGAACATATCGCCGGCAATACAGTAAATAGTGTTCTTTTCTTCCTCTCTGACCTTGCTGATATAACCCGAAAGCATCGATACACCGCCAACGAGCTCAGTGTCAACTTCCTCTGCAAGGAAATCACCGTGCATATCGTTAGAATGTAATAAAGTAAGTTTTTTTAGATTTTTCTCCATAACTGTCTCCTTTAAACTTCATTGTCCCTATATTATACTTCTCAGCCGATTTAAAAACACCCTACAAATGTAGGGGTAAGAGAAAAAAATCCCCGAATTTTTATCGGGGATTAAAACTTTTAGTGTTTAGCACCACATTCGCATACTCTCTTTGCGGGATTGAAGAACTTAGCAAAGAAGTTGGTAATCATAAAGATGAGCTTCTGGAAGAAATTTCCGTGGCAGTTGCAACTACAGTCGCTTGCAGCGTCGTATCCGCAGACTGTGCACTTTGAACCGTCTTTGGTGTGCGCGCCTGTTGCAGGGATTTTATCCTTCTTTGTTTCACCGCAGATTGTACACTTATATTCTGTGTAACCGTCTTCACCGCAGGTTGAATCTTTATATCCTGTTTCCTGATAGTTGTGACCCTTTGGGGGTGTAACATTCTTGTAGCTTGCAGAGCATGAGTTACATTTATATGTTGCTTCACCCATTGTCTCGCAGGTTGCTGTATCTGAAACAAGACTGAAGGTGTGGTCTGTTGCGGGAATTGTGACACTCTTGGTATTACCGCAAGCTGTACATTCGTAATATTTATAACCGTCTTCTGTGCAGTTCGGATCTTTCGAATCTACCGTAACATAATTGTGGATTATACAAGGAACATAATATTCCTTTTCAACATAAACCAGCTTTGAGCTGAAATTAACAATGCTGGTTGCTTCGTTGTTGATTGTTACGGAAAACTCGTCCTTTTTAACAGGGAATATATAACCGTCAGTAGGAAGTATCTGGAAATAGCATTTATAAGTTTTTCCTGCTACAAACTTTTCATCGCTTCCCATTTCTTTCCACGAACCGTTTTCCAAACGGTACCATACTATTCCTGCCATAGAACCGATTTTAAAGGTAGCTTCTGTTGTTGCTGTTGTGTCGGGAGTTGCACCTCTGGCAGGAATGTCAAGATTTGTTATTGCAACTGAATTGATTTTCTTTGGTTGCATTTTAAGTTCATAGATTATTTCAACATATTTATAGTCATTTCTGTTTGTAACCTTATAAACCGTTGCATCAAAACCTTTGATATCAACACTGCAGTTTTCCTTAGTTGCATTAAAATAGACACCTTTGTTTTTATTGTCTTGAATATAAAGCTTTAAATAATATGTACCACCCGACTGTGGTTCGGTTTGCAGGAAAGTCCTACAAGTACTATCCGAAAAGATCTGTGAATAAGACGGTGAAAGTGATACAGTTCCACCTGAAAATACAGCCTGATAGCTCGGGTTAAGAGTATAATAATATCTGTAGGTTTCATCATAAAAGTAACCGTCAGCAGTAAAATCTGCACCGATAACTGTGTAAGATGCCGCATTTGCAGAGAGAGGCACTATGCTGAAAAGCATAAGCAGACACAGCACAAGGCTTAAAATTTTCTTTGTTTTCATTTCTAAAAACATCTCCTTTTTTAAAAATTAGTTTTACTCAAGGTTATTCTACACTATCAAAAATCAAAAAGCACCCTACAAATGTAGGGGTAAAAGAAGATTTTCTGAGGAATCTCTGCACAAAAATAAGAACGGCCAGCGGCCGTTCTTACGGTTTAATTCTTTTTATCAGGGATTATAATGCCTGTTTCTCTTGCCTTAACTGCAAGCTCTGTTCTTGTGCGGTAGCCTGTTTTTTCCATAATAACCTGAATATAGTCTCGAACAGTGTGCTGAGAGATGTTGAGTCTTTCGGCAATTTCAGCATTGGTAAAGCCCATAATAACCTCACGCAGAACCTCGATTTCTCTCTTAGAAAGGTCAGTGCTTTTTATGTTGCCGAAGCTGACGGCAGGAGTGCTTTCGGGATAGATGCTCTCACCTGCCATGGTTCTGTCCATAAGCTCAAGAATAGGCTCTTCGCTGACCTCCTTGTACCAGAAGGAGTCAACGCCTATTGCCTTTGCCCTTTCAAGATATGAAACCTCAGGCATTGAGGTGACAATGATAATCTTGATTTCGGGGTACTTTTGCTTGATTCTCTCGGCGGCATCAAGGCCGTTGGAATTAAGCTCAGTGCACACATCCATAAGTATCAGGTCAATCTGCGACTGCTCACAGTAGATATCTGCCATATCGGCATTTTTTATTGAATGAACAAGATTAAACTTATCACTCATTGAAATAAAAGCTTCAAAAAGCTGTCTCGGCATAGCCTGATCTTCAACGACCATTACATTATACATAAGGTACCTCCTTTGAGGGAATTTTCAATCTTAATATAAACTTCGGGTAAATATCGGTTTCCATTATACCGCCTGCAGCTTCCACACTCTGACGAAGTGACGAAAGACCCCCACCTTCAGAAACAGCTTCATTTGGCTGCAGACCGTCGTTGGTGTATTCGACAATAAAGTGAGCGTATGTGCTGTAAAGCTTCACCTTAAGCTCACTCGCCTTTGCGTGATGCACAGCATTTGTAAGACTTTCTCTTGCACCGCTCATTATAAATCTCAGGAGCCTCTTGTCTTTCGGTACCTTGCCATCAATTATAAGTCTGATGCCCATAATTTTAGCCGCATCATAAAGCTCGTCCAAGCTTACATCGTCATTTGTTTCGGCAAAACCTCCGTCAAAAAGATAAAGGGTGCCGTTCCACATATCAATAAGCTCGTCTTTTGATATGTGAGAGTCGGAGTTTTCAATATATCTCTTGGTTGCAAGCTGAGCCTTGCCGAGCATATCGTGGATATTTACCTTTGCAGTCAGGATTTCTCTTTCACGGGTAATGTCATAAACATTTTCGCCGTATTCCTGAAGTCGGCTGTTGAGCTCCCGAAGCTCATTGTTTGATTTGCGAAGCATATTATTAAGTGCAAACTGTTTGGAGATATCGGTAGCTCGTATTTCAAAAAGCTTCTCTCCGGCAATTTCTCTTTCAATTTTTGTGAAGCTGAGAGTCGAATTGTCAGGTACGGTAACAATAGGATTGTCGCCTGTCTGTTGAGATATATTGCCGGGTAACACCTTACCGTCCTGCAGTTTTGACCAGAACCTGTTTGCATCAAAGAGAGGCTCTCCTGTAATGATTCGGCAAAGATTATCCATTCTGTGATTGATAAGCTTCGGCACACCGTCTTTGTTGTGATAGCAAAGACCTGCAGGCAATCTGTCAAGACCCTCTTTAATTGAAGCAGGAGTTATGTGTTCACGTTTCCAATTAACAACTGAATAGAGCGCAAAAGCACAAAGAAATGTGAGACCCGCGAGAAATATCGACATCAGAAGAAAATGCTCACGCATAAGCATGACATCAAAGCTGTCGGTTCTGTGATTTTTGCGGTAATTGTAATTAGCTGAAACCGCTGTGAAATATAACACGGATGTCATAATGGCAATAATAGTATTAGCCACAGTATGGTGCTTTTTAAATTCAAAGATAACACAGGAGACAACGCAGTAAATATTTATTACAAGCAGAATAAGATTGAAAAGAATTAATGTATATTGCAGATACTCAGGCAAAGTGAAAAAGCTTATCATACTGCACCACCGCCTTTCACTCTGAGGTTAATATATACGGTTTCGTCTTCTGATGCCTGTGTAAGTTTGCCGCCGAGTTTCTGAGCAGTGTCGTAAAACTTATGTAATATGTCGAGTTCCTTATTTGTATCAGCAGTTATTCTGAAGCTGAAGCCGTCATCAAAGCTGATTTTGGCAGTTACCGCATAAAGCTCAGGAAGAAGCTCTTCAAGTACACCTTGCCACAAGTCAAAGCAAAACAGAATAAGGTCAGGTGACATTCCTCCGTGTTCGGCGGTGTACACATCGGAAACACCTCCGTAGAGTCTTATGTATTCAGAGGATTCCTTAAGGCTGAGATAAAGCTCTTCGGAATCTGTCAGCTGCCTTCTGTCTTTGAGCAAGGAAAGATTTGCTCTTCTTTTAACGTAGCAGTTGAGAATACAGATGTGAGCCATATTTTTTCTGAAGTCGCCGTCTGTCTCAATGAGATCTGATATCATTTCGAGTTCAGGTCTTACAAGCTCGGAAATAGAATCGTAAAGTCTTGTCTGCTCAGCAATTCTTGCTCTCTGTTCACGGATTTCATTCTCAGCACGAAGCAGGTCGCCTTCTTCAGAAAGGCTTTGTCTTATCTGCTGAAGCTGGTCATTCATTTCATTAACAGCAGTAACATCCTCAGTCCAATAAACATAACCTCCTGATATGCGGTTTGAAAGCAGAAGGGTGTTTTCATCTGTAAAAATATCCTTATGCTTTGCCTCATTCATCTGCTCATTGGTAAGCTTTGCAGCATTGTCCGAGCGGTAGACAACATTATTGTCAAAGCCTGCAATCTGAAAAGCAGCACTTGACTTTGAAACAATTTCACCGTAGGCACTGTTTGACGGCATAATGCCGATTCTGATACTGCTTTCAAGCATAGCAATAAATATAAAGCAGTGAGTTTCAGGCAGATTGAAGGGAGCAACAGACCATAAATCTAAAATATAGTCACTGAGAATATAAACCGAACCCAGCAAAAGCCAGAATACAGGCAGCCATGCCTTCTTTTTATTAACGGCTCTGCATTTTACAGAAAGCATAACAACGGCAGCAATCAGAAACAAATAAATCCAGACCGTTGAAATATAGAACAGTATTCCCCAATCGTACTGCTGGTCCCACGCAACAAAATCAAGGTTAAATCTGAAAGCGAGCTGATGTATATCGTTTGTCAGATACATTACAACCAGTATACCTGCAAAGGCAAAGAGGATATAGAATATTTTCGGCAACCGATAATCTTCGTGTTTTCCCACTCTGAAGGCTATAAGGAAAGCAAGATAAGTTGCAAAAATCTGCGGTACATAGTAGAGGTACCATAAAAAGCGGCCTGCAAAGTTTCCGTCGAGGAATATTCTGTGCTTTGCTGCACCAAAAAGCACATACATAACCATAAAAAACACAACGGCGAGTATAAGGCGTCGGATTTTTGTCGATAGAATACTTCTTTCGATATAGATACCCCAGGAAAAGATGATTCCCAAATAAATAATATTACTGTAAACAAATGCGAGTGTTCCAAAAGAAGTGTCATCCGGCACAGCAACCCTTAAGATACCTGTCAACAGAAAAATAAGACCTGATAAGACAGCAGGAAATTGCTTTATTTTATTTTTTGTCGGCATGAGTTTCACTTCTTTCGCATCTGGAGTTGGATTTATTATATATTAAAGTAAAAGAATTATCAAGTGGGAGGTAAAAAGAGGAGATTAACATTGTGATTTACAATTAATGAATAATACCATACTATATACAATTTAAATATCATATTATTCTTGACTTTCCTACTATTCAGAGCAATATATAACACTACCAAAGTTTAAGGAGGCAAAGTCAATGTACAACATCAGTAAAGACACAGTAGAACGCTTAAGAAAGGAATACCCCATGGTGAGCTATGGATGATTAAAAAGGTTTAATTCAACCTTTCAACGATACCACCGTCGACAACATTGTATCAACAGTGGTACTTGATTTGTGGTTCCACGCATATTTTGATACAATGCAACGATTTTTGATAGCGTTGCATTATAGCCCCTGAGGGTTTAAGTCCGGTCAATTTTTAGCGATTGTGGTTCCAAGTCAATTATAATACAATGCAACAGTTTTGAAAGCGTTGCATTATAACCCCTGAGGGTTTAAGTCCGGTCACTTTTTAACGATTGTGGTTCCACGATAATTTTGATATAATTTTGGGAATGCAACGCAAATGGTCGAGCCTTGCATTTTTCAGGTAATTGCTATTAATCAGATTACCGATATGGTAGGATTAAAATTAAAATTGAAGTTAAATACAAAAGCATTCTCAACCATTGGAGACACTCACTATCAGAATAATGTGTAAACAAAAGAGAACACTGCATTTGAAGATGCAAAAAACATAACTAATCCCAAAGTTAATAATATTACAACAATCGGAATAACAACATACATTTTTTTATTAAGAAAAACAAAAAATACAGCATTTATTATATCAATAACAACATTTTTGTTTCGTTTTTTTATAGTATCATTGTAATCATAGTAAGTTGAATTTACAATATCTCCTTCGCTCCATTGTATAAAATTGAATTTATTCGAATACTTTTTATATTTAAATGCATTGATAAACGTAATGACAAAATAGACAGGAATGAGGAATACCTTTAAAACTATCCCTCCAACAAGAGAAAAGGTATTTTTAAACAGTTGCGCAGTCTTTTTCAATTTTAGCGGTAAAAATCCTCCTAAAAAAATCAGAATTAATCCCAAGAACGCAAGCACCTTAAATATAATACAGACCACACCGGTTGTGCATAACGATTGATATGCAGAAAAACTGCTCAAGCAAATTCCCGAGATAATACCGAACCAGCTACATTCGTTGACCGCTCTGCTCTCAATGTAGTTTTTATACAATTCTTTGAACAAAATCTTTTCATCTTTCTCAGCCATTTATTCCGCCACCATTCTGTTCGTTTTTAATAAATAATCTGTTCCCGATAACTGCACAATCAATATCCGTCTTCATAAAACACTTATATGCATCCACAGCAGTATTAACGATAGGTTCGCCTCGAACATTGAATGATGTGTTTACAACTACACTGCAACCGGAAAGCTTTTTGAAATTCTGCAAAACACCATAAAAGAACGGTGACATTTCCTTGTTGACGGTTTGCACTCGTGCAGAATAATCAATATGTGTTACAGCCGGTATGTCAGACCTCTCTTTTGACGCAGTTTCGGTTATTGTTTTGCCAAATATTACTTCTTTTCGCTTTTCTGCTTTTACAGGAAATGTATACAGCATATAGGGAGATGTTCCGTTTAATTCAAAGTAATCTTCAGCATCTTCCTCAATTACTGCAGGTGCAAAAGGTCTGAATCCTTCACGGAATTTTATCTTCAGGTTTAAATGCTGCAACATATCAGCTTTGCGTGCATCGGCAATAATAGAACGATTCCCCAGTGCTCGAGGACCAAATTCCGCAGCACCTCTGGCAACTGCAACAATTTTTCCCTGATTGATTAAATCAGCAATTTTTTCTTGTAATTTTGTAGATGTATGTACAGACCATACGCCTCCTAAATTTTTAAGTTCGTTATCGTCGGTCTCATTTTTATCCTTTATCTTATATCCCAGATATGTGCCTTTCATTAAATCTATTTCAGAAGGGACTCGTTGATTTTCAGTGCAACTATAGTAGCCGTATAAAGCCGCTCCCAATGCTCCTCCCGCATCACCTGCTGCAGGCTGTACCCATATGTTTTTGAAAATGCCGCTTCTACGCAATTTACCCATTGCAGTAACATTAAGCGAAACACCACCGGAAAGCACAAGATTATCCATGTTTGTAACTTCTTTTATGTGTTTGGCACAAAGGAGTATGATTTCTTCCGTAACAGCTTGAATACTTGCTGCTATATCCGCGTAAAAATCAGTAATTTCACCTTCAGGCTTTCTTCTTGGTTGACCAAATAAGTTTTCAAATTCTTTATTGATAGTATCCATTTTTGTGGTGAATGAAAAATACTTTTGGTTTAGAACAAAACTGCCATCTTCACCAATTTTAACAAGATTCTTCTTTATCAGTTCAACATATCTTGGCTGTCCGTACGGTGCGAGACCCATCATCTTATATTCTCCGCTATTTACTTTAAAACCTGTATACACAGTAAATGCAGAATATAATAATCCTAATGAATTAGGGAAACGCATTTCCTTCATTAAACTAATATTGTTATCTTCACATACTCCCCATGATAAAGTCGTCCATTCTCCGACTCCGTCTAAAGTAAGCACTGCCGCCGCCTTGAACGGTGACGGGAAGAAAGCAGAAGCCGCATGACTTAAATGATGGGGAATGTACATAAGCTTATCATTTTTAATATTCAGTTCTTTTAAAATCTGACGCTGTATCCAAAGCTTATTACTTATCCACTCGGGAATACTGTGAAGGTACTGAGTTATTCCTTTAGGAGAACAAATTAATGCCGTTGATATTATTCTTCCAAATTTTTCCGCAGTATCTTCATAGTACACAACCCTATCGATTTGTGACATATCCAATTTTTCTTTTTCAAGACAAAAGAGTATAGCATTTATAGGAAAAGACGAGTCGCCTTTAATTCTGGTAAATCTCTCTTCCTCGGCGGCAGAAACAACTTTTCCGTCTTTTACCAAGGCAGCAGCAGAATTATGATAATAAGCAGAAATACCTAATACATAACGTACTTTTTTCATTCTGATTCACCGGCTTTCTTGCTTTTTGAAAATGTAATGTCGATTTTTCTGCTTTTAGCCCTATCTTCATTAAAATCGGCACTTATTAAAATCGCCGTTATTTGCTCTGTAGACTCAACGGTATATGTGTTTTTTTCTTCCGATTCAAAGTTAAAAACATTGTGATCATCATACCCTAATTTACTGTTTATACGGGTATAAGAGATATCTATGTCACTGTACTCTCCGTCCAACTTGATTTCATCAATATTGATAGGATTAGAAAAGGCCAACTTTATGTGGTGACGTCCCAAAGGATTAACGAGATAATATGAAGATATCTCTATACCGTGCATGGTGTGGGGTTCCGTAACTGCGGGGTATTCTACTTTATATGTAACTGTATTTTCGTCTTCAAGTGTTTTAGTAGGTGAAACACGATAGGGCAAATACTCATTTATAATAACATTGTTTGTTTCTGAATAAGTTCCTGAATAATTTTCAATAAGGTAAGAAAAATCACTTTCTATAAATGCCTTTATATAATCCGCATAAAACCTGTTAGTTGCACTTCCCGGATGAAAATCTGCAATATTTACACTATAGTTTCCGTTGTGTTTTGAAGAAGCAAATTCGCCAAAGTTTTCGGCAGAATTGTAATATCTGACATTTTCGCATGATACATATAATCCCTCTAAAGGTTCATACAGAGCTTCTAACATTTTGTTGTTTGGTATGGTAGGCAATGTGACTACAGTGATCGGAAAATCAACCGTTGCTGCAAATTTATCAAGCTTTTCTACAAAATCAGTTTTATATTTTTCATAAAACCTACCCTTAAGTATCGGCGGTGCACAATCATAACTTATATACTCGCTGTCTGAATATTTATTTGTATACATTGTTTCTGCAGATATTCTTTCAATCAGTTTTTCGAAAATATTCGGAAAAAGCTTTTTTACTTTTGACAATATAGGTAGCTCTTTATTCCAGTTAACAGTATTACCGTTGATAATAACCGAATCATCCGAGTCATTATACACATAACCGAAAATCACTAAATCCGGATTGAGATCTTCGATTAAGGAATAATCAGTTAACCATGATAGCTCTTCGTAGGCATTTGCTCCAGTAGTTCCCACGCCAAAAACATTTACTCTAACACCATCTTTTCTGAAATCATTTTCAAGTAATCGCCAAAAAAGCTCGTTTCTGTTGGTACTGTAGGCTCCCCAAACAAAAGAATCGCCTATTACTACTATGTTAAGCGCGTCTTCTATTTTTGTTTCATTTGTGATATCGTAGATTAGAGGATACCCACGTTTTAATTCAGGTGTAAAATTAAGTGTTTTGTACATAGATTTCGCGTTATATACGTTTGTCGCTGATGTGAAAAAGTTATCTTCAAAATAGCGTTCAGCCTGCAACTCGATGACATTCCTGTTTTCTTCTGATACAGCGTAATAAGCATCAGTTCTTCTATCCTTTAAAAACAATATTGTTTCTACACAAGACAGCGCCAACATAATCACAGCTAACGCTATAGCCAGATTTCGTAGTGATTGTTTATTGTTTTTCATTTATCACACCTCTTCAAAACGCTATTGAACTTAATCTAAAATTATTATATCATATCAGTTTGAAAGATACAATATAAAACAATGTAATTAATTTATCCATCAAGCGTCCCTATAAATTTTTTATAATCTTTCTGTCTTTCAACGATACCCACAATTTAACGATTACCTACCTCAAAATATACCCACCCCCACACATAAAAACAGCGTTGCAGACGGTAGCATATCTACCCAAACTGCAACGCTTTATTTTATAACCCCTTACGGCACAAGGGAAAACTGCAATAAAACAACGATACCACCGTCGACAACATTGTATCAACAGTGGTACTTGATTTGGCGGAGAGCAAGGGATTCGACTCTTGCCGCGCAACGCGGCTTCGGTCATTCGCGGCTCTGAAGCTCCACCGGAGCTTCATTCACTACCGCTCCTACTTTGAATCCCTGTTTCTGATTTTAACTAAAAAATAATACCGATACCACAAGGGCATCGGTATCATTTTTATGGCGGAGAGCAAGGGATTCGAACCCTCGAAGCCGTTTTAGCGACTTACACGATTTCCAATCGTGCTCCTTCGACCAGCTCGGACAACTCTCCATCTGTTCAATTGCCTTGCTATTATACACGCTTAAAAAGGAAAAATCAAGTCTTTTTGCAATTATTTTTATTTTGTCTCACCGCACTTCTGAAAAGCGAGTCTCGGGTCACCGTTTTCGAGATGAATTACTCCGCAGTAAGTGTAGCCGAGCTTCGTGAGCATATTCCTCATAACATAATTATCCGCGTGAGTGTCTACGCGCACATTGCCGTACTGAGAAAATGCCCACTCCATCATAAAGCTGCCGGTACCCTTAAACTCACCGCTTGAAGCGATACGGTGTACCACAGCATAAGGAGTATCATTCAGCCATTTACCGTCACAGATAGTTTTGTAAGTAGGGTCATTACCAACAAAGAAACAGAGTATCCCTGCGATTTTGTTTTCGTGTATGCAGACATAGCTCTGACCCTTTGCGATGTCCTCTTCAACCTGCTCTCTTGAAGGCTTGCCGCCGAGCCATTGAGTGGGGTTGTCGTGTACCCTCATAAACTGCCTTGCTCTTTTGTATATTGTCATTACCTTATCTAAGTCTTTTAAGGTAGTTTTTCTTATTTCCATAAGCCACCGTCCGTGATGTTTTTGGATATGATACATTATTTTGACGTCTTAGTCAAGAGTACCCTGCCGTGAAAAACAGTTTGTATATACAGATAAAAAATGAGGTTAAAAAAGCCTAAATGCTTGACAGTAAAAATCGTGGTGAGTATAATTACATTATCACAATTAAAGGAGATATTTATATGAAAAAATCGGTCAAATTTCTAAGCGTCATTCTTGCCTTAATAATGCTTCTGACTGCTGTACCTATGCAGAGCTTTGCATCTTTTGATTTAAAGCTTAATACACTTGTAGATGTTGAATTTACAAAAGATGCAAGACCAATTTCTTACAAAGAACTTTCTCAATACGCTAAAGAAGTCGGCGAAGAAACTATGCCTGTCCACAGTGACCTCTATTTCGATTTTTATTTTTTAAACGGCACAGTGCTTAAAAATGTGAGTGCTTGTCCTTTAGTTGGCGGATATTTAATCATAATTGCCAATGCATATGTAAACGTTGCTGAATGTATGGAAGCTTTTGAAAATGGCAAAGACAGCGTAAATGTTATAATTGAAATATTAGAACTGCATTTCAATGGTGAAATAACCTATACATACTACACCAAAGAAAATAAAATCGTCAAAGAATTAGTCAAAAAAATTCGTCCGGTTAATGACTTGCCTGCATTAAACACATCTCTTTATGATGCAACCAAAACTTTCGTAGGCAAAAAATTTGAAGTCACCTATGCCGATGGTTCAAAAGAACTTGAAGTCATTTCCGAAACGATTGACGGCTACTATCTTGGTGACTATCCTATAAATATATATAGCAATGACAGATCTTATATTGACAAAAAATCAGGCAATACCACTTATTATACAGGTTTTACTGTCTATTATGCTGATATAGTTACAATTTTAAATGAAAAGAAACATACCCCTAAATACAGCAACTTCGAAGTCCTTGACTACAACTTAAGCGAAGACGGATATCTGCAGGATTTAACCTATCGAATTACATATAAAAATGGCAAAATTAAAGAAAAGAAATGCATTATTGAAGGCAAATACCCAGTAAGTGAAAACATAGTTATTGATACTGTAGACGGTTATGATATTGTAGCTAATATAGATTTTGGCACCTATGCTTCCTTTTTAACAAACGCTACAGCTACATTATCTGTCACTTTCGCTCACGATGAATGGTATTTACACTCCTTTAATGACATAGATTTCACAGATTTATGCGACTGCAACTGCCACAAAGCAGGTCCTTACTATATTATTTATGCAATACGTAGCTACATCATTACTCTCTTGGATGCAGAAGAATATTGCCGCTGTGGTGTTCAACATATTTATTAATCAACTCTCTCCAAAAGGGCAACTTTCATAAGTTGCCCCTTTTTTTACGCTCACACCCTCGGCAGGGTACAAAAAGATTTCGGATTTCCCGCTTTTTATTGACATGTGTTTCCATTACTGTTAAAATATTCTAAAATAACTTTTCAGGAGAAAAAACTATGCTAAAAAAAGATACCTTTGCACTTCGTCCGCCTATGGGCTGGAACAGCTGGGACTGCTACGGTGCCGCAGTAAACGAAGAGCAGCTTCTCGGCAACGCAGAATATGTAAGAGATAACCTTAAGGAATACGGCTGGGAATATATCGTGTGCGACATTCAGTGGTATGAGCCTAAGGCTACATCAAATTTCTATAATAACTTCACCGAGCTTTGTATGGATGAGTATTCACGTCTTATCCCTGCCGAAAACCGCTTTCCCTCAGCAGCCGGCGGTGTCGGCTTCAAGGCTATTGCAGATAAAATTCACGCTATGGGACTCAAGTTCGGCATTCACATTATGAGAGGTATCCCCCGTCAGGCCGTGCATCAGAATACGCCTATCAAGGGTACAGCAAAAACCGCACGCGAAATTGCCTCGGGATTTTCTGTCTGTGCGTGGAATACAGATATGTACGGTGTAAGATACTGGGAAGAAGGTGCTCAGGAATACTACAACAGCCTTTTTGAGCTTTATGCATCCTGGGGTGTTGACTTCGTCAAGGTTGACGATATAGCAAACACCGAGTTCAAGCCTCACGATCCCTACAGTGCAAGAGGTGAAATTGAGCTTATCCGTAATGCTATAGACTCTTGCGGCAGAGATATGGTACTCTCCCTCTCCCCCGGTCCTGCTGTTATAAGCGAAGCCTTCCACCTTTCACAGAATGCCAATATGTGGCGTATGACCGGCGACTTCTGGGATCATTGGGATAAGCTTCTGAATATGTTCGAGCGCTGTGAAAAATGGGCTGACCACGTTAAAGTCGGCTCATGGCCCGACTGCGATATGCTTCCCTTAGGCAAGATAAGCAAAAACTGCTCCTGCCTTGGCGACAGAGACAGATACACCAACTTTACTCCCGACGAGCAGAAAACTATGCTCACTCTCTGGTCAATCTTCCGTTCACCTCTTATCTTGGGCGGTGAGCTTCGTGAAAACAGACCCAAAGACTTAGAGGTTATCACAAACAGAGATATCCTCGAAATCAATCAGTATTCCTCTAAAAACAGACAGCTCAGACGAAACAGAAACGAAGCTGTGTGGACTTGTCTCGACAAAGACGGCAACAGAGTTATCGCCCTCTTTAACACCTCAGACGAAGAAAGAGAGGTATCCCTCGACCTTAAGAAATTCGGCTTTGAGGATGACTTTACTGCTACTGAGCTCTGGACTAAGGAATCTGTAAAAGTTACTGATACTGTATCTGCAATCATCGTTCCTCACGCTACGGCAGTGTACCGCTTGGTAAAGGCATAATGACAGGTATAGTTGATGTTGGCGGCGGTATGAGGGGTGTCTACTCCTCAGGGCTATATGACCGCCTCCTTGATGAAAAGATAATGCTCCCCTACTGTCTCGGCGTGTCCGCAGGCAGTGCAAACCTCATAACATATATCGCAGGACAGCGAGGACGTACCCTTGAGTTTTACAGAGAGTACCCTCAGCGTAAAGAGTATATGAGCTTCAGTAACTTTCTGAAAAGTGGCTCTTATCTCGGTCTTGACTATATTTACAGTACCCTCAGCAACGAGGGTGGTGAAAACCCTCTTGACTTTGCTTCGGCAATGAAATCGGACATCAGATTTTTA
>JAZSMR010000057.1:0-3930 GCA_045535965.1 Acutalibacteraceae bacterium
TTGCTTTTTTCTTGCTTCTTGTGTTATCATATTCATGAGAAGTACTTCTTTCTTACGGTAAATGTTTTGTAGCAGATTCATTATACCATATTTTGAAGTTACTTCTCTTTTTTATTGGGTCACATCATTTTAGCACATACATATTTTTGTCAAGATATTGTGCCTATTTCATTGCAAATAAAGTTTAAATATGTTATTATATATTGAATATTTTTTCAGGAGGAAAAACAGATGTTAAACAAACTCAGATTCTTTTTGCTCACATCAGACACCCAGGCACAGATAATCGACGACACAACTACAAGCAATCCCCTGCTTGACGAAAACGGTCAGTTCAATGATGTGCCCACTGCTTTCAACAACATTGTTGACTATTTGGACAGTCTTCAGCTTTTTGAAAAGTTTATGGAAAAGCTCCCCACAATCGTCATTGCAATTGTTCTCGTTATTGTAGGTTATCTCCTTTCAAGACTTGCAAGAAAGCTCGTTGTAAAGACTCTTCAGGCAAGAAAGGTTGACCCCTCAGTTTATAACTTCATCAAGAGAATGGTATCCGTTGCCATCAACTTTGTTTTCATTATGGGCGCTGCCTCAATGTTTATAAATGTTGGCTCACTCGTTGCCGCTGTAGGTGCCGCAGGTGTAACAGCAGGTCTCGGTCTTCAGTCGACAGTTGCTCAGTTTGCAAGCGGTATTCAGATTCTTATGAATCACCCCTTTAAGACAGGTGATTTCGTTGAGCTCAACGGCGTATCAGGCTCAGTAGCAGACATCCGCTTTATGAATACTGTAATCATCACACCTGACAATAAGAGAATCGTTATCCCCAACTCACACATCACAACAAGCCACATTATCAACTATTCAGCTGAAAATATGAGACGAGTTGACTTTACATTCTCAATCAGCTACAGCGATAACATCGAAAAGGCAAAAGCTGTAATTAAGGAAGTTGCTCTCTCAAACGCAGATATCTTCAAGGATCCTCTTCCCGAGGTATATGTAAAGTCCCACGATGCAAGCGCAATCAGCCTTACTGCAAGAGTATGGTGCAAGGTTGACAAATACTGGGATGTATACTTCTCAATGCAGGAAAACGTAAAGATTGCCCTGGACAAAAACGGCATCTGCATTCCTTTCAATCAGCTTGACGTACATATTATCAACAAATAATCGGAGATGAATTATATTGTCTGAGCTTTTAGTAAGACTTTTTATAAAAGACTATCAGAATACAAAAAACGCCGCGGTACGTGAAAAATACGGATATCTCGGCAGTATTACGGGAATAATAGTAAATATAATCCTTGCCCTTGCCAAATATCTTATCGGTGCTCTTACCAACAGTATCGCAATTACGGCCGACTCTATCAACAATTTCAGTGACAGTGTATCCTGTGTCATAACTCTTGTCAGCTTTAAAATGGCTAATATGAAGCCCGATAAGGAGCACCCCTTCGGTCACGGCAGAATAGAATATGTGGCCGCACTTATCGTAGGCTTTATTGTTGAGCTTATGGGCTATGAGCTTATCAAATCGTCAATAGAGAAGATTAAGAATCCCGAGACTGTTGTTTTTTCGGTACCCGCCGTAATTGTGCTTGTTCTTTCAATCGGCGGTAAGCTCTGGCTGGCACTCTTTAACCGTTATCTCGGCAAAAAGATAGATTCGGCGGCTATGACGGCAGTTTTCACTGACAGCATCGGTGATATCACCGCAACATCGGTAACACTTATTGCGCTTATCGTTTCACTCTTTACCGACCTTCCCATCGACGGCTATATGGGCATTGTCGTATCTGCCTTTATTCTGTACGCAGGCTTCGGCATACTCAAGGAGTCGATCGGTATCATTCTCGGACGGCCTCCCTCAAAGGAGCTTGTTGACGAGCTTGTAGAGTTCATTATGTCCCACGAGGAGATTTTAGGCATACACG
The DNA here is from genome assembly GCA_045535965.1 of Acutalibacteraceae bacterium. Lineage (GTDB taxonomy): Bacteria > Bacillota > Clostridia > Oscillospirales > Acutalibacteraceae > UBA6857. Next base: position 1,938 of record JAZSMR010000057.1, read on the forward strand.
ACCTTGTTATTCACTCTTACGGTGAAACGAGAATCTTCGCCAGCGTACATACTGAAATATCTGCTGACGGTGATATGCTCAGGGCACACGACACTATCGACACAATCGAAAAGAATGTAAAAGGAAAATTCGGTGTTGAGCTTGTAATTCACATGGACCCCATTGTTACCAACGATAAAAAGGTTGAGGGGTACTATCAGCTTGTGCACAGAAAGGTAAAAGAGATTGATGAGTGTCTCGATATACACGATTTCCGTGTTGTTGAGGGTCCGACACACACAAATATGATTTTCGATGTTGTAATACCGCACAGATACCGACTTTCCGACGGAGAATTAAAAGACGAAATTACACGCAGGATACAAGAGGAAAATTCTGCCTATCTTCTTGTGATCACTGTTGATAACTGCTATATTTAGGGTGCTTTATGTAATAATGCACAAAATATGCCCGAAATGTTTTTCATAATTCTATGGCAATATTTATCCTAAATGACTTGAAAACTTTGTAGAATACTGTAAAATATAGATGTAATAAAATAATTATACCAAGAAGTAAAAAATCAGGGGGTACATTATTTATGTCCATTTCATTAACGGAGTATCTTGACACTATTCCTCAGGGCCGTCTCGGCATCATTGCTATGAAGGGCTGTGAGGAAATTGCAAAAAGAGTAAGCGATCAGATTCTTGAGTGCCGTGCTCAGTTTGAGAAGGAATCAGACACAAATCTTCATCTTAAGGGTTACCACAGAGAGTCATACATCATCAAGGCTAACTTCCCTCGTTTCGCAACAGGTGAAGGTAAGGCTGTAATCACTGAGTCAATCAGAGGCTATGACCTTTTCATTATCTCAGACTGCTTCAACTACAACGTTACCTATAAGATGTATAACCTCAAGGACGCAAACGGCAATGCTCTTCAGGTGCCTATGAGTCCCGACGATCATTTTGCTGACCTTAAGAGAGTCATCTCAGCCTGCGCAGGTAAGGCAAAGCGTATCACAGTTGTAATGCCTATGCTTTATGAGGGCAGACAGCACAGAAGAACAGCAAGAGAATCCCTTGACTGTGCTCTTGCACTTCAGGAGCTGGAAAATATGGGTGTAAGTAATATCATCACCTTTGACGCACACGATCCCAGAGTACAGAACTCAATCAGAATCGGCTTCGAAAGCGTTGCTCCCACATATCAGATGATCAAGGCTCTCGCTAAGAGTCAGAACAACAACATTAAATTCTCCCCCGAAAACACAATGATGATTTCACCCGACGAAGGTGCTATGGGCAGATGTGTTTACTATGCTCAGGTCCTGGGTGTTGAGCTTGGTATGTTCTATAAGAGAAGAGACTACGCAACTGTTATCGACGGCAGAAACCCCATCGTGTCCCACGAATTCCTCGGTGACAATGTTGAAGGCAAGGATGTTATCGTTGTTGACGATATGATCTCAAGCGGTGACTCAATGATCGACGTATGTAAGCAGCTTAAAGCCCTCAAGGCAAAGAGAATCTTCGTATTCTCATCCTTCGGTCTTTTCACCTCAGGTCTCGAGCGCTTCGACGAAGCTTATGAAAAGGGTCTCTTTGACAAGATCTTCACAACAAACGTTATCTATCAGACCCCGGAGCTTCTCACAAGAGAATGGTACTATTCAGTTGATATGTCAAAATACATGGCACTTATTATTGACACTCTCAACCACGACCGTTCTGTAAGCCCCTTCCTTAACCCCATTCAGAAGATCAACGATTATTTAGAGAGATATAACCTCAAATAAAAAGCTAAGACACCTTTTCCGATTCGGTTAAGGTGTCTCTTCAATTATAGGGACTATTCCGCCGAAATCCGTCAGCGGAAAATCTAAAGAAATTATTTCACAGCCGTGCTTCTTTATGAAGTCGGCTATTTTTTTATAGTCGCGATGCTTTGTAACATCGCCGAAGAACAAAACTTCCGTCTTTGATATTTTCCCCGATGCACCACCGATAAA
>JAZSMR010000098.1:0-28820 GCA_045535965.1 Acutalibacteraceae bacterium
TTGCTTTTTTCTTGCTTCTTGTGTTATCATATTCATGAGAAGTACTTCTTTCTTACGGTAAATGTTTTGTAGCAGATTCATTATACCATATTTTGAAGTTACTTCTCTTTTTTATTGGGTCACATCATTTTAGCACATACAGTTTATGTTAAGGGAAAACATTGGGATAGTTCCTGTGTTTTTTCTGTGATTTTGTCGCAAATAAACTTTTTTGAATTATTTTGAAAAAAATATGTTACTTTTTGTGATTTTCGACACTATATAATTAAATGGTGTTGTACATAGGTGCATTACTTTTAAGTTTAAGGAGGTTTTGAATATGATAATTTTTGAATTAAACAAGGAAGATATTGATTATGCGGAACGCATTAGTGAGTTAGCTGAAATGTCCTTGGTTATAGAAGAGCCCAGATCATTTAGCAGCGAATTGAACACGATAGTGCAGGTAGGAGTAGAATTGGCTCCGTATGCTATAACTGGTGTTTCCTTGATAATTGTTGAGTTGATTAAAAATCGTAAAAAGATTAAGATTCATGTAACTAAAGATGGGATTATGGTTGAAGGAGAAGAAGAAAAAGCCATAGAAATAGCAGAAAAATTGATACAGCAAAAAAAAGAAGAGGAAGCTCACAGTATTTTGTGTAATTTATTATCTGGTAAGTGATTGTTATGAGTATTGATAATATGATTTTAGATTTTATCAAAAGCAGTAGAATAAATGCTTTTGACAACGATTTTTTAGAATCGGAGCAAGATAGAATTAAGGAAATATATGACAGATGTTTACTTGCTATAACAAAAGAATATAATGCTGAGTATATGCCGAATCTAATAATTTGTAGAACCTATAACAAATATAGTACGGTTTTGCCGGTAAGAATTAAAAATAATGATTTCAAATATTACATTCTATTTGATTGTTATTTAAGAGATATCAATCGTTTGTTAAATGCACTTTATTTTGATGACAATGATTCTGGCCACGATATATGGAAATTGTCGTACGAATTGTTCGCTGAAGATGCTTTGATTGACAATAGAGATGTTTTGTTATCCTACTATGGCTTAAATAAAGTGGCATTAGGCCCTTTTGATGTTGATATGAAATCTCAAGAAGATTTGGAATTTTTTGTTGAAATTCAAGATGTTTATATTATGGGTCATGAGCTGGGTCATTGGATTTATAAAGCTTCGAGCGATTTAAACAAAAATAAAATATTTAATATTGATATTAACGAAAAAAGAAGCGTGCTGTTGAAAGAAATAAAAGACATTTTATGTGAAGTGTATGATGATTATCAAAAAAATTTTCACAATCGAGACTACGTTCCGCTAATAAATGAACAGAGAAACATTGTTGATGATGAAAAAAGCAGTATTCATGAGGAATGTTTTGCAGATGCAATTTCTTATGCGATAGTTTTTAATTATATCCAAACAGAATATGATGATGCGGCTGATTATCGATTAAAAGCAGCTCAAGCTTTGCTTTTAGGGATAATGAATCTTCAACTATTAGCTATGCAACAAATGTGTGTTGTTGAAGAATCATTTGAATCGTCAGTTTCAATAAGGCTAGGATTTTTTAGAAATTATGTAGGTCTTTATTTGGAGAGAGAGTCAAAAAGGTTTCTTGATATTATACAAAAGACTGTTCTTAGATATGAAAATAGGATTACCGACTTGATTTTGGAGTGTTTTGCTGAGCTAGAGAGACGAGCTGATAATATTTATGATGGATTGATTGATGTTAATGGGCAATTAGATATGAGTAAAATTTTAGGAATTTCAAATGAATATACAAATAGTTATATGGTTACTGATAAATGAATTTTAGTATATGTATAAATATGGGGGAAGCGCATAGTGAAAAATTTATTAGTAGGAAATGGAATAAACATTCAATTTGACAAAGAAAATTATACAACCAAAAGTATAGTGTCTAGAGTGTTGAAAAACTGTGATAGAGAAGATTTTCCTTCACATATAATTGTTGACTTTCCGTATTTGTTGAAGAATTATATTGGCAAATTATTTTTAGAAGCTAGAAATGCTTTACAAGGCAAATATGATAATTTTACAAATTGCGAATCAGAGAAGAATTCTTTGAATTCTTTTAAAGAGCAATATAAAGAAAAATTAACTTCATTAACAATTATGGATATAGGGTTTGAAGATTACTATCTGATTCATGATTTAGTTTGTCATAAAACAAATACAGCAAATCCTGAACAATATAGCGTAAGAGAGGCGATGCGAATTGCATATCTCTTTTCTATATACAATGATGGAAAACTTAACATGTTACATACTAGATACCCTGATTTGTTAATAAATTATCTTAAAAGCTTTAATTCTATTTTTACAACCAACTATGACTCTAATATTGATTCTGTGGTAGATGTTCAGGTGTATCATATACATGGCTGGTTTGAGCAGCTTGAAGCTGTATATGATGCTGGATCTTATAGGAATCATCTTCCTGATGCCCCAATCAAAAACATACAAGTTGATGATGAATATTTTTACTTATATTCTAATGCATTATCAACGCATTGTGGAGCATACAAAGAGTTTCAATTGAAACAATATGCTCTTGCAAATGATGCTGTAACAAAATTAGCTAATGCGTATATAACTAATCCAACCGTAAAGAAAGATGTTGATTCATGGATAGATTGCGAAAATAATATTACGGCGAATATGGGGTGTGCTGTTAAAGCAAAAGTTGAAAATCCAGATTTAACATTTGAAGATAATTATCATTTTGATAAATTAACTACAATAGTTGGTGAATTGGAAATATTAGGGCTTTCTCCCTGGAATGACTTCCATATTTTTGAAGCTATAGATAATTCGAATATTGAAAAGTGTGTGTATTATTACTTTTCAGAGGAACAGTGCAATAAAGTTAAATCTTTGTTACCAAATTTATTTGGTAAAGGATTATTAGAATTTTTGCCGGTGATTAAATTTTGGAGTGTAATGAATGAAAAATAAAATAGTAGTAAAATCAAGAAAAGATGTAGATGCATGGATTGGCATCTGTAATTCATTTGCTAAAAGTATGTCCGAATACGATGTAGCGTTGAGACAATATAACAGGCTTACTCATATTGAACGGTACACTGTCAAAAGAAAGTTTAAAGAATGCGATGAAATTAGACGTAAGAAAATACCAAGTGGAGAAGGAGATGCGTGGATAACAGGCGTTATGGTTGATGCTCATTTGCTTGCAAATGACTATAATGTTGATCCTTTAACAATAGTGATGTGTATGAATCCGCTTTCTAAACCAAATGAAAAGATATTAGTAAAATGATTGTTATTTAAATGGGGATATGTTGTAATGAAAAGTAGTATTAAAATATTTAGTGGTATTGCGATTGTTATTTTTATTATTATGTGCTTAATTGATATTGAATTAATTGATTCCATTTCATATTCAATTTCTATATCAGCTTTTGTTTATTTGTTATATGATAAATTGTTGTGGAGATTTAATCCTTTTGATAAAACTCCAAGGATATTTGGCAAGTACAGTGTGAAAAACGAATCGAATTATCAAGGTGGAATAGAGTTTGATTCATATATAGAGATAAAACAAACTAGATCATCAATTAATGTTGTTGAAAAATTGTGTGATGGTGTTTGTGAGTCTGTCACTGCTTCACTTCGTCAGAGTACATCTAATGGTAAGTGGTTTCTTTATTACACGTATTTAACTCATCCCAAAAAGGTAGAAGATGATATGCACTATGGAACTTCAATTATATGTATACATAGCAGAGACCGTCTCGAAGGGAGTTATTTTACAAACAGAACTCAGCAAACGAAAGGTTCTCAAGTTATGACAAGAAAAAGATAATTACTAGCATTCTAATAGCAAAATTTCATTATATAAAATGGTAAAGTGAATTTTGAAATGTAGTATTGATAAAAGTTAGCTTTGACCAGGTAGTTCGTTAATATGTTTAATCATAATATTTTAGAGGTGAAAATAATGAAGTTACAAAAGTTGATAATTAAAAATTTTAGGGGTATAAGGGAACAAGAAATCACTGATATCGGTGATGCTGTATCTTTTATAGGACAGAATAACTCAGGTAAAAGCGCTATTTTGACTGCAATAAGGTTTTTGTATGGTGAGTATTCGGTAGAAGAAAAGGATTTTTATAAAGATTCTTCAGATATGGAGGTCGAAGGTGTTTTTCATTGTGATGATTTTTACTTAAACGAATACTTCCTTGATTCAAAGATTGGTATCATAAAAAATCCTTCTAATTCTAATAGTTTTGAGGCAGCAAAGACTGATACAGATTGGGAGGATAAATCATATTCGGAGTTTAGAAGTGAACGACAAGAAAAATATGATAATGATTTAATAGGTGATGTGACTGAAATCGGTCGCTTCATGCCGATTTGGTTGAGTGCTGTAAAGAGTAGCCTTAATATTGTTGATGAAATAGTTTCTGTGAAGATTACATGTAATAAATCAAGTTTGAAAGCAAGTTACGAGAAAAAAGATATATCTGTTTTATTGCCTAAAGTAGCATTCATTGATGACACAAGAAATTTCACTGAAGAGGAGAATGGTAAATCTCGCACTATTACATCAAGCATTTTTTCTTCTATTTTAAATTCAGCTGTATTTGTAAAAACAAGCGGATTATCTTGTGAAAATTGCAAAAAGGGCGATTGCGATAAAAATTGTATTGAAGCAATAAAATCAAAAACGGTATCAGAATTAACTTATGAAGAACTTGAAAAATTAGTAAATTATCGTGTTAAAAGCGGTTCGGATGAAGTTACTCAACACATAACAGAACAGTTCGCAAAAAACTATAGAAACGATTTTAAAATTAATATTAAAGCCACAAGCAATATAAATAAATCATTTTCTATATCAACAAGAATATATGATCCGGCTTTGAATTCTGAAATTGAACTTTCAAATGTAGGTGCAGGTGTTAGAAGTATCTATATATTGTCTTTGTTGCAAGTATATCAAACAATGCAAAAGAATAACACAATTTTTGTTATAGAGGAGCCTGAACTATATCTTCATCCTCAACTGCAAAAGTCAATGGCCAAAACAATAAGTGAAATTTCGAAGAAGAATCAAGTATTCTTTACGACACATTCTCCGTTGATGTTAAAGGAGTTTTTGTCATCTGAAATAAGAAAAGTAAAGCTTAATGAGTTAGATTATTTCACCATAGTTGAAAAAACCTCATTGACAGATATATTAGATGAAATTGGTTATTCTACTCAAGATATCATAAATACTGATTTCGTTATTTTTGTAGAAGGAGATTTTGATAAAGAGGTTGTCGAACTTTTACTTGAAAAATATTATGATGTTGATTTGACACGTATATCTGTTATTGATACAAAATCATGCAAGTCTATAGGTTTTTATGCTTCGTTAAGATTCTTAGATAAAACCAAAATGGAGAAAGATTTTGCAATAATTCGAGACTGTGATACACAAAATAGTGATGATATTTTAAATACACTAAAGAACCAACTAAAAGAAAATATTTCTGATAATTATTACGATACGCATGAAGACAGAATACTAATAACAGAATATAGTTCAATGGAAGGGTTCCTGTTTTCGCCTGAATTATTAGTAAAACACAATATATATAACAGCATAGAGGAAGTCTATGCCAAATTAGAGTCAGAATTGTTTGCTAAAAAAGGTAAAGCAATTCAATATTTTGAAAAACAAAATCATAAGCATACCGATAGAGTCAATACGTTTAAAAATGAATATGATGATAAGGTGGCACATGTTGAAGATAATATGGATTGGTTAAAAAAGAATTTTAGAGGTCATAATTATTTTGATTGTATTTACTCAAAAAAAATAACGACTAAAACATATATTGATGAATTACCTGAAGAAAAATTCAATTGCATCTTAAAGTTCTTAGATAAAATTGATTATTTTAAAAATCGTAGAAAATAAAAACCTATTGACTCCACTTTGAGTACAAAAACTTTTTCAAACCTAATCATGGTATGAAAAAATTCAAAATAACCTCAATAAAAACAGTGATTACAACTAAAAACCACTTTGATTAACAAAAAGTGAGTCGAGTGGGAATAAGTAAACGAAAGCCCGTGAGCCCAGTAAAATAAAGGGTTTCGGGACTTTTGAGAAGCTTCGTGATACGAAAATGATACTGTATCCGGCTTTTCCCCATAATTTCATACAAGAGAACACCTCTCTCGAATGAACACTTAGTTCATTCGATAGAGGTATTTTTTATGACCGTTTTTCAGGTGCGTGATACAGAGAACGGCGCCAATGAATTATACAGTTAAATCTTCAATCTGAGCTGAAGCTCTCTTTTCCTTAAGCTGTCGTTCAACCTCTGCTATGTGTTCTTTGTCGTCCTTGAGGAAGAGGATAACTATAAGATAAAGAAGTGAACCGATTGCAGGTCCGAGAATGAACAGATGCCAACGGTATTTCAGAAAGAGGGGAGCTACCTGCGCGTTGATAACTGTCTGATTAGGTGCGGGCTTGATATTCTGGTCGAAGCCCAGGAACTTAAGCGTATAACCCTGAATGAATCTGGGAACGGCTGCTATGAGCTTTGACACGAAGTTCTGCATTGAGAAAACAATACCCTCAGTACGCTTGCCGGTTTCAAGCTCCGTTTCGTCGATGGAGTTTGAAAGAAGTGCGCGGTGGGCAATGTCCTTCATGTTTGTGAATATCTGAGGTATACTGAGAAGAAGTATTACAACTCCGAGAGCACCGATATTGAGGAAACGGTCGTTTGCGCCTACATAGAAGGCAATTATACGAGCAACAAGAGTAATTGCCTCTGAGAAAACTAGGAGCTTTTTGTTGCTGCCGATGCGGCCGATAAACTTTGTTGTAAAGAACACTGCGATTGTACCGGGGATACCGAGTACAGTGCCGTAGACAACCTGTGCAGTACCGCCTGATATCTCAGTGCCGAAGAGATTATATGAGACCCCCTGCGACTCGAAGAAGTATTCCCAGGGAAGCGAAAGGGAAATGCACTGCACAATTCTTGCAAGGCAAACAATTATGAGTGTTCTGTTATGTCTCAGGTCTGCAAGGTCTTTGAATACGCTCGTCTTGTTTTCCGTTTCAGCAGGTACAACCTTCTCTTTCATACGGTAAGCCAGCATTGCAATTGCCATACCGCCTACACCGAAGATGAAAGCGCCCCAGGCGTATGAGGTTTTTTCGCTCATAACCCCGTTTTTGACAACTAAATCCTTAAAGGTCGGGAAAAGACCGCCGATTGTAGCACCGAGACCGGCAAGAATGGAAATCCACTGAATAACGCGTCCGCGCTCAACTGAATCGGGACTGGACAGTGCCGCCATACCCCATATCGAGATATCCTGAAGTGAAAAGAAGGTGTCATAAAGCAGGAATAAAACAAGGGTGAGGAGTATTGTCTGACTTTGTGTAAGACCAAAGTCGATGAACATCAACAGCACAATAATAGCAATGATAGGAGGTGTCCACAGAAGAAACGGGCGAAGCTTATAGCCGGGTTTAAAGCGTCTTCTGTCAATAAGTCCGCCGACAAGTGGGTCATTTATGGCATCCCACATAGTGCTGACACCTGTTATTATACCGGTTTTTTCGGCAGGTATTTTGAGAATGGTGTTAAGATAAACAAACAATCTGTTTGCAACGAAGCCGCAGGTCATATTCTGACCTGTAAGACCTAATCCGTAGCAAAGCAAACGGTCATTTGCTACCTTTGTGTCCGATTCTTTTCTGGATAAGAAAAACAGAGGATTCATATTTTCATTCCTTTCAAACCGTTTATTGTATTAAAATTGTACAGCAAAAGATAACATGAATCAACAATATTTCCGGATTTTATGATTAAAAAGAACGCAGAATAATATCGGTCAGACCGAAGTCCTTATGTTGTGGCGGTAATTCGGCTTTTATTTTACCCTTTATGACTTTGCGAATCCGATTCCACTCGATAATTTCTTGCAATATCAGCTTACAATTGATATAATGATATAAAAACTATTATAACCTAAGAAATGTATGTGCTTTCCGAAGAAGAAACAATATAATCAGGAGGAAATAAATATGCTGAAACGAATTTACTGCTTTATAATGTCTGTCATAATGATGCTTTTCAATATCGGTGGCGATACCGGCGAGAATAATGCGCCCGACATACAGGAATCTGCATTTGAATATAATACTTATTTTCTACCCTGTACTGACGGTGAGAATCAGCCATACGTGGGCGATCCTATGCCCTATTACGAGGATGGTGTCTACTACATATATTATCTGAAGGACGGCGGTGACTCCTACAACCACTCGGTTTATCTTGCTACCACAACTGATTTTGTTAACTACACCGAAATCGACAAACCGATTCTGGAATCTTCCCGAAACGGCGGTCAGGACGCATGGATAGGTACCGGCTCTGTGGTGAAGATTGACGGAACATATTATCTGTTCTATACAGGGCACAACGGCGACAGTGATATGGAGTTCAAGGAAAAGATTATGGTTGCCAAAGGCAGCGACCCCTATACCTTCGAAAAAGTTGACGGCTGGTATATCGAGCCTCCTGCTGAGCTTCGACAGAAAAATGACTTCCGTGATCCTCAGTGTTATTACGACGCTGATACGGGTATGATTACTATGACTGTCACAGCCTCTCAGGACGGTACGGCGCGAATCCTCAGGTACACAGTCTCGAAGGATCTGAGCGAAAGCCGCTATGACGGCGTGATTTTTACTAATCCTGTAGGAAATTTCTGGAATCTCGAGTGTACCGATACCTTTAGAATTGGCGACACCTGGTATGTTACCTACTCCGCTCAGGACGATACTCTGTGGTACGCTGCCGCTGAAAGCCAATACGGTCCTTACGGTGAACCGAAACGCCTTGAAGGCAAGCTCTTCTATGCTGCGAAGCACGTAGAAAACGGCGAAAATTCATATATGGTAGGCTGGGCGAGACGCTCTGAGTCTGCTTCCTCTACCTCTGAAGTGTCTGCCTGGGCAGGCAATCTTGTAGTGCAGAAGATAATGCAGAAGGAAGACGGCGGGCTGTACCTTGCTCCTGTTGACGCTGTGAAAGAGCAGTATAAAACTGTATGCCCTTTGCTTATTGATACTGATAATTTGGTAAGCAAGGCTTGGCTGAAATATAAATACACCGATGTTTTTACCTGCTATGAAAGCTTTGTCATCACAGGTGAGTTTTCCTTCAAAGGTAAGGGAGCATTCGGTCTTGCTTTTGATTTTGACGGAAAGCATAATAGCTATAAGCTGATTTCTCTGAACCCTGCCGATGATGTGATTCAGCTGTATTTCAATGAGGGCAATACGCTTATTGCGGAAAAGAAAGTAAATCTTACCCGAGGGGAGAAATACTCCTTCACTTACATTCAGGAAGGTTCTGTTGGTGTGTTTTATATTGATGGCGAAGCCGCTCTTACCGTCAGAGTATATGGCGTAAGCGGGAAACCTATCAGGCTGTTCGCAAAAAATAATAACGTAAGGTTTACGTCACTGCGACAGTATACGAAGTGATCGACAGGGGAGGTTTGTCATTATGAAAGAATACCATGTTACAGCCCTTGGAGAACTGTTGATTGACTTTACCCATAACGGTCTGAGTAATCAGGGTAATTACCTGTTGGAAGCAAATCCCGGCGGTGCACCCTGCAATGTCCTTGCCATGCTTGCAAAGCTCGGAAAAAAGACAGCGTTTATCGGCAAGGTAGGTAATGATTTTCTCGGACGGCACCTTAAGTCTGTAGTTGAGGAAGCGGGCATCGATACACGCAATCTTCTGCTTGATGATTATGTGCATACAACTCTTGCTTTTGTACACACCTTAGCTGACGGTGACCGGGATTTCTCTTTTTACCGCAATCCCGGTGCCGATATGAATCTGCGTGCTGAGGAGGTCGACGAAGAGCTTATTGCAAGCTCGGAAGTTTTCCACTTCGGCTCTCTGTCTCTGACTCATCCGTGTGTGCGGGAAGCTACCCGAAAGGCTTTGCAGACTGCAAAGAATAATGATTGTCTGATTACTTATGACCCGAATCTGCGTGTGCCTTTGTGGGAGAGTATGGAGGATGCTAAGGAACAGATAGGCTTTGGTATGCAGTGGTGCGATGTAATGAAAATTTCCGACAATGAAATCCGGTGGTTTACAGGTAAAGAGGACTTTGATGAGGGCATCCGTATCCTACAGGATACTTACAATATTTCTCTGATTCTGCTGTCTATGGGCAAAGACGGAAGCCGTGCTTACTATAAAGGTATTAAGGTTGAAGCTGAAGCCTTCCTACGTGAAGATACTGTCGAAACTACGGGTGCGGGTGATGCCTTCTGTGCCTGTGCTATCAATTATATTCTCGAGCATGGACTTGAGAATCTGACGGAAGATAATCTGAGAGAAATGCTGACCTTTGCCAATGCTGCCGCTTCTCTCATCACTACAAGAAAGGGTGCTCTGCGTGTTATGCCGCATAAGGCAGATGTGGAGTCGATGCTCGGAGAAAACTACACCGGTTTTTAACAGAATTGGTCACAGTTTTTATAATTTGTGTGCATTACTCAAAGCCCTTTCGGCGTTGTTATTTTCCCACTTGCTTTCTCACCGTTAAATCTATATAATAATATCATAAATTAATTGGAGTGGTAACCATGGCAAAGATTACGACAACTAAAACCCATACAAGCGGTATTGCTTTGGGAGGTATAGGCAGCGGTAGCGTTGAGCTGCTGCCTGACGGAGAGTTTCATTATTGGCAGATAGCCAATCCGCCGAGACTGACCCGAAGAAGCAACGAAAATAAGGTTGACGACGGTGAAGGCAGTACCGGTGCCCTTTCCTTCTGGGTACGTGAAAAGAAGGACAATGCCCCTGCGGTTATGCGCAAGCTTGGTATGAAAACCGATGCCGATGACTTCACTTACCGTATGTTTGCATGGAATAAGCCTGTCGAACGAATTGAATTTGACGGCAGATTTCCTTTTTGTGACCTTGATTATACGGACAGTGCCCTATCTTGCAAAGTTCATCTTCGTGCCGTATCTCCCTTTGTGCCGCACGACTCTGACGTATCCTCAACTCCCGGTTTCTATATGGATTTTACTGTTGAAAACCCCACTGACAGTCCAATTGAAATTAGCCTGCTCGGAGCACTTGAGCCGAACTTTGCCAATAAAAATGAGGGTAACAAAAACTCGCTGCACCCCCTTAATGACGGTGTTGCTGTGCATATTGAGCCTAAAAAAGTGTCAAAATCTGCTTGCTGCGGCGAAGTGTGTCTGTCTGTTTTCGGTGACGGTGAAAAATCATTTATCACAGCCGACTACTACCGCTTTATGAAGGAATATATCGGAAACTCAGGTTTCGGTGTTACGCAGGAATCCTTCCTTTTTGATTTCAGAGAAAACGGCAACCTGCCGGACAGCACTGTCGGAAAAAGACCTGACGGTATACCCTTGAATCTGCATCTTTTAAGCACAGGCAGACTTGATTCCCTGTATGATGAATATTCTCTATATCCGTTTGCCGATTCTCTGCTCAGACGTATACGCTACTGTAATCCCGGTTTCCCTCAGAGCCGTGAAGATAAAATCGCTTTTCTTAAGTGCTGCCGAAAGCAGACCCGGAGAATGGGTAAGGACTTCGGTACATGTGCTCTTTGCAGTAAGCTGATACTTCCTGCGAAAGAAAAGAGGAGTATCCGTTTCGTTTTGTCATGGTATTTCCCTAATCACTTCAGCAATATTGGCAAAAAGCTGGGACACTACTATGAAAACATCTATAAAAGTGCTCTCGATGCCAATAGGTGTCTTGCGGAAAACTTTGAGAGCATATACGGTAAGGTTGCCGATTTTGTTGAGCTTCTCTACTGTACTGAGCTGCCGTCAGTTTATCCCGACTCCTGGTCCTCTAATCTTTCACCTCTTGTTAAAAGCTCTCAATACCTGAAAAACGGTAAGTTTGGTTTGTGGGAGGGTCTTGGATTCTGTGGCTTCCACACTACGGATATCACCTATCATGCAGCCTTCGGTCTTGTAAGTCTTTTCCCGGATTTGCAGAAAAAACAGATGAAAATGGGCGCAGAGTTTCAGAGAAAAGACGGCAGAGTACACCATTTGTTTTTGCCTGATTTTGAGCACGTTGATAACAGCTACGACCGAGTGGATATGAATATGCAGTTTGTTCTTATGGTGCTTCGCGACTATCTTTTTACAGGTGACAAGGACTATCTTTTGTCGCTTTGGGATAATGTCATCAGAGCTATGAAATCCATTGAGAAAATCGATACCGACGGTGACGGACTGCCTGACTACGACACAAAACGAAACACCTATGATGCCTGGAACTTTTCAGGTGCATCGGCGTATATTTCAATTCTCTGGTTGGCTGCCCTTAAGGCTGCTGTAATTATTGGCGAAAGAGCAGGTGACAGCAGACACTGTGAAAAGTGGAGAAGTATTCTTCAAAAAGGTAAAAAGTCTCTTGAGGAAAAGCTGTGGAACGGAGAATATTATAACCTTTGGATAAACGGAAAGGTGACTGACGAATCGCTTATGAGTGACCAGCTTGACGGCGAGTGGTTTCTCAGAATGATGGGAATTGAGGGTAATCTGCCTGATGAGAGAATAAGTGAGGTTCTGAAATATATATTCAATAGTAATTTTGACCCGGAGCAAGGTCTTGTTAATGCGACCTGTCCGGAGGGCAGAATGACAACTATACATACTTACAAAAACTGCCAGGCAGAAGCTGTCTGGACGGGTATCGGTTACGCCTTTGCTGCACTTGCCCTGAGAGTCGGTCTGCGAGATATTGCTGATAGAGAAGTTGAATCGATACACAATAATCAGCTTCGGTTCGGATGCTTCTGGGACCATTGGGAATGTGGCCATCACTATACAAGACCAATGTCGAGCTGGACAACTCTTTTAGCTGTTTCAGGACTTGAGATTGACAGTGAAAACAAAAAACTGTCCTTCAAGCCGGCAGACAAGAATATCACCTTCCCACTTATCATACCCGACGTCCTTGCCAAGGTGAAATTTACTGACGGAGAGTGCAGCGTTGACTGTATAAGGGGTGATCTCAGTGAATGGGAAATAACTGTCAGATAAGAAACGGACACAGTTGATAAGAAGTTAAATTGAAAATTAGAAGCATAATAAAAGGGGAGCATTATGGAAAAATTCAGATGGTGTTTCATTGGTACGGGAAGCCTTGCAGGTACGGTTGCCTCTCAGCTTTGTAAAAGCGGCAGACACGAAATAGTTTCAGCTTACAGCAGAAGATATGAGAGTGCAGTCTCATTCTCGGAAAAATACGGCGGCGTTGCCTATAATACAGCTGAAGAAGCAATTTCAGCTGACGGTGTTGAGGGTGTTTATATAGTAACTCCGCACAATGCCCACTACAGATACGCAAAAATGGCACTCAATTGTGGTAAACCCGTATTTTGTGAAAAAGCCTTTACTGTTACGGCTGAAGAAACGAAAGCACTTATTGACCTTGCCCGTGAAAAAGGCCTTTATCTTTGTGAGGCAATGTGGACATGGTTTTCTCCGGCGGCAAACTGCACTAAAAAATGGATTGACTCCGATAAAATCGGCAGGGTACTCGGAGCTGATTTCGCTTATCACATAAGAACTGTCGGCTATAAAGGCAGACACACGGACCCAAGGCGTGCAGGCGGAGCACTTCTCGATATCACTATTTATCCTATAACCTATGCATACAGACTTTGGGGTAAACCCGAAAAAATTGAAAGCAAGGGAAAAATAAAGGACGGTATTGACCTTGGAGAAGATGTAATTTTTCACTATCCGAACGGACTTAAAGTGAATATCAGTGCATCGATAAACGATTACATCGGACTCGAGAAAATGACTATAAAAGGGGAAAAAGGTGTAATTAAAGCTCCGTTTTTCCACGCGTTCAATGCAGTCACCTGTAGGCAGGGCGCTTTCAGGAAAGAAACCTTCAGAGGTGACGGCCCGAAAATCAATTCTTATCTTGACGAGTTTGACTGTGTTGCTGAAGATATACGGGCAGGCAGAAAAGAAAGCGTAATGGTACCCCTCAAAGCTACGCTTGACGTTATGGAGCTTCTTGATGAGATAAGAAAACAAATAGGTCTTACCTATGATGATCTTGAGTAATTATAAAAGTGCAAGATAAAATTTAACTATACTTAAAACTTCAACCGCCACGGACAATACCTGTGGCGGTTGTGCGATATTATAATATCATTTTTTATGTATAGCATAGGTGTATTCCCTAAGAAGATGTTGCCGTCAAGAGCATTCATAATAATGAGATAAATTCAATAATATTGACAAGATTTATTATTAAATGCTATAATCAACATAAGAATATATCAAGGGTGTGATTTTATGAAGTTTATACATAAGATTTCCAAGGAAAAGGAAGGGCAGTATTATACTGTACCTTTTGACGTGCCCGAAAACGTAACTAAAATCACCGTAACCTACGATTACTATAAACCGACTAAAGGCTTAATGGGCGACCTGAAGCCATCAAACACCATTGATATCGGACTAATGGACGAAAAGGGCAATTTTCTGGGCTGGTCAGGCAGTGCTCATAAAACCATATATGTTGGTGAGTATGCCTCCTCGGCAGGGTATCTCTGTCAGAAAATCTGTAAAGGCCGCTGGAGTATTATAGTCGGCGCTTATCACGTAATGGACGAGGGTGTTGAGGTCACTTATGATATTGATTTTGAGTATGAGGGCGAAGTGCTTCTCTACGGAGACCTGCATATTCATACAACTGCCTCTGACGGTGCGCTGAGTGCCTTTGAGGTTGGGAATCTTGCCAGGGAAAACGGCCTTGATTTTATCGGAATTGCAAACCATAATAACTTCGCCGAAAACCTCGCTTTGCCCCATATAGACGGTCTTACATTTGTATCTGCTGTTGAGTGGACGCATTATAAAGGTCACATAAACTTTTTCGGCGTTTCGGCTCCCTTTGAAAACAGCTTTATCGCTAACACCAAGGAAGAGATGCAGTCTATCATAAGCCACGCGAAAAGCCTTGGTGCAGTTATATCCGTCAATCACCCTGAATGTCCCATTTGCCCATATAAATGGGGAGACGACAACGTTTATGATATGATGGAAATATGGAACGGCCCCATGAGACCAGCCAACGTCAGAGCAGTGATAAAATGGACATTCCTCTTAAGACAAGGCAGACACATTCCCATTGTAGGCGGAAGTGACTTCCATAAGCCGAAGCAATTTGCAAAGCTCGGAAGTCCCGTTACGGCAGTGTACTCGCAGTCACGGAGTGCAGAGGATATTCTCGATGCCATAAAAAACGGTAACTGCTTCGTTACAGAAAGCAAAGACGGCGTTAAGCTGAATCTCAGATATGGCAGTGCTGTTATGGGGCAGACGGCAGATTTTAATGAAAATACCTGGCTCGAAATTAATTCAGACGCAAAAAAAGTTACTGTCGTAACCGATAAGGGCGAAAAGGAGCTGACACTCAAAAACGGCACCATAAAAGTCAGACTCAGAAAAGTAAAATTTGCTTATATCAAGGTCTACAAGGGCTTTGGTAAGCTTAAGAGGATTTGTGCTATCTCAAATCCAATATATTTTAAATAAAGGAGAGAAAACAATGGCACCCCAAAACGCGCTAACCAAGAAAACATCCCCCGCCAGATATGGCTTTGCTATGTTCGGCACATCAATCCCCATCAATATGTTCAAGTCTTTTGCGGCAATCTTTTATGTTGATATGCTGGGACTCGATATGAAAAAGTATTCTCTTGTACTTTTCATCTACACCTTTGTTGACGCAATAGACAACCCCGTTTACGGCTTTCTTTCAGACCGTACACGCACAAAATGGGGCAGACGCAGACCATGGCTTTTGATTGGTACGCCCTTACTGGTTCTGTTCTTCATTCTTTTCTATAATGTGCCTGCCGTTTTGGAAACAGAAAAGGGTATGCTCTTTATCTATATGCTTCTAATGTACATACTCACAGGTACACTTGACTCTCTTGTCAACGCGAACTACGGCTCACTTTTTCCCGAACTCTTCAAAAAAGATGAAGAGAGAGCTAAAACCAACGGCTTCAGACAGATTTGTCAGCTTTTTGCAATGGCAATCAGTATCGCTCTTACTCCCATGATTACTGAAGCTATCGGCTACAGACTCACATCTGTAATCTACGGTGTTGTTGCTCTTGCAGTAATGATGTTCTGCTTTTGGGGCTGCCGTGAGGATACGAACTACGAAGAGCTTGAAAAGCCGAAGCTTTTTGACAGTATCAAGGCTCTTGTGACAAACCCGCGCTTCTGGATATTCGGTCTTGCAGGTGCGTTCTATTCGGCATCCTTCTCGCTTATCTCCCAGGCTTTACCTTTCTTTGTGAAGTATACCCTCGGTCTCGGTGGCAGTACCACAACAATTATGCTTGGCATAGTTTTAGGTGTTGCAGTTATCGGTATCGTTATCTGGTCAAAGGTTATTCAGAAGGTAAATATTATGAAAGTCTGGCGAACAGGCTTCATTGTTATGGCTGTAGGCTTCGTACCTCTTTACTTTGTATCTTCTCTTGTGCCAGCTATAGTTATTGCTGCTATAATGGGCTTTGGTATCGCTGCCTGCCTTACAACAATGGACTGCATCGGCGCAAAGATAGTTGATGACGACTACAGAAAGAACGGCATCAAGCGAGAAGGCATTATCAACAGCCTTATGGGTGTTATGAACAGACTCAACGGTCTTTACACCTCACTTGCTTTCTATCTTGCTTCAGAAATTTTCGGCTTCATCAGCGGCGACGAGCCCGGTGATAATCCTGCACTTGCGGCAAGAGTACTGCTTTGTGTATTCCCGGCAGTGGCTATGTCTGTGGCTTCAGTTATCACATTCTTCCTTAAATTCCCCGAAAATAAAGAAAATGAGTAAGTATCTTATTATAAACGCCGATGATTTCGGTCTTAACAAAGTTCAGAATGAGGCAATAAAAGACCTGCTGCAAAATAAGCTTATAACCTCAACCTCTCTTATGGCTGTAGCTCCCGAAGCTGAAGATGCTGCTGATTTTGCAAGGGATATATCTATGCCTGTCGGTGTGCATATAACTCTCAATTCCGATGAAAAAGATGAGCTTTATCCGAGTCTTACGGGTGCTTCATCACTTGGCAAAGACGGCTTGTGGCACGAAAGCAAAAACCTTACATTCAAGGGAAAAAGAAAAGACGTCAGAGCTGAGCTTGAAGCCCAATATAAGTACATAAGCGGCAGGGGAGCACCCATTGACCACGCCGACAGCCACTGCGGCACAGTTTACGGCATAAACGGCAGAAGATTTTTCCTTGATGCTTTTGATTTCTGCAAAGAGCATAATCTGCCTTTCCGTTTCCCTAAAACTCCCGGCTTCATCGAAAGACAGTTTGGAATGAAAGTACCCTCGCCGATTGTGAAGCTTCAGCAGATGGTTGTAAGCTCTGCAAACAAGAGAGATGTGAAGCTCCTTGATGACCTTGTGTCAAACCCCTGGTCAATGGAGAGAATAAGAGACTATGATACGCTGAAAAAATACTATCTCGATGCGGTAGACAACTGTATTGACGGTGTTACGGAGATATTTCTTCACCCTGCTCTTGCTGATGAAAAGCTCGGCAAAGAATGGCAGAAAAGAGTATTTGAATATGAGCTGCTGAAAAGCGGTGACCTTCTTGAAAGAGCAAAAGAGAAAAAAATAGAAGTTGTCGGCTGGGAAGTATTCGGCAACATCTGTTAAGGCAAAACTCCGAAAGGATGAATCATTTATGAAAACAATTTCAGTTATCGGCCTCGGTAACAGAGGCACAGAATATATGGGCTTTATCAAGGGCTTTCACAGTAAGAAAGCCAAGATAGTTGCTCTTTGCGATATCCGTCAGCAGGCGCTGGATGATTTTGCACCAAAGTACTCCATACCAAAGGAAATGCAGTTCCTTTCCACGGAAAAGTTCTTCGGGAAGGGTGTCATTTCCGATGCTCTGTTTATTACAACTCAGGACGCCAGCCATTTCGAAATAACAAGAGATGCTCTTAATACTGGGTACAAATACATTCTTCTTGAAAAGCCTGTAAGCGGTAAGAGAGAGGAGTATATCGGTCTTCGTGACCTTGCAAAAGAAAAAGGTGCGACCCTTATTATCTGCCACGTGCTTCGCTATTCCAACTACTACAGTAAGATTAAAGAGATTATCTCAAGCGGACAGATTGGTGATATAGTATCAATCAACCATACGGAAAACGTTGGCTACTTCCATTTTGCACACAGCTTTGTAAGAGGCAACTGGCACGATGAATTCGCTTCAACTCCGTCAATACTTGCAAAATGCTGTCACGACCTTGATCTTATTGCCTGGTTTATGGACTGTAAATGTACATCGGTCAGCTCTGTAGGAGAGGTTAAATTCTTCCGTAAAGAAAACGCTCCACGTGGTGCGGCAGAAAGATGTATGGGTGGCTGTAAGGCAAAGAAAAACTGCCCCTATGATGCTGAAAGCCTTTACATAACCGACCCGTTCTATAAAGCAAAATTCATAAAGTTTATGCAGCGTACTCTCACCGGTAAGGCAAAAAACAGTAAGGCTGATGTTACAGAGGCAATAAGAAACGGCGACTACGGCAGATGTGTTTTCCACTGTGACAACAATGTATGTGACCATCAGCTTGTTACAATGACCTTCGAAAACGGCGGTAAGGCAGTGCTTAATATGAACGGTCTTTCCGACAAAATGTTCCGTGAATGTCACATAGTCGGTACTAAAGGTGAGCTTATCGGCTACGGTGCAAAGTTAGAGCTCAGAGTTTTCGGTTCAAGACCCAAGACTGTATTCTCAGGCATTTTAGATGTGGGCGGACATGTTGAGGGCGATATTCGCCTTATTTCTGGTTTTGTCAAGCTCATAAACGGTGAGCTGACTGACCTCAGGAACATCACAAATATAGATGCAACCGTAATCAGCCACGATATTGCTATGGCTGCCGAAGAATCAAGAAAGAACGGCGGAAAGCTTATTGAGCTCTGATTTTCAGGTATAATAAAAAGCTGTCAACGTAAATTTGACAGCTTATTTTTTTTTATAAAAGTTTTTATGCAGATAATTTAGCGTCATATCACTTTTAAATCAGCAGCCAAATCTTATTTGTTACGCTGTACGAAAGCAAAAAGCTACCTGCAAATCAGTCTTTTTCTATGAAGTTTTCTCCGTAATAGGGCTTGCTTACAGGTTTGCTCGTTTCTTCTATTTTCTCAAGATATGTATTAGAAACCGTCAGCTGATTTGTGACTTTGTCGCTGTAGTATACAAAATAGAAGTTCTCACTTTCAAGAGTCAGTTCACCCTCTTTTGTAAAGGTGTCGTTGTTACTGAGTCCAAAAGAGTTTATTAATTTCTCAGCTGCTTCTCTGTCATAGGAGCAGTAGGCAATGAGGGTATTGGTCAGGACTTCTCTGAAATGTTCAATATCCTCACTTTTCGGCAGAGTACCGTCAGGCTTTGCGATAATGATTTTACAGCTTTCTATTTTTTCGCTGTCACCCTCTCTGAGACTGAGAAGTATATTGCCATAGGGAAAGACTGTATATGTGTCATCGGCAGAAATTACAAAAGACGCAAGAGATATTTTTTCACTTGACGACTCGTTATAAGAGCTTATGAAACTGACAAGACTTCGGAATTCGCCATTTGAACAAGCCGAAAAAAGAAATATAAGAAAAAAACATAGACTTAATTTAAGTGCTTTCATAATATCACCCTTAAAGTCTATGTTTAATTTATATGTTTTAGAAGAGCATCAGTAGGTTTTGTATATGTACTTAAGGAAATCCGCTACAGCACCTTTGTTACAATGGCAGGCAACATATTCGCAGACCTTCTGTATATCCTTTGGTGCCTGTTTACAGCAGGCAGGATGGCTGACGGTCTTAAGCATATCGAAGTCATTGTAGTAGTCGCCGATTGCACCGATGTTCTCTTCATTTATACCAATCATTTCGGCAAGCTTCATAACAGCAGTGCCTTTATTGGTGTCAGCCTTGACCATGTCAAATGAAGAGGAGGTGGTGTTAATATAAACCACTCCGGGACACTCAAGAGAATCAACATAGTCTCTTACCTTCTTTTTCATCCAGGGAAGAGTGAAGAAAATAACCTTTGCCCAATTCTCAGTCGGAATTTCACTGACAGATTTAACCTTTTTATGAGTAAGATTATCAAGTGCCATCATTATTCTTGAAGCAACTTTCGGTCTTATGAGATAAATCATATCATCTGTAAAAATACCAATGTCAAGGTGGGGAAACTTTTCAACAGTCTTTCTTATTACTTCGGCACTTTCTGAGGGCATAGCACTCAGCCATATCATTTTTTCTTTTGTAAAGTCGTAGATTCCTGCACCGTTCATAACTATAGCGGGGGTGGTGAGATTATCCATCTTTTTATAGTAGGGTGCAAGGGACTGAACATTTCTTGCCGAAGCAAGTGTGAAGTTGCCCTTTTTATTGCCGACAAAATCGTTTACGGCAACGATGTTCTTTTTCACAGTGAATCTCAGCTTATGGTTGAGAGTACCGTCGATATCGGAAACAACCAGCCAGTCTGAATAGTTTTCCTTATTCATTTAGCCACCTCAATAGTTATAGATGATGTTGTCCTTATATTTTTCTGCCATAGTGAGCAGTTCGTCTTCAGTGAAGTATGCAGTAGTACAGCCCACAGCAGTAACACACTTACCGCCGGTAATATTGCCGTAAAGAGCGCATTTCTCAATAGGCTCGTCTTTCATTATGCCGTACATAAAACCGGCAAAAAAGGCGTCTCCTGCGCCCGTAGAGTCAACTCTCACGAATTCGTCAATACTCTTTACGAAGATGTATTCGCCGTCACGGTAAATGAGACAGCCTTCACTGTCGAGCTTGACTATAACCTTATCTAAATACTTGCTCAGAACAACTGCCGCCTTTTTGGGGTCAGTCTCGCCTGTGAGCTTGAGTGTCTCCGTACGGTTGGGGAGGAAGTAGTCGGCAATTTCAAGCATCTGCTCGTATTTTTGTAGGCTCATATCCTCAACAAAGCCCGTATCAAGAATGACAATACTGCCTTCTTCTTTAAGCTTACGGTAAACATTGAGATAGCTCTCGTGCATAGCAACAGCCTTGGCGCCTGTGAGACCCTGATAGATTTTCTCCGGGTCTGTTTTCCCGTTTATATTGCCGTAAGACCAGAAGGTTCTGTCTTTAGGGGTAATAGCAGCCGCAGTGATGTTGACGGCAACCTTGTCGCCGCTATAGATATTAATAGGCTCACAGCCTGCCTTTCTGAATTCGTCAAGAGCGAACTGAGAGAACATCTCTGAGCTTAGCTCAGTCACATTCTTAGTCTTAACACCGAGGCGTGAAAGTGTCACCATAGTACCCGGTACACCGCCACCGAGGCAAAGGGAAAACTTATCGGTGAAAATCTCTTCACCCTCTAATGGAAGTCTCGGCATACCCTCAAAAAGTAAATCTACGTTTGTTTTACCGTATCCTGCTGCAAAGCTCATATTATAATCTCCTTACTTGCTTTTTCTCTCAATCTTTTTCTTATTGCCTTTTTCGTCAACAATATATGTGTTTTCAAGCTGACCTACAAGACTAGCCTTGAAAGAGTCAATATAAGCACGTCTGAGGATATCCCTTTCCTTGATTTCTTCCTCTGTGAGACCCTCAGGGGTTTTAGCCTTTCTTGCAAGCTCGTTGATTCTGTTTATCTGTTCCTGTGTAACCATTATTCTTTCTCCCATTCTTTCCATATTTCGGGACAGTAGCCGAGTGTAGCTTTTTTGCCGTTTCTTACAATAGGTGTTTTAAACAGCTCCTGATTTTCAAGGAGCTTTTCTTCCTTAGCCTCTTCGGAAGCTAAATACTTTATAAATGACGAGTCGTACTTTTTGCTCTTTTCGTTTACAAGGTCATCGACTTTCATTTTAAGTGCGGTTTTTACAGAGTTGTATTCGCCCTTACTCATACCGTATTTTGAGAGGTCGACAAACTGAAACTTGATGTTTCTCTCTTTAAAATAACGTTGAGCTTTTTTTGTATCAAAGCACTTGGATGTACCGTAAATCTGAATGTTCATAGCAACTCCTTAAATCTTTCTTACAGAATATTTTAATTGATTAATAAGCTTTTGTAAATAGTTTTAGCTAAAAAGATTTGATTTTAGCAGTATATGTGATATAATTATAAAAGAAACTGTAGCGCAGACCCACGGTCTGCTTTGAAAAGGAGATAATATGGAAAACATTTGCTACATAATCGGTGCAGGAGACATCACTGGCCCCAATATAAAAGCCGGAGACACTGACCTTATAATCTGTGCCGACGGCGGATATAAATATAAAGATCTCTTAGGCAGAGAGTGCGACATTGTTGTGGGTGACTTCGATTCCTTCGGCAGTATCCCCGACACAGATAATAAAGTGGTCGCACCGGCAGAAAAAGATGAAACCGATATGATGCTTGCAGTTAGGCAGGGACTTGACAAAGGCTATGGCAACTTTGTTATTTTGGGTGCTCTTGGCGGTGAGAGAAATGACCATTCCGTTGCTAACATTCAACTTCTTTACTATATTGCATCAAAGGGTGCAAGAGGAACAATACTGCACGGTGATGAGGTTTTCACCGCATTTAAGAATGGCACGCTGACACTCGGTGCCGAGCATAAGGGTTATGTCTCTGTTTTTTCTCTCTCAGACGAGAGTAGGGGAGTGGCTATAAAAAATCTCAAGTATACTCTCGATAATGCGACTCTTTATTCGTATATGCCTGTTGGCGTGAGTAATGAGTTTATGGGCGAGAAGAGTTGCATTTCTGTCGAAGACGGAGTGCTGTTGGTTGTGTATAAAATTATGAATTATGAATTATGAATTATGAATTGCTCTTGATTGTATTGTATTCATACAAATTATAAAGACCTGCAAGTAAATTCCTGCAGGTCTTATCTTTTGCTTTTATTGCCCTCGCCGGGCGGGCGTTACTTTTTTGTAAAAAGGTAACCAAAAAACTTTACTTATTCTGCTATGCTCTTTCCGTCCATTTCAGCAGGCTGCTCGAGTCCCATAATCTTAAGCATTGTGGGAGCAATATCGCAAAGCTTGCCGCCTTCGCGGAGTGTGCAGTCATAACCGCAAACTACAAAAGGTACGGGGAATGTGGTATGAGCTGTAAAGGGTGAGCCGTCTTCCTCATACATCTTATCAGCATTGCCGTGGTCAGCAGTGATAAGCATTACGCCGTCCATTTCCATAACTGCATCATAAACCTTGCCTGCAGACTGGTCAACAGCTTCAACAGCAGCCTTAGCAGCGTCGAAAATGCCTGTATGACCAACCATATCGCAGTTAGCGAAGTTAAGAATGATACCATCGTATTTGCCGCTCTTGATAGCTTCAACAACCTTATCTGTTACTTCGTAAGCGCTCATTTCGGGCTGAAGGTCGTAGGTTGCAACCTTGGGAGAAGCAACAAGGATTCTGTCTTCACCGTCATACTGCTTTTCAACACCGCCGTTGAAGAAGAATGTTACGTGAGCGTACTTTTCAGTCTCTGCAATTCTGAGCTGAGTCTTGCCCATCTTGGCAAGGTACTCACCGAAGGTATTTTCAAGAGTCTGAGGCTTGAATGCAACGTGTACGTTAGGCATAGTCGCATCGTACTGTGTCATACATACGTAGTAGAGGGGGAAGAAGCCGTTTCTTCTCTCGAAACCGTCAAAAGCTTCGTCAACAAATGTTCTTGTGATTTCTCTTGCTCTGTCAGGACGGAAGTTGAAGAATACAACGCTGTCGTCCTTGCCGATTGTAGCGTCATCAAGACAAACTGTGGGAATTACAAACTCGTCGGTAAGGTACTTGCCTTCGGCATCGAGAGTCTCATAAGACTTCTTGATAGCTGCAACGGGACATTCAGCCTTATTGCCTTCGCCGTAAACCATAGCAGCGTAAGCCTTGCCGACTCTTTCCCAACGGTTATCTCTGTCCATAGCGTAGTATCTGCCCATTACTGTAGCAACCTTACCTACGCCGATTTCCTCGAGAGCCTTGCAGGTGTGTTCAACATAGTCTGCACCTGATGAGGGAGGTACGTCACGTCCGTCAAGGAAGCAGTGAACATAAACCTTTTCAAGCCCCATCTTTTTAGCAAGCTTAACAATAGCGAGCATGTGAGTGTCGTGTGAGTGAACACCGCCGTCTGACATAAGACCCATAAGGTGAAGGGCTGTACCCTTGTCAAGACAGTTCTGAACTGCGCCGACGAGAGCCTCGTTTTCAAAGAAGTCACCGTCTTTGATTGACTTTGTGATTCTTGTGAGTTCCTGATAAACAACGCGGCCTGCACCGATGTTGGTGTGACCTACTTCACTGTTACCCATCTGACCGTCAGGCAGACCTACATCCATACCTGATGCACCGATAAGGGTCATGGGATTTTCTTTCATAATTTTATCAAGGTTAGGAGTTTCAGCTGCAACAATAGCGTTACCGTAATCTGAGGGGTTCTTGCCGAAACCGTCCATAATGCAAAGTAAAACAGGCTTTTTCATTGGTTAGTTTTCCTTTCGTAAAAATGGGTCGCAGTGAAGCGACCCTGTATTTGTTTAGATTTATTTCTGCTCTGAAGCTGCCTTAACAATAACTGAGAAGTCTGCAGCTTTGAGTGATGCGCCGCCGATGAGACCGCCGTCAACGTTTACCTTTGAAACGAGTTCAGCAGCGTTACCTGCATTCATTGAGCCGCCGTACTGAATTGTAACAGTCTCAGCAACCTCTGCACCGTAAGCCTCAGCAATAGCAGCACGGCAGTAGCCGTTGCCTTCGTCAGCCTGGTCAGCAGTAGCAGTTACGCCTGTGCCGATAGCCCATACGGGTTCGTAAGCGATAACAACGTCCTTAAGCTGGTCAGCTGTAACGTTTGTGAGAGCCATCTTTGTCTGATATTTTAGGAGAGTTTCTGTGTAGCCGAGTTCTCTCTGCTCAAGTGTTTCACCAACGCAGATGATGGGCTTGAGACCTGCCTTAAGAGCAGCAAGTGAACGAAGGTTTACAGTCTGGTCTGTTTCACCGAAATACTGTCTTCTTTCGCTGTGGCCAACAACTACATATTCAACGCCAAGCTCCTTGAGCATATCAGCTGAGATTTCACCTGTGTATGCGCCTGATGCCTTGAAGTGTACATTTTCAGCACCGATTCTGATGTTTGAACCCTTTGCTGCTTCAAGAGCTGCAGGAATGTCTACGAAGGGTACGCAGAGAACAACTTCACAGTCTGCACCTGCAACGAGGGGCTTCATTTCATTAATGAGAGCTGTGGCCTGTGAGGGAGTCATATTCATTTTCCAGTTACCTGCGATAACTGCTTTACGTGTAGCTTTGTTCATTTTAGTTACTCCTTTAATTTATAGTGTGGTTTATAAAAATGCAAAATGCAAAGTGCAAAATGCAAAATTGTGGTCGCGGGGTAATTATTACAATACCATGCAATACCTGACCGCAGAGGCGGACGGTTGAAATGCCAACTGCCGTCGATTATAAATGCAGTATCTCACCTGTTTGGCGGGAGAGAGCTTTATTTTTAATGCAAAATGCAAAACGGATATAATCGGAACGAAGTGACCGGCAATTTTGCATTCTGCATTTATAATTTTGCATTTAATTTTTGAAGCAGAGCTTCAAAAATTATTTATCATTGAGAGCAACAACACCGGGAAGGTCTTTACCTTCGAGGAATTCAAGTGATGCGCCGCCGCCTGTTGAGATGTGGCTCATCTTGTCAGCAAAGCCGAGCTTCTGAACAGCTGCTGCTGAGTCGCCGCCGCCAACGATTGAAATTGCACCGCTTTCTGCAATGGCAGTAGCAACTGCGATAGTACCTGAAGCAAACTGAGCCCACTCCGAAACACCCATGGGACCGTTCCAGATAACTGTGCCTGCACCCTTGATAGCGTTTGCGAAAAGTTCTTCTGTCTTGGGACCGATGTCGAGACCCATCCAGCCGTCGGGGATGTCGTCTGAATCAACGATTTTGCATTCTGTGTCAGCCTTATATTCAAGACCTACTCTGTTATCTATGGGAATAAGGAAGTTAACACCCTTAGCCTTAGCTGTTTCCATCATTTCCTTAGCAAGGTCAATCTTGTCTTCTTCACAGATTGATGTGCCTACTGTGTGACCCTGAGCAGCAAAGAATGTGTAAGCCATACCGCCGCCTACGATGAGGGTATCAACAGTTTCCATAAGGTTTGTGATAACGCCGATCTTGTCGCTTACCTTAGCACCGCCGAGAATAGCAACGAGAGGTCTCTGGGGATTAGCAAGTGCGCCGCCGATATATTCAAGCTCCTTACGGATGAGGTAACCGCCTACTGCGGGAAGATAGTCAGCAACACCTGTTGTTGAGGAGTGTGCTCTGTGAGCTGAACCGAAAGCATCGTTTACATAGATGTCAGCAAGTGAAGCGAGAGCCTTTGAAAATTCGGGGTCATTCTTTGTTTCTTCTTTGTGGAAACGAACGTTTTCAAGAAGGAGTACTTCGCCTTCCTTAAGGTCAGCAGCAAGTGCCTGAGCGCTTTCGCCTACAACATCCTTAGCCATCTTAACTTCGATGCCGAGAAGCTCACCAAGTCTTACTGCAACGGGAGCGAGTGAAAATTCAGGCTTAAATTCGCCCTTGGGTCTGCCAAGATGTGAGCAAGCGATAACCTTAGCGCCGTTATCAAGGAGATACTTGATTGTGGGGAGTGAAGCAACGATTCTCTTGTCGCTTGTGATTACGCCGTCTTCCATCTTTACGTTAAAGTCGCAACGGATGAGAACCTTCTTGCCTCTTACGTCAATGTCTTCAACGGATTTCTTGTTTAATACGTTCATGTGTGTCTTTCCTTTCTTATATAGCTTTTTAATTTACTAAGTATAAAAATACACCATTTGCAATTTTATAATATTATGGCATTTTTTTCAAGTGTTTATAGGTAAAAAATACATTGTTTCCTATACAATATTTTATATAAAGGTGATAAAAATGCAAAATGCAAAGTGTAAAATGCAAAATTGTGGGGAGCGAAGCTCCGGATTGTACGCCCTCCGTCAGACCTATGGTCTGCCACCTCCCTCAATGAGGGAGGCATGAATTTCATCCTGACCTCTAATCATTGTCAGGTTGGCTCCCTCCCTGAGGAAGCCGGACTGAGGGAGTACAATCGACGGCACTTGCTTTTACTGAGCATTCACTCTGCGGGCGTAAATTAAAATCAAACCGCAGGCTTCCCCGTGACCTCAACTCCTCACTTCTAACTCCTAACTTTAATCCCCGCCACTACAAATTAGCATTTTGCATTTTAAAAGGGCGGAATAGCCGCCCTTTCAGCTGTTCCAATTCTTCAGCAGGTCTGCAAAGGGATTGTCATTTGCCTCTTTTTTCTGCTGAGCCTGTTGCTTTCTCATATAAGACATAACATCTGCCTTGCCTGCACCCTTGTCCTCACGGCGCTTGTTGTAGTCGCTCAGGCGCTCTCTGTAGCCGCAGACGCAGGTGAACATTTTCTTATCGCCCTCACCGCGAAGCTCCATTTTTTTGTGGCACTCGGGACAGCGTGCATTTGTCACTTGGGTCAGACCCTTGCGGTAGCCGCATTCTCTGTCTTGGCAGATGAGCATTTTGCCCTTTTTGCCGTTTACATCGAGGAGATATTTTCCGCAGACGGGGCATTTTTCCTTTGTCATATTATCGTGGGTATAGTGGGCATCAGAAGCTATAACCATTGAAACCAGAGATGTTGAATAGTCCCTCATTTCGCCTATGAAGGTCTTCATATTTGCCGTACCCTTGCTTATATTCTGAAGCTGCTGCTCCCACTTAGCCGTAAGTTCTGCCGATTTCAGGTCGGCGGGTACTATTTTAATGAGCTGCTTACCTTTAGCCGTGGGGTGAATTTCTTTGCCTACGCGTTCGATTGAGAAGTTGTCGAAGAGCTTTTCGATAATATCAGCTCTTGTTGCCGGGGTACCCAGACCGCTTGTTGAGGCAATGACCTTTTTGAGATTTTTATCTTCAATCTGACCGGACGGGTTTTCCATTGCAGACAGGAGAGTTGCCTCGGTATATCTTGCAGGGGGTCTTGTTTTGCCACTGATTATTTTGGTGTTCAGCACATCTAAAACTGCACCCTGACGGATTTCGGGGAGCTGTTGTGAGCGATTTTCTGCCTCTTCATCTTCTTCATCGTCGAGATTGCCGTAAAACTCCTTCCAACCCTGACTTTTAACGGTTTTGCCCTTGGCATAGAAGCTGTTTTCGCCAACGTCAATCTGAAGTTTCACTTCATCATACTCCATAGGCTCACTGAGTACCGCCATAAAGCGTCTGACAACAAGGTCGTAGATGTTTCTTTCCTCGAAGCTTAGCTTTGAAAGGTTGGGGCTTTGCTCTGTGGGGATGATAGCGTGGTGGTCGCTGACCTTGGCGTTGTTGACTATGTATTTAGTCTCAATTTTGCCTCTGGCGAGCTTCATAGCCTGGGACTGATAGGGACCCACTGCCATAGCTCTGAGCCTTTCGGGAATGGTGGCAACTATATCGTCGGTGATATAGCGTGAGTCAGTACGGGGGTAGGTGAGTACCTTGTGGTATTCGTAAAGGGACTGCATATATGAAAGGGTCTGCTTTGCACTGTAGCCGTATTTTTT
>JAZSMR010000064.1:0-11628 GCA_045535965.1 Acutalibacteraceae bacterium
TTGCTTTTTTCTTGCTTCTTGTGTTATCATATTCATGAGAAGTACTTCTTTCTTACGGTAAATGTTTTGTAGCAGATTCATTATACCATATTTTGAAGTTACTTCTCTTTTTTATTGGGTCACATCATTTTAGCACATACAAAGTGTCATTTTTTTATAATTAAAGTTTGTTTCTCTGAATCTTGCCGCTGATGGTCTTGGGAAGCTCATCACGGAAGACAACTATTCTCGGGTATTTATAGGGAGCTGTATTCTTCTTGACGTAGTTCTGGATCTCTTTCTTGAGCTCTTCTGTGGGCTCAGTACCCTTAGTGAGAACGATGCTTGCCTTAACTACCTGACCTCTCATTTCATCGGGAGCTGCAGAGACACCGCATTCCAGTACATAGGGAAGCTCCATAATAACATTTTCGATTTCGAAGGGTCCGATACGGTAGCCTGATGACTTGATAACGTCATCGATACGGCTGACATACCAGTAGTAGCCGTCTTCGTCGCACCAAGCGGTGTCGCCTGTGTGGTACATATTGTCATACCATACTTCTTTGGTCTTTTCTTCGTCACCGTAATAGCCCTTAAAGAGACCGCAGGGAACTTTCTTGTCAGTACGAACAACAATTTCGCCTGTTTCACCAACGGGACATTCGTTGCCGTCAGGGTCAACAATAGCGATATCATAGCAGGGTACGGGCTTACCCATTGCGCCCGGCTTGGGAGTTGTGCCGACAAGGTTACCGATTGTGAGAGTTGTCTCAGTCTGACCGAAGCCCTCCATAATTACGATGCCTGTTGCCTTTTCGAACCGGTAGAATACCTCGGGATTGAGAGCCTCACCTGCTGTTGTTGCATATCTGATTGATGAAAGGTCATACTTGGAAAGGTCTTCCTTGATAAGCATTCTGTACATTGTGGGAGGAGCACAGAAGGTTGTAATATGGTACTTGGCGAACATAGGAAGAATCTCGGAAGCGTCAAATCTGTCAAAGTCAAAGGTGAATACTGCGCCTTCGCACATCCACTGACCGTAGAATTTACCCCACATTGCCTTACCCCAGCCTGTATCTGAAATTGTAAGGTGAAGGTCGCTTGGCTGTACTGTATGCCAGTATTTAGCCGTAATGAAGTGACCGAGAGCGTATTTATATGAGTGGGCGGCAATCTTCGGATATCCTGTTGTGCCCGAGGTGAAGAACATAAGCATTGTATCGTCGCCGCAGGCTGTTTCCTCTGTACGTGCATAAATGCTTCTGAAGCGCTTATATTCTGAGTCGAAGTTGTGCCAGCCGTCTCTGTCGGCACCGACAATGATTTTGTATTCAAGGTCGCCGTAGGTCTCAGCGGCCTTATCAACGTGATTTGTTACTTCACCGTCTGATGTGCAGACAATAGCCTTGACGCCTGCTGCCTTGAAGCGGTATTCAAAATCGTGAACTACAAGCTGGTTTGTTGCAGGAATAATTACAGCACCTATCTTATGAAGAGCGAGAGCCGTAATCCAGAACTGATAGTGACGCTTTAAGACAAGCATAACTCTGTCGCCCTTTTTAATGCCAAGTGAAAGGAAATAGTTGGCAGCTCGTGCTGACTCCTTCTTCATATCGTTATATGTAAATCTTCTCTCAGTCTTATCGTTTGAGATATGAAGCATTGCAAGCTTATCGGGGTACTTGTCAGCTACAGCATCAACAATGTCGAATGCGAAGTTGAAGCTGTCTTCGTTCCGGTAGTCGAGCTTCTTAAGAACGCCGTTTTCGTCTTCTTCTGTTACAATGAACTTCTTGGCTTCAAGGTTATGCTCAGCCTTTGCAGTTACAAAGGTCTTTTCGATTTCCTTTGTATCGGTCTTCTCGTCTTCGGAAATAACAACTGCAAGGAATGTGCAGTCCTCACCGTCAACGGCTATCATGCCGTGAGGTGATGAGCTCTTATAATAGATGCTGTCGCCCTCTTCAAGGACTTCAGTATGGTTGCCTACGCGTACCTTAAGCTTACCGGAAAGAACAATATCGAACTCCTGACCGCCGTGTGTGATTGTATGAATAGGCTTATTCTGAAGCTCTTCTCTGTATTCGTATTTTGCAAGATAAGGCTCAGCAAGCTTATTTCTGAAAAGAGGTGCAAGGTTGTTGATTTCAATGCCGTCTTCCTTGGAGGTAATTTTGCCCTGACCCTTTCTTGTAACTGTATATGAGGAAAGGTTACTGCTCTGACCCTCAAGAAGGTCAGTTTTGCCTATACCGAAAGCCTTGGCACACTTATGAATAAATGAGAAAGGAAAATCTGCTGTACCCTTTTCATATTCACGGTACTGTTCAACTGTGATGTCGGTCTTTGCAGCCATTTCCTCTTCGCTGAAGCCGCATACTTCTCGCATTTCCCTTATACGGAAGGCAACTTCCATAAGCTGATTGTTCATTTCCATAATTAATTCCTCCGAACATTAATTTTTTCGAATTCAATAAAAAAAGCTCGCCTCAAAGAAAAACCTTGAGACGAGTAACTAACTAAATAATACCCGCGGTACCACTCAAATTGCGATATAATCATCGCCACCTTCAAGCTCTGACAAGCTCTATGCATTAACGCAGCAATCACGAAGGGCGCCTACTGATAGTTAAACTTTCGGACCCTCAGCTCGGAAGTGATAGGATATTGAAGGGTCGTAATACTGACTTGCAGCACCGTCAGCTCTCTGTGAAAACTTCCGTTCATCCGTCTTCGTCATAGCTTTTATATGAAATTTGACAATATTTTAGCACTTTAAAACTTGATTGTCAATAGTTTCAGGGATATTTTTTTGATATTTTTATTCCATTATTTTACTTTCGTCAACACCGAAAAGTCTGAGTGCATTTTTATAGAGAATGAGCCTGCTTTCCTCATCTGTGAGTTTCATACTGCTGAAGCGCCCGAACTCCTTTTCATAGCTCCACATTGGGAAATCTGTAGCGAAAAGCACATGGTCAGCACCGTACATTCTGACAATTTCTCTGCTTTCCTCGGCACTAAGCCAATCGAAGGAGGATGAGCAGTCAACATAGAAATTCTTATAGGGGCTAAGTGTCTCTGCCGCCTCCTTCCAGCAGCTCCAGCCGCCGAAGTGAGCACCGATAACTGTAAGCTCAGGGAAGTCCTCGAGGACCTTCTTCATTCTGTCGGGATTCGAATAGTCGTATCTGCTGTCACCGGTGTGTAAAAGTACGGGTAAGCCTTCGCCCTGACACATCTCATATATCTTGCAACACTTTTCATCGTCAATATGAAACTTCTGAAAGTCAGGGTGCATCTTGACACCCTTAAGACCTAAAGAAATAATCTCTCTTATATCGTCTTCGACAGTATTGCTGTCAGGGTGAAGAGCACCGAGGCCTGTCATAAGTCCCTCTGAAGCCTTGACAGTATCAGCGATGAATGTATTAATGGAATGCACCTGATGAGGCGTTGTTGCAACGGAAAAGACAACGAAATGCTTAACTCCGTTTTCAGCACCCTCTTTTATAAGAGTGGAATATCTGCCGTCATAGCACATTGGTAAATCGTAAAATTTACCGATACCCTCAACTGCCCTTTCCGCGATTTTATCGGGATAGATATGGCAGTGAGAGTCAATAATCGGGAATTTCATTAAAGTCACCTTAGCTTTATGCTGTTTCTACTGCGTTTGCTTTCTGAAGTCCGTACTTTTCGATAGCGTCTTCACGCATCTTATACTTAAGAATTTTACCTGCCGCGTTCATGGGGAAGGCATCGACAAAGTCAACGTACTTGGGCACCTTGTGCTTAGCCATGTGGTCACGTACAAACTGCTTCATTTCTTCTTCAGTCATAGCCTCACCTTCCTTGAGGATAACGCAGGCTGCTATTTCTTCACCGTACTGCTCGTCGGGTACACCGATAACCTGAACGTCGCTTACCTTGGGATTGGTATAGATAAACTCTTCGATTTCCTTGGGGTAAATGTTTTCACCGCCGCGGATAATCATATCCTTGAGTCTGCCGGTAATCTTATAGTTGCCGTCTTCGGTCTTGCAGGCAAGGTCGCCTGTATGAAGCCAGCCGTCCTTGTCGATTGCGCTTGAGGTTGCCTTGGGCATTTTGTAGTAGCCCTTCATAATGTTATAGCCTCTTGCGACGAACTCGCCTATCTGTCCTACGGGTAAGTCCTCCCCTGTTTCGGGGTCAACAATCTTACATTCAATTTCGGGAAGTGCACGGCCTACTGTAGCAACACGTACTTCGAGGGAGTCATCGGTTGAACTCATAGTACAGCCCGGTGAAGCTTCGGTCTGACCGTAAACGATAGTGATTTCCGTCATGTGCATCTTTTCAACTACGTCTTTCATAGTTGCTATGGGACAGGGTGAACCTGCCATAATACCTGTTCTCATATATGAGAAGTCGGTCTTTTCGAAGTCGGGGTGCTCAAGAAGAGCAATAAACATTGTGGGTACACCGTGGAAAGCAGTAATCTTTTCCTGATTGATGCAGGCAAGAGCCGGCTTCGGAGTAAAGTAAGGCAGCGGATAAAGTGTTGCACCGTGTGTCATAGATGCAGTCATAGCAAGTACCATACCGAAGCAGTGGAACATAGGCACCTGAATCATCATTCTGTCAGCTGTGGAAAGGTCCATTCTGTCGCCGATACACTTACCGTTGTTAACAACATTGTAGTGAGTGAGCATTACGCCCTTGGGGAAGCCTGTTGTACCTGATGTATACTGCATATTACATACATCGTTGGGGCTGACATTGGCAGCGATTCTGTAAACCTCCTCGACGGGTACGTTTTCGCTTCTTTCGATAGCTTCTTCCCAGGTAAGACAGCCTCTTTTCTTAAAGCCTACTGTGATAACGTTTCTCAGGAAAGGAAGTCTGCGGCAATGAAGAGGCTGACCCGGCTTTGTGTTTTCAAGCTCGGGGCAAAGCTCACCGATAATATCGGAATAATGTGAATCACGGTAGGACTCAATAAGAATAAGTGTATGTGTATCCGACTGCTTGAGAAGGTACTCAGCCTCGTGGATTTTATAAGCTGTGTTAACTGTTACAAGTACAGCGCCGATTTTTGTTGCCGCCCAGAATGCGATATACCACTGGGGAATATTTGTCGCCCAAACTGCAACGTGACTACCGGGTTTAACACCTAAGTCAAGGAAAGCACGGCAGCATTCGTCAACGTCGTCCCTGAATTCGGCATAAGTTCTTGTATAATCAAGAGTTGTATATTTGAATGCAAGCTGGTCAGGGAATTCCTCAACCATCTTGTCGAGTACCTGTGAGAAGGTCTTTTCAACGAGAGTCTCTTTTTTCCATACATATTTACCGTTGCCGCGGTTGTTGTAATAAAGATGGCTCTTGCTTCTTGAGGGAGCGTGGAACTTAAGCATATACTGGCTGAAGTGGGCAAGAATTACATCGAGCTCGTCAAGGTCACTCATCCAGTCAAGATTCCAGTCAAGAGAAATATAACCGCTGTAGTTAACGGATGCGAGGGCATTTATCATAACCTCTGTGGGAATATTACCCTCACCGATAAGACAGTATTCACCGTCTGAATCCTTGATGTGAACATGCTTTACGTAGGCGCCGAGGTTCGTAATAGTCTGCTCGGGCTCTTCGCCCTTGACGCAGAAGGTATGATACATATCCCAGAGTGCGGCAATGGAGTCACTTGAGAATTCCATAAGTACGTCACGAAGCACACTTGTATCTGCGAAAATGCCCTTAGTCTTAAGAAGAATTGTAACGTTCTTTTCATAAGCATATTCGTGTACCTGAGAGAGTACGGCTATTACATTTGCCTTTGCATTTTCACAGTCCGAAGCAAAGAAGGCTACATAAGGCACCTTGATTGAAGCGGCAAAGTCGATATATTCTTTAATCTTACCCACTGTCTCGGCAGTGTCCCCGGAAGAAACATCATCACTGTAGGAAACAACGGGGATAGCAAGTCCCTTATCCTTTAAGCTGCGGACAGTTGCACCGCTGTTATACTTGTCAAATACGCCGTTTTTCTGAAAATAAGAGGGATATGCGCTTGCGCAAAGGTCGATACCCTTATAGTCATTCTCAACCGCAAGGTCTGTCATATCCTGCCAGGAGTAATCCTCCCAGCCTTTAACACTGAAAGAAAGCTTTAAC
The DNA here is from genome assembly GCA_045535965.1 of Acutalibacteraceae bacterium. Lineage (GTDB taxonomy): Bacteria > Bacillota > Clostridia > Oscillospirales > Acutalibacteraceae > UBA6857. Next base: position 6,142 of record JAZSMR010000064.1, read on the forward strand.
ATATTTTACGCCTCCTCATAAACAATCTTGTTAAGGGCATTGAGATAAGCTCTGATGCTTGCACCGATAATGTCCGTTGAAAGACCCTTACCCGAATAGAGCTTACCGTTCGAACGAAGCTTCACAACGGCTGAACCAACTGCCTCCTGACCCTCTGTTACGGACTGGATCTGGAAATCGTCAAGCTCGTAGTGGTGGCCGATAATCTGCTCAATAGCGTGGAAAGCAGCATCAATAGGGCCGTCACCGCCGCAGAGTCCGCGGATAACCTCACCGTTCTTTTTAACAGTAATGTTGGCAGTTGCAGGAATAATGTTACCGCTGTTTATTACATAGCTTTCAAGGAAATATGTTGTGGGCACCTGAAGAGCTGCCGAAGCAACAATAGCATCAAGCTCCTTGGCAGTAACTGTCTTTCTTACGCTGATACGCTTGAATTCAGTATAAACATTTGAAATATCTTCTGCGCTCAGATCATAGCCTAAAACTGCAATGGCCTTGCTTACCTCTGTAATGTCGTCGTGCTCGCTGAGAACAAAATCCTCTGATGAAGACATTGCACCCTCTGATAAAACATTCTTTGAGGCTTTTGAATCAACAATCCAGGAGATCTGCTTTGCAGCCTTGTGGAATTCAGTTGTTCTTACGCCTGTCATATAGCCGAATTCGTCACCGAAGCTCTTGATAATCTGACAGATTGATTCCATTGAGGGTGCAAGCACTGAGGGTACCGATGAAACCTTAACCTCATTTGCACCTGCCTTGATGGCACTTACACTGCCTGCTGTAGCCATTTCGAGCTCGTTGCCGCACTGGAAGCCTACATTTACATCCTCGGCTGAGGGTACATTCTTATATAAATCTGAAATGAGAGCTGAAATATCCTCAGGGAACATCTTGCCTGCTGTATCACAAAGAGTAACAGTTGTTGCACCGCTCTTGATAGCAGTATCAATAGCTTTATAAAGGAAATCGGGCTCACTTCTCGTTGCGTCGTCAGCGATAAATTCAACATCCTCGCAAAGAGCCTTTGCTCTCTTTGTTAAATCTGCAATCATGTCGAGCATTGCAGCAGGCTTCTTTCCGCAGATATATTCCATCTGTACTGTTGAAGTGGGCACTTCAATCTGAATACGTGCCTTTTTGGCAGCTGAAAGCGCCTGAGCGACTCTTTCTACGTCATCCTCACTAAGATTAACGGGTACAGCAATAATACTGCTTGCAGTTACACTGGAAGAAATAGACTTGATAAGAAGCATATCTGTCTTTTCTTTAACAATAGCAGGAAGCTCGATAACCGATACGTGAATTTTGTTGAGTAGTTTTGCAATTTCAATCTTTTCTCTGAAGGAAAGTGAGCAGCCCGATTTAGCTGCCTGTTTCAATGTTACGTCTGCGATTGATAATTTTTGCATTTCAAAAACTCCTTAAATATATTTTATCACTTTTGCATTTCAGACCTGAATCACGCGGTACTTGCAATAAAAAAAGTCCCGAAGTTACCTGTGTAACTTCAAGGACGAATAATACTATCCGTGGTACCACCTTGATTACTGCATTTGCAGTCACTCTTCAAAGCTCTGACAAGCCTTTAGCCATGATAACGGGGCATCCGGAACCGCCTACACAAAATTAATCTTCAGCAGCTCTGCTCAGAAATGAGACTGAATTATCACCTTGTATCAGTTCACACCAACCACTGACTCTCTGAAAGCATAGAATGAAAATTCATAATTTCTTCAACGCATTTGTGATATTGCAATGATAATATCACTATAAAAGGGAAAAGTCAATAGTTTTTTCCTAAAAAATTCTAACCTTGACAAAGATAATCTTTATAGTATAATTTACATATAAACTATACGAGGTGAAGGTATGATTTATGCTGTTATAGCTGCAGGCGGTATAGGCAGCCGTATGGGTGCTGATAAACCGAAACAATATATAGAGATCGGCGGCAAAAGCATTATCGCTCACACTGCCGAAAAATTCAGCCGATGCGAAAAAATTGACAAGGTCATTGTACTGTGCCCCAATGAATGGGTAGATTACACCAAGGATATTTTCGCTGAAACAGATGTTACCGTTATCAGCGGCGGTGACACAAGAAACAAAACCCTTATGAAAGCTATCGACTATATTGAAGAAACAGACGGTCTCAACGAGGAAACATATCTTGTTACCCACGATGCCGTAAGACCTTTTGTAACTGAGAAAATCATAAATAACAATATAAATGCTATGCTTGAATACGGAGCAACGGGCACTGTTATTCCTGCTGTTGATACTATATTCGAGAGTGAAAAAGGCACGGTTATCGACAGTATCCCCGACAGAAGCAGACTCTATCAGGCTCAGACTCCTCAATGCTTCGGTGCACTTAAGCTCAGAGAATTATACAGGAGCCTCAGCGACGAAGAAAAAGATATTCTCACTGACGGCTGTAAGATTTATCTGCTTAAAGGCTATCCCGTACATCTTGTTGAAGGACACGTCAGTAATATCAAAATCACTTATCCCCACGACCTGATTGTGGCTGAGGCAATCCTAAAAGCGTAAAAATACCACCCAATTGCGGGTGGTATTTTATGATTTATTGATTATACAAAACCGAGGAACTTAGCAATCTTATAGAAGAAATCCTTAATAGCTTTAACAAATTTCTGCCAACCTGTTAGTACAGTTGCCTCTTCTTCGGTATCAGGGTTGTTTGCATTCACTTCACTGATGTTGCCGTTTTCATCAACCGAGAAAACAAGGTACTGAATGTGTGAAGCTTCATCTTCATAGAGAATACCGAAATTGCCGTCTGAAAGTTCGGTTAAACATGAATAAGCAAAGAAATCATTGCTCTTTGTAAGCTTATAGGTTGAGATCCAATTGATAGGCTTTGTCCCGTCAATAAGACCTACTTTAATAACACCGCCGGCTCTCTTGTCAGGATTTGAAGGGAATGAGCCAAGAACAACCTTTTTGCCATTAATGACTTTGCTTGTGTTAATGAAGCTTACCATACAGTTGCCCATAGCTACAAGATTAGAATCGGAAGCAAAATCACTCCATGTTACACCGTAATCAGTGCTGTCAGCATAAGCAACATGTGTGCCACTGTTACGAGCAAACATACGAAGTACGCCATCGCCGAGATCAACTATCTGGCTTTCACTTGTTTTACCAACGCCAATTAAAGGTGTAGTTTCAGCACCTCTGTTCCAGGTTACGCCGTTGTCGTCCGAGTAGATTGTGCTTACATTTTCTACAGCGTTCCAACCGATATTACCGTTGTCATATACCATAAAGATAATTCTTTCGGTACCGTCAGGAAGAGTTGTAACAAAGCCCTTACCGGGGCAAATACCAAGGAAGTATTCCCAGTCAGTCTTAACCTGAGCTGTAAGATTTACAGGAGCACTCCATGTCTTACCGTTGTCATCGCTGTATCTCATCCAGAGATAAGTTGTTTTGAAGCATCTGAGTTCTGCATCAGCATAGAACACGTTCTGATTAACTGTAACACCCTCGCTGCCCTTCTGAGCCATTGTAAGAGCCTTACCGTTTTTATAAAGATCATATTCAGCATCGATGCTGTATTCTGTAGCTGAGCCGTCTACTCTGTTAAGCACGGGAGCAAAACCGCCGACAAATGCACCGACATAGTATTTCATATCTGCCATATCTGTGTTATCGCCTGCTGTGAGAAGCATGCAACGTTCGCCGTCAACAGTGATAAAGCCTGAGCCTCGCTCGCACTGTAAATATCCGCAGCCTGCAGGCTGAGCATCAGCCACAACAAAGATTCTGCCTGTTGATGACTGGATTGTTGCACAGTCAATAAATGATGCACTGTTTACGTCAGTTACACCGTCAGCATAATCATCGAAGTGATTGAGCACGGTGTAATTCCAATCGGTGTAGCCGTCATTTGAAATGGCTGCAAGAATATCTATATTATTTGGTGAGTCACTGCCGTGCTCATAACGAGCATCGGCAATAGCGAGCACTGAGCCGTTATTAAGTGTGTAAAGCGACGGTATACGGAATTCTCTGACACCGTGTTCACCTCTGTCAAAAGGTTGTTCGTAATCTTTTGCAGCAACAGCTAAAGTAGCAACTGCAAACACCATAATAAGTGTGAGCATTAATGAAATTAGTTTTTTCATAAAATCGTCCTCTTTTCAATTTTTTATTTAAATATCAACTTTAGTTGATTATTTACTGATTAAAGACCTGTCTTTTCTCTGATGTAATTTCTTGCAAGAACAGCGTACTCATAGGGATTAGCCTTAGCGGGATCCTGCTCTGCTTCAACAACCACCCAGCCTTCATAGCCTGCTTCGTCAAGTATATCAAATACGGGTGTGAAATCAAAGTCGCCGTCGCCGGGTACCGTGAATGAGCCTGCTCGTACTGAATCAAGGAAGCTGTAGCCCTTTTCCTTAGCCTCAGCAATGATGTCCTTACGGATTGACTTAAGGTGAACGTGCTTTGTTCTGTGAACATACTTCTTAAGAACGCCGATTACATCTTCACCGCTGAATGAAAGGTGGCCTGTATCAAAGAGAAGATAAACGAGGTCGGGATCTGTGATTTCCATAAGCTTGTCGATTTCCTCTTCGGTCTGTACGCCTGTACCCATGTGGTGATGAACTGTGAAGTACATGCCCTTTTCCTTAGCGAGTCTGCCCATTTCGTTGAAGCCTTTAGCAATGAGCTCCCACTGCTCGTCAGTGTAAACAGGCTTTTCGCCGAAGATGCTTACGTCCTTACCCTGAATGCTGTTGCCCTGCTCTGAAGCACCGATAACCTTTGCACCCAGAGCGTGAAGGAAGTCTCTGTGCTTGATGAAAGCTTCGATTGTAGCTTCATAGCCTTCTGAAAGAAGAAGTGAGGAGAACCATGCGTTACAGATTCTCATACCTCTTACGTCGAGCTTATGCTTGAGAGTTTCAACATCTTTGGGATATTTGTTACCGATTTCACTGCCTTTGAAACCGCTCAGAGCCATTTCGCTTACGCACTGCTCAAATGTATTTTCCGCACCGAGATCGGGAAGGTCGTCATTTGTCCAAGCGATGGGAGCTATCGCAAGGCTTACCTTGTCTTTGTTAAGCATATTAAATTCCTCCGTTTATATTAATAAAGTCTGGCTTTTGCAATGTTTTCCTGCATATCTTCGTATGCAGCCTGAACTCTTTCGCTGGTTGAAACCTCGGCAACGCCGACTCTCCACCAAGCGTCATAACCGTCGCTCATACTGCCGTGAACAACCTTGATGTCGAAAAGGCAGGGAACGGTCTGTTCTTTTGAATCGTTGATAGCATCACGAAGCTCTGAAACACTTGTTACCGTGTAGCTCTTGCAGCCGTAGCCTTCAGCGATTTTTGCAAAGTCAATCGGAACAATCGGGCCGTCAAGCATGCCCGAAAGGGGATTTCTTGCCTGGAATCTTGTACCGAATGTATCTGTACCCTGATTGTTCTGAAGGTT
>JAZSMR010000047.1:0-18044 GCA_045535965.1 Acutalibacteraceae bacterium
CTCTGAACAGGAAAAAACAAGGAGTATCACGAAGCGCTCCAAGCGAGTGAGACGACTATGTTTTTGACCGACAATTGCTTGCTCCTTCTGAGCACTAAACACGTGGGTGTCACAGGTTCGAGTCCTGTTTGAGGCGCCAAAAAGAAACGACTACTCAATGAGTGGTCGTTTTCTTTTTGTTCTTTAAATTTGAAAATTAATATCGTTTTTCCTTGATTGTTTTGATTTGCAGATATGAAAAATTGGTAATTGTTGAATTTAAAATAATCTTATGATAATATTTAAATTAGAAAGTTAGGTGGTAAACTAATAAGCATAAGGAGGATATATTATGAAAATTCTTGATAATAGTGACAAGCATTTATTGTCAGTCTTACCGAATATTATTTTTGAAAAACTTAATAAAAAAGTTGTTAGCTTCAAGTTTATCGGCGGAGGAAGTTACGGCAGGGTTTATAAAACTGTTCTTTCTGACGGCGAAATTATTGCCGTTAAGGGATATAAGCTTCATGAAATGCAACACGAAGAATCTCAGCAACTTAAATTCTTGTCCGAGCATACAAGAGTTAAAATGCCTGAAGTGCTTTTTACATATGAAGATGATGATACCGCAATTTTGGCAATGAGCTTTGTTGAGGGCCAGAATGTATTGAACCCTGCGTTTTTATTAAAGAGTAAAAGTCAGAAGCAGAGGTTTGCTGATGAGGTTATTTCAGGTATGCTTGAGTGGCACAGTGTTACAAATGACAAGTTTGGTTCTTTATCTAATCCTATCTATGACAGTTGGCATGAATATTATAAAAACGAAAGGCAAGAGCCTTGGCTCAAAGCGTTGAAAGAATTATCCGATAACGGAAAGTTCAGCAAGATAAAAATGAAGCTGCTTTTTGAAGCAACAGAACTTTTTAACAAATTGCCACAAGAGAATATCACACCCGTGCTTATCCATGCTGACCTTAACATAATGAACATAATGGCAGACCTTAAAACTTTGAAGCTTATTGCCTTCATAGATCCCTGCGGAAGTATGTGGGCAGACAGAGAATACGATTTGTTTCAGCTTCGTAATATGTGGGGCGATGCATACGGGCTGTATGAAACATACAAAAGAAAATGCGAACTATCTGAATTTACTGATTTCAGAGTTGCTTATTACGGTGCTATGCTTGAAGCATCAATGAGACTTAAAGGTGGTCATATTGTACCGCTTTGGGAAGACTTGAATTTTGCCCGACTGAAAAAAGAAATTAAAAAGCTAAAAGAAAAGATGTGATTTGATGAATATAGGCGAACTTGTAACGGTTAAAACAATCGAGCGAAAAAATGCCCTTGATGAAAAACCAACACCTTACAGTGCTGAAATCAGGTTGCTTTCTTGTATTCAGCAAGGTGATATCGAATCACTGATAACGCAGATTAAAAATTTAGATTCTCTCATTATTATGGGTAGAATGTCTGACGATGAATTAACGCAATATAAGTATATGGCTTTAAGTATAATTACTCTCGCAACTCGCTATGCTATTCAAGGCGGACTTAGTGAAAAGAAGGCTTATGAATTTTCTGACAGAGTAATGAAAACAGTTGACAAACTTACAAACAAAGATGAAATATTGCAGTGCACAGGAGTTGAAATTATAAAGCTTACTGAAGATGTAAAAAAGAATAAGAAACAACCTGAATTTTCTCCGCATATTAGAAACTGCATAAAATATATTAATGAAAATCTTTCTCAAAAAATCAGCGTTTCTTCTGTTGCTGACTATTGCGGAATTTCAGCGGATTATTTATCCCAGATATTCAAGAAAGAAATAGGCGAAAATCTTAGCACATATATTTTGAGACAAAAACTTGAAAAAGCTAAAATCCTACTTCTCAAAGAAAAGACTGCAAAAGAAATATGTGTTGAAGCCGGATTTTCATCACAGGCATATTTTGTAACAGTGTTTAAAAGATTTTATAAAATGACTCCGTCTGAATATATAAAAATAACAAGACACAATATCTGAATGCTTGTTAGTTAAGTATTCTCTTGGTGTTCAAAGTCGGATCCCCTCGGCGGAATATGACCCATCGTTACCGCCCAACTTCCCCGCGTACCAAACAAACGAGATAAAACAACCGCAAGCACGTTAGACTTGCGGTTTTGCTTATATCAGAATAACTGTATCTCTTTGAAAATTCTTACAACGCTGTCTGCGAACTCCTTTAAACCCATACCGTCAGCTATCGCTATTCTCACAAGACTGACGAGTTTTGTGAACCAATCTGTCGTATCTATATTATAAAGAATACGCGCTTCGTAAAGCTTGTCTATATCGGTAAACACATCAGAATATGTAAGGCAGTAGGTTTCAAAGCTTTCAGGCTCCTTTTCATCAATTACAAAAACTCTTGAGCCTATATTTATATCGTTGTAAGCGTTAAAGCCTATGGTGGGTGTGTTGATGATTTTTATACCCTTGTAATCAATTTCGAAGGAGTTTTCGTGGTCATGACCGCTTACGGTAGCAAGAACGTCTCCCGTCTCGAGCATTGCATCAAACTGTCCGTTGTTGTAATAAGGCGGACAAGGATATTCTCTGAGCTGTCCTTTTGCACTGTCGGGAAGCACATAAAATCTTGTTTTATCATTAAGGGGATTCTTTTGTCTTATTACACAGCCGAGTCTTACAAAATTAATCTCTTCTAATGCGTCATAAATCTCAGGTACTATAATATGCTGGAAATTTATTGAGGGAACAACCTTACCGCCGTTTTCGTCTTTAAGCTGTGCAGCAGTTTCTTTGTACCACTCGATCTGCTCTTTGTAAACGCAGGCATATCCGCCATAATCGTTTTCAGTGTTGTATGTACCCGAATCGGTGAGCCAGAGGTTGAAGCCGTACCCACTGCCGTCACTTTTCATAATGGGTAGATTGTAAGTGCCGACTCTGTCTGCTACACAGAAGCCTTTTTTACCCACGTAACAGTCGTAGCTTTCATATACGGACAGCTGATGCTCCTTGGTTGATTTTGTTTCCTCGTCATCGTGATTTCCGAAAACAGCGGCAACCTTGATGTTTCTTTCTTCAAAGATATCCATAAACGCTCTTATGGCATTTTCCGCATCCTCTTCCTCGGGAACATCATACCCCGAAATATTGTCTCCTGTAAGAACAATAAGGTCGGGATTTACTTTGTCAACGGTTTTTTCGATGTAATCTTTTGTAAGAGAGTTCAAAGGGTATCCGTCCTGAATATCACTTATGTTCAGAATGGTAAACTTTCCGTCATCGTTAAACTTCAGAGTTGCTTTTTTATCTTGATTTTCGGCGTATGCCGATGAAGTGAAACAGGCTACAAGGATAATCACGCTTAAGATAAGAGATATAGTTTTTCTCATTTTAATTCCTCCTTTTTCTATATTATAAAACAAATGAGAACTTTTTTCAATAGGTATTGAATAGCTTAACGATATAAAAAATTTTTACTGCCAAGCCTGGCGGGATTTTCCTTCTCTTCACCGCCTGACTTGCCCGCGTACCAAAAAAACTAACCATTGTATTTTCATAGAAAGTATGATATAATCTCTAATCAGTGGCAACTTCGCCGAATATAAATGAAATGAGAGTGTTATAATGAAAAAATCCAATGCACTTGCTTTGATCCCTATCGGGGTGTTCATAGCCTTTTATCTTACCTTGGGCATTGTTTTCGAGTATGTGATGAAAATTCCAATGGGATTTTACAGTGTGCCTGTTGTGGTGGCTTTCCTGCTTGCTCTGCTTGTTGCGGTACTTCAGACTAAGGGTGAGAAGCTTGACAAAAAATTTGAGATAATGGGTCAGGGTGTCGGCGACAAAAACATAATTACTATGCTGCTGATCTTTATGCTTGCCGGTATCTTTGTTGGTGTTGTGGGCAGAAGCTCAGCTGAGAGTGTCGCTTACTTTATGCTTTCGGTTACCCCTGCACGTTTTGCCGTTGTTGTACTGTTTATAGTCAGCTGCTTTGTTTCAACGGCTATGGGTACTTCTGTTGGTACCATCACCCTGATTGCGCCCATTGCAGTTGCGATTTCCGAAGGCTCAGGTTTTCCTCTTGCTCTTTGCATCGGTACGGTTGTAGGCGGTGCAATGTTCGGTGATAATCTTTCCTTTATTTCCGATACCACTATTGCCGCTTGCAACGGTCAGGGCTGTGAGATGAAAGATAAATTCCGCACAAACTTTGCTGTTGTTGTACCGGCGGCTATTGTTACCCTTGGTATAATTATTGCTCTTTCCTTCGGCACTGAGATTTCAGATTCTATCAGCAAAGAATACGATATGATTCAGATTATACCTTATGTTCTTGTACTTCTCAGCGGTATTATAGGTATTAATGTATTTGTTACCCTTGTTATCGGCATAGTATCCGGCAGTGTTATTATGCTCGCAACCGGTGCTGTTAACTTCCCTGACCTTCTTGCAAGTATGGGCAGCGGTGCATCGGGTATGTTTGAAACATCAATGGTAGCAATTCTTGTTGCTGCACTTTGTGCTCTTATCAGATTCAACGGTGGTTTTGAAGCGTTGCTCAGCGGTATCCGCCGTGTATTCAAGGGTAAGAGAAGCGGGCAGCTTGGTATCGGTCTTTTAGTTGGTATTATGGATATTGCTACAGCCAACAACACAGTTGCAATAGTTATGGCTAACCCCATTGCAAGCGAAATGGCAAAGGATTTTGATATACCTGCAAAAAAGACTGCGTCAATACTTGACACATTCTCCTGCATATTCCAAGGTGTGTTGCCTTACGGCGCACAGATACTGGTAGCCCTTTCAGTGGTGCACACTATGGGATTGGAGCTTTCTTCATTCCAGATAATTTCCAATCTATACTATCCGATGATGCTGCTTTTAAGCTCACTGGTGTTTATATTCTTTATCCCTGACAAAAAAGCAAAAGCATAAAAAACAGAGGCTCCCGGAGTGTTTCCGAGAGCCTCAACATATCTATTATATCAAAAATAAAATCCCTTTGTCAATGAATTTTAGTGATATAAAGTACTTTTCTACCTTTTGTATAAAAACAATATATGTAATTTTGTACAAAAAAGATATTGAAATGTGGAAAACTTTATGGTATATTATAATCACAGAAAGGGAAAGGTGATACCAATGTACAGGTAAAAACCAAAAGTCTTCAGAATAAAAGTTTTGCATAAAAAATAATAAAAGAAAGAATAGTAAAAAATATAATGCAAAACAAAAAGTAAAATGAAGACTGCGAATTCTGTAGAAAGTAGAGGTTGACCAAATGATGTTAGATAATAAGTCAGAACAGAAGTAACCCCCCGGACCATAAAAAGATGTGTGAAGAAACATCGGTCCTCGGGGGTTATTTCAATTTATAGGAAGTTTTGCAGCCTCAGGGCTGTTTTTTTTTGTTGTGCCAAAGCAGATTTAGTGATATAATGGTCTCAGAATATAAAAGGAGAAAGATAATTATGAAAAATACAATTTCAAAACTCCCGAAAAACAGTCCGCTTATAAAGCATCCTTTTGGCGGCCTTACGTCGAATATGTTGAGATTACTTGCAGTTTTATTTATGATAAGCGACCACGTGTGGGCGACGTATATGTCCTTTGGTAACTGGATGACTTATGTGGGAAGATTAGCTTTTCCCATCTTCGCATTTCAGATAGCTGAGGGCTTTGTACATACGAAAAATTTCAAGAAGTATGCACTGAGGCTTTTGGCCTTTGCTCTTATATCGGAGCTGCCGTTTAATCTTTTTTATTCGAGCCGATGGTTTAATCCATATCATCAGAATGTGCTTTTTACATTGCTGCTTGGTCTTATGGCTATCAAGGTTATTGATAATCTTAAGAAAAACCACAGACCTAAAGATATCGCTTTGTCGGTACTGTGGCTGTTGCTGATAGTTATAGGTTCGGTTTTAGGTTTTGTGGATTACGGCTTCCTTGGTATGCTGACAGTGGTGATGTTCTATATTTTCAGAGATTTCCCTTTTGCCTGGCTTTGTCAGCTTATCGGTATGGTGTGTATCAATATCATATTCTTTGAGGGTCAGGTCATACCTACAGAGATTTTCGGCAACTATGTTGAGATACCCACTCAGGCATTTGCGGTATTTGCACTTATTCCCATATGGCTTTACGGCGGAAGAAAAGGCGTATCCAATAAGGCGTTACAGTACGGCTTCTATGCTTTCTATCCCGTACATATGGTAATTCTTTATCTCATCAGATACTTCGCATAAAAGATAAAGCTCTCAGTTAAGACTGAGAGCTTTGATTTTACCAATAACAAATATCTGAGAATTTTTTATTGTAACCTTTGGTGGAAATTCTGCCGTATTCACAGATGAATCTTACTCTGTTACTATATTTATTATAGGCAAAAACAGGAGCATAATTAGAGGGGGAGTGCTCGTCATTTTCTCTATAGAATATGATTGTCCAATAAGTGCTGTTAAACTCGTCGGGCTCGTAAGTGCTGTCAGCAGGTCTGAAAGCCTTATATTTTTCAACAATTTCATTGAATTCTTTTTCGTTAAGCTCAAGTTCAAGAAAAACAGTAGTGTCGGGAGGTTCGTGGCTGATTCCATATTCCTGATAACTGTATTTATACGCTTTTACATCGGTTATTGATACTTCTTTGGGGAGAAATTCAGCTAAGGTTATTTCTGCCTGTTCAGAGTCAAAGTTCATATAGTTTTCAAAGTCGTCAGTTTCGGATACAACCACGCCGGGGTAATCATCAAGAGATAAAATCCATACATAAAGAGAGTCATAAACGGTAAACCAGACAAGTAATGCTGCTAAAGCAACTGAAATGACAGTTTTGATTATCTGCTTTTTCTTTGTTAAAAACGGTATTTTACGATAGGTAAAGATGAGATATAGTGCGAGAACTAAGGGCACTAAAGGCAACAACAGAATAATCCATTCGGGGAATGTGTATGTAGGATAAAGATAGTGCATCCAGCCTTTGATTTCATAATGATAAATTTGAAGTGCAAGAAGAATATCCGCCAATAAAGATAAAGAACCTACAGTTAAAAACACCATACGCGTAATTTTTGTTATCATACTTACCTGCGTATCCTCTGTTGGTATGTCCTTTTCCTCTGTCACAGCATTGAGACTCTCGCAGATAGTTTCCATAGTTAATTCTTCGGATGTGACTACAGCTTCGAGTTTTTCAATAACGGCTTTATCACTTTCAATTTTCTGTGAGGTTTTCTCCATAAACTCCTCTAAGGTCTTTCGGCAGGGTACATCGCCGAGCTTTAAAAGCTTTATCTCAGCTATCGAAAAGCCTGCCTTGCGAAGGGTTGCAATATTTTTAAGTGACTCGACATCACCTTCGGAAAAGTCGATATTTTTTCGCCCCGCATAGCTTTCATTGCATGAGGGTGATACAAGACCGTTTTCAATATATAATCTGATGGCGCGGTCTGTAAGATCTGTTTTTTCTATTACCTCTTTGATTTTCATATAACGCACCTCCTTGCATTTACCAATGCATATTTATATGATGGGGAATTGTGTAATATCCGACAGGCGAGCCGGCATTATACTCCATAATATAGCGTACCTGACCGTAATCGTTGTAGGCAAAAATTTTATACATATACTCTCCGTAGTAATCGTTGGGGCTTTCTCCCGCGTCACAGTAGTAGATGAGAGTCCAGCCGCGTTGCTGTTTGATAGTGATGTTTTCGCATCCTGTTGGTCTCATTTTACTATACTTTTCGACTTCTTCTTTAAATTCTCTCGGCAGTAAGCTTCTGCAAAGAACAACGGTAAGATCTTTGTCATTGCTTACAACCAACCGGTATCTGTAAAAATATTTATAATCACCGGAATAGTCCTTATAGCTGAAAAGCTTTTTGCCGAAAATTTCAAAGTCTTTTTCTATGGTTTCAACCTCTTTCGGGAAAAACTCATATATTTCATCGGAAAACTTATCAATTCTCTTATCAATTTTAAGATAGTTCTTGAGGTCTGTTGTTTCCGAGTGCATATCAGGGGTGAAAAGTGTGCCCAAGTTATAAATATAGGAAAAGAAGCAAACGGGAATAAGAATTGTGAAAAGTACTACAGTAACAATTTTATTAAGATTCAGGGATATAGCACTTTCTTTTACTTTTAGTGACAGAGAAAGCTTAGGCAGTTTATTGCTATATAGCAGGAACAGAGAAACTCCTAAGATGTAAAACATCAGACACCATTTTACATAAAAAGGGGCCTCTAAAACCGGATAACGCATAGGGTACAGTGAGAATAATTCAAAAAGCTGAAGAATGACGGCTAAGAAAAAGTATATAATTCCCGCTACAGAAGCAGTACGGGATATGAAGCACCATATTCTTTCGGCCTTAGTCATTGTTGTATCTTCTGCGGGTACAGCTTTTGTCTCTGTCACAGCATTAAGGCTCTCACAGATAGTTTCCATAGTTAATTCTTCAGATGTTACTACAGCTTCAAGCTTCTCCAAAACGGCTTTGTCACTTTCAATTCGCTGAGTGGTTTTCTCAATAAACTCCTCTAAGGTTTTTCGGCAGGGTACATCGCCGAGCTTTAAAAGCTTTATCTCAGCTATCGAAAAGCCCGCCTTGCGAAGGGTTGCAATATTTTTAAGTGACTCGACATCACCTTCGGAAAAGTCGATATTTTTTCGTCCTGCATAGTTTTCGTTGCATGAGGGTGATACAAGACCGTTTTCAATATATAATCTTATGGCGCGGTCTGTAAGGTCGGTTTTTTCTATTACGTCTTTGATTTTCATAAAGCGTACCTCCTTTTGTGTTTCGGTACACTTATATTACATTTTAACTTAAGGTAAATGTCAATAGATTTTATGAATTATTTTATATTTTTTCGGTGGGGAAATACTTTCACCCTGTGGCAAACTTAATCGCGTACCCTAAAAATTTCGGCTCATGTGAAATATATTTCTTTTACACATTGAAAACGCTTTTTGAATATGATATAATACTCGGGATTTTTGTTTGACAGATTTTGACAGATTTACATAGAAAGGTATATATATGATTTGCAGTAATATTTTAGAAGCTATGGGTAATACCCCTGTTATCAGACTTCGCAATATGACATCGCCCGATGATGCAGAGATACTTGTCAAGTTTGAGGGTCTCAATGTGGGAGGCTCAATAAAGACCCGTACAGCGTATAATATGATTTTAGATGCTGAGAAAAAAGGTCTCTTGGGTCCTGATACCATTATAGTTGAGCCCACAAGCGGTAACCAGGGTATAGGTATTTCTCTCGTCGGTGCAGTTAAGGGCTATAAGGTTAAAATTATTATGCCCGATTCCGTAAGCGAAGAGAGAAGAAAGCTCGTTGAGCATTACGGAGCTGAGGTTATTCTTGTACCCGATAAGGGCAATATCGGTCTTTGTATTGAGGAATGTCTGAAGCTTGCACTTAAAATGAAAGATGAAGACCCCAATGTGTTTGTGCCTCAGCAGTTTGAAAATCCTGCTAACCCTGCCGTTCAGCGTGAGGAAACAGGCAAAGAGATACTCGCTCAGGTGAATAAGCCTATCAACGGCTTTTGTTCAGGCATAGGTACAGGCGGCACAATTACAGGTATCGGCGAAACTCTAAAGGCGGCTAACCCTGATATGACAATATGGGCGGTAGAACCAAAAAATGCCGCTATCCTCTCAGGCGGTGCTATCGGTACTCATATACAGATGGGTATTGGTGACGGTCTCATTCCTCACAACCTCAATACGGAAATCTACGACGAAGTCTGTGTGATTTCAGACGAAGAAGCACTCAAAACAGCCAAAGAGCTTGCGGTAAAAGAAGGTATGATGTGCGGTATCAGCAGCGGTACAAATGTTGCGGCGGCACTTAGACTTGCTAAAAAGCTCGGTAAGGGTAAAACAGTAGTCACAATACTTCCCGACACAGCGGAAAGATATTTTTCAACTCCGCTTTTTGAATAAATTTTGTTATTAATTTAAGCTTATCGGTCACAAATCGATAAGCTTTTTTAAAATAAGGCAAGTATATGTATAAGGAAATAACTTCCTGTGAAATAAAAGTAAACCGTATTGACTGCGGAAACCGTGTTGTGATATATTAAACTCACAAAGACAGAATACTGTCAGAAAAAGGAGAATTTTCAAATGGATGAATTATATTTTATGGAATATATGATGGAGAATGTGGCAATCTTCAGTCCTATAATTTCCATTCTCAATGTTCTTGCCGTTGTTTTTGTCATACTTTATATGAACTACACAGCTAAGTATAAAAACCA
This sequence comes from Acutalibacteraceae bacterium, assembly GCA_045535965.1. Taxonomy (GTDB): domain Bacteria; phylum Bacillota; class Clostridia; order Oscillospirales; family Acutalibacteraceae; genus UBA6857. Next base: position 10,291 of record JAZSMR010000047.1, read on the forward strand.
CGATCTCTCTGTTTCCTGGTACATATTGGGCTTCTTTTTCTCACTGCCTACAGCTATTGCTTTTGCAGTAAAGAGTAAGAAGTTCCGCCACGAAAACACCAAGGTCTGCGCTCAGTGCGGTGATAAGTACCCGGAAACCTTTACTATGTGTTCACGCTGCCTTATCGGCTTGCCTGAACTCGATGACCCTCAGAGAATGAAGAAGAAAAAGCTCGGTAAGATTTTTGGTATATTTTTCTGGATTGTTACTGTAGCATTTGTTGTAGCTATAGCCGTTCTTGTAGGCACAGTAGTTAATCAGACTATGGATATGATGGGATTTGATAATAATTTAAGCAACAGAATAGGCTTTGAAAATGAAAACGGCGAGACTGTTTATTACGACAAAGAGGGTAACACCTATACTGATCCTTATGCTGTAATCATTTATGATGAAGACGGTAAGGCTTATACTTATACCAACAAAGAAATCGAAGACGAGTATCTCGGTACTTATGAAGATAACTTCTATGTTGATGAAGAGGGAAATAACTACGAAGCCTACAACTGCTATGTAGACGCGGACGGATATTTCTATTACGATGAGGATATGATTATTTGCTGGGACGATTCGGATTATGACTACGAAGCTGAATATGAACTTGAAGACCTTTTCGAAGATCAGGACTATAGATATTACGAGGACAGCTACATCGACGAAGAGGGCAATCTCTATTACTATGCTGATGAAGTAAGCTGGAATGAAAAAGGCGAAATCATAACAGCTGAAAACGATCCCAACCCTCCTGTAGAATATGATGATTAAAAATTCAAGGCAGATACTTTCGCCGACACCACATAAGGCAGTAATTGTTTCTCGAACAAAATTCCCTGTATTATTGCCAAAAGCCTCGCAAGGCGGCAGCCTTGCTGCGTTTTGCGGCTTCAATACAAGAAATTTTTAGTTCTTACGAAACTGCGAAGCACTTTAAAAAGCGAAATAGTGTTACAAGAAAAGGCGAAAACCACCGATAATGCTGACGCATATCGGTGGTTTTTAACGCGTTATTGTGATGCTATTTCACTTTTTAAAGAAATACTGCCTTATGTGGTGTCGCGTTTGGTGTTACCCCAAAGTTTTTTATCATTTAGCCAAGAGGATATCTGTATTCGAGTCCCTCGATCCATTCACCTGTGATAAAGTTTCTGCCTCTTACAAGAACTTCGTCTTCATAAACCTCAACAACGATACCGTCACCGGGTTCGTAGTCAACAATCTCAGTTGAACGGGAAAGATTGATTGTGTTTACTCCGCCCTGTACTTTGAAATTGTCTGTACCGAGGTGATCGTGGATATGTCCGTGAATGTAAAGAAGCTTGTCATAACCGCTGAGAAGGTTAGCAAGCGAATCGCTCGGTACGCCTTCGAGGTAGTAAAGAGGATGATGGTTGAAAACGAAAATGGGAGCATTCTTTGACTCAGCTTCGTCGAGGATACCCTTGAGCCAATCAAGCTGCTGCTGACTCATAATGCAGGTGTTTACTGTGAGATCTTCTGAAGCGAGAACTATCATATAGCAGCCGTTGATGACTCTGTAGTAATAGCCCTTACCGACATCGTTTCCGAGCACGTACTTATTGAATGTATGGAAGTTCTGATTGAAGTTATCATAATCGCCCTCACCGTTACCGATGTCGTGGTTGCCCATAACAACAAAGTTGTTGTCAGAGGGCTTTACAGAGCGTACACCGGCATAGAAGAAGATGTCTTCAAGAAGCTGACCGTTCATAACGTTATCGCCAAGATAGAAAACGGCATCGTTATCTTCGCCGGCCTTTATGCCTTCAAGAAGGTTGTAGAAAGCTTCGAATGACTTGGGATTGTTTGTTTCCACATGAATATCAGAAACTGCTGAGAAACTCATTACGAGCTCATCGGGGTTTTCAGCCTGATACTTTGCGCCGTCGCCGCCGAATGCAGGCGACATCATTGTCAGAAGAATCATAATCGTTGCAAGGAGGTCTTTGAGATAAATGAGTACTGTTGAAATGTCCATGTTTTTTCCTTCTTTCATAGAATAATACAGTTTATCTGTATTTCAAGTCTATCATATATCTTAAAAATTGTAAATTGTTTTTTTCATATTTATTTACAAAGTGTTATAAAAATGCTATCATAATAATCAGGAAATACTGTTTACTATTTTATAAATGAGGTGTTCTTATGAATTTTGATATAAGCAGATTTACAGCAAAAATAATCTGTGAAGGATCTGCATGTGATTCTCTTTCAGAAACCAAGCTTAACGGCAAACAGTTGGATTTATACATAAGTGCCACAAAGGACAAGCCTAAGTTTATCGAGCTTCATTGGGCTTTCGAAACTGACTCAGAGCAGCTTGTACTCGGCGATGCCTGGGAAAGAAGCTACGGCAATCTTGAATTTCTCCGGCTCTCTGACAACAACCGATATATGCCTTGGTATTTCATTTCAACGGATAAAAAAGAGAGCTTCTGCTTCGGCGTAAAAACAGGTGCTAACTCTTTTGTAAGCTTCAGATACGATACGAAAGGAATCACAGCTCTTGTCGACTGCAGAAACGGCGGAAACGGCGTGCACCTGGGTGGCAGAAAGGTTCATCTTGCAACTTTTGTTTATGAGAAATATGACAGCGGTGATGTGTTCGCCTGTCTTAAGGAATACTGTAAAAAGCTTTGCGACAATCCCCTTCTTCCAAAAGAGAGAGTTTACGGTGGTAACAACTGGTACTATGCCTACGGAAAGAGCAGTTACAAGCAAATTATGTCTGATGCAATTCTTCAGGCTGAACTTGCAAAGGGTATCGGCAACAAACCTTTTGAGGTTATTGATGACTGCTGGCAGAAGCACTCCTGCTGCGGACCATGGTACCCAAACAGAAAGTTTAAGGATATGGCAAAGCTTGCCGATGAAATAAAAAGTGCAGGTGTAAGACCGGGTATATGGGTAAGACTTCTTCGCAATAAGGACAAAGCAATCCGAAAGGATATGAGAATCTTGAGAGGCAAAAAGAGATACTATCTTGATCCCACTCATCCTGAGGTACAAAAATACATCAGAGCCGATATTGAAAGAATCAGAGGCTGGGGATATGAGCTTATCAAACACGATTTTACAACTGCTGATCTTTTTGGCGACTACGGCAAAGACCTTGAAGAAACCATAACAAAAGTTGACGGTTGGCATTTTTATGACAAAACTAAAACTAACGCCGAAATTGTTCTTGACTTTTACCGCCTCATTAAAGAGGCAGCCGGTGATATGCTCATAATCGGCTGCAATACTATTTCGCATCTTTCTGCCGGACTTGTGCACATCTACAGAACCGGCGACGATACAAGCGGAGTTGAATGGGAAAGAACAAAGAAAATGGGTGTCAATACTTTAGCTTTCCGTCTTGCTCAGAATGAAGCCTTTTATATGTGCGACGCAGACTGTGTCGGCATACTTAAGAAAAAAATCCCTTGGGAGAAAAACAAGCAGTGGCTCCATCTTCTCTCTTACAGTAATACTCCCCTTTTCATTTCCTGCTCCGATGAAATAGACCAAGAGAAAAGAACAGATATCAATAAGGCGTACCGTGCGTTTAACGAAAGTCACAGCATAAGACCTCTTGATATTTTCGAAAGCAAAACACCGTCGGAATGGGAAATTGACGGCGAAAAAGTAACATATAACTGGTAACAACTTAAAAGTGCTGACCGTATCAATTACAGTCAGCACTTGATTTTTATCCTGAACAATTACAGCTCCTTAAAAGCCTTTATCCACTCTCTTTTGATAAGCTCGTGGCCCTTGGCGGTAGGGTGAACACCGTCGGACAGCAAGTCCGTTGCAGGCACTTTCTTAGCCGCTTCGTCAAGAATGCTCTGAAGCGGGATGAACTTTATACTATGTCTGTCAGCGAGCATTTTTGCTATTGCTGCGTGTTCTTCAACACCGCTTCTGAATTTTTTATATCTGCCCGGCTGATCTTTTCTGTCGACCGTTGCAGGTCCTTCGAGAACAAATGGCTCGAGAATCATAAACTTTGTTTCGGGAAGCTCTTCTTTTAATTCTTCGAGAAGTATATTATATACCTTCTCAAATCTTTTTATACCCGTACTGTTGCCCCAATCAATACCGTGCCAAACATCATTTACACCTATCAGAAGGCTCATATAGTCGGGTTTAATTTCAATAATGTCTCTGACAATTCTCGCATACACATCGGGGATTCTGTCTCCGCTGACGCCTTTGTTGATAAAGGAGTATTCACCCGGATTTACTCTGCTGAGTTCTTCTGTCACAAGAGCAGGATATCCGTTACCTAAAGGAGTCCGCTTTGCCGCTTTGTAGTAGAATTTCATTATGGTTTTCGGGTTGTCTTCACGTACTCTGCCGCAATCGGTTATTGAGTCACCCTGAAAAAGTATAGTTTTCATTTTGTTTACCCCTTTTCCTTATCTTGTTTTTAATATATTTAAATTATACCACTAAATAAGAACCAAATCAAGAGAAATAACAAAACTGAAAATCCAGCTTGATATCGGGCTTTACATGTGTTATAATGAAGAAAAAAGGAGTGTTTTATATGAATAAGAAGAAAAAAGTAATAACCATTATCGTTGCATTAGCTGTGGCAGCGGCTTTAGTAACTGTATGTGCTTTTTTTGTGGCTGACAGACTGCTTGGACTCTCTTACGATATGGAGTCGATACCAAATGTCGGCAGCACACTTGAGATAGTGTCTGAGGATACCGACAGCATTACTGTAAAAAAGAACGGTGACGGTGAGTTCAAAGTGATGATGTTCACCGACACTCATTTTAACGGCAGTAAGGAAACCGACAAACAGGCTGTATCTTACGTAATCAAAAACATCACCGAAGAAAAACCGGATCTTGTTGTTTTTGGCGGAGATAATATTTCTTCAGCATTCAGTATTACAAGAACAAAACAGTTTCCGGAGCTTTTAGAAAAAACCGGCGTTTATTGGTGTGCCGTTCTCGGCAACCATGACGGTGAAGGGATTATGACCTATTCAAGAAAGAAAATTGTAGAAACCTACTCTTCGTATGAACACTGTCTTATGAAACCCGGCAAAGAAGATATTGACGGCTACGGTAACTACACCATAAACATTCTCAACAGTGACGGCAGTCTTAAAGAAGTCTTGTTCTTTATGGACACAGGCAACTATATAAGTGATGAGATAAGAGAAAAATATAATGTGGATGAAAACGCTTCGCACTATGACGGTGTAAAAGAATCCCAGGTTCAGTGGTATAAAGATAAACACGATGTAATTGAAAGCGAATACGGTAAATTCAAATCAATCACCGTAATACATATACCGCCCTGTCAGATATACAATGCCGATGAAGACAAGTTCCTTTACGGTGCAAAAAGGGAAGATTTGTGGCCGTCTGGCTTTGATTCAGGTCTTTTCGATGCATTTAAAGAAAAAGGAAGTACACAGGCTGTTTATTACGGACATGACCATATAAACGATTTCGGTTTTATGCATGAAGGAATACTTCTGAGTTATATACAGTCTTCCGGTTACAGCTCATACAATATGAAAACCGGCTTTGATTCACCCGAAAGCGAATGGATTCAGGGTTGCACCGTTCTTCTGCTTAATGACGACGGCACTTATGAAGCACAGCGTATTTTAAATCACGCTGAAAATTAAAATATTTATACACAAAATAAGCCTCAGCAACCTGTTGATTGCTGAGGCTTTTTATAAAGCTACAATATCCGAAAGCGAAAGCACTCAGCTTTCAAGGCAGGGTACCAAGGAATTGTCCTCAAGTAAAGTATTGATGTTATATAAATACATAACGTGGCTGAAATCGTTTTCTTTTATAATGCTGTCGAGACTGTCCGTAAGATATCTGGGATCGATTACTACTATCCTGCTGAAATAAGGTGTGAGCATAGGAATCATACAGTTTGCATAAGAGTCCTTAATAAGAAGGAGGGATCTTCCTGAGGATGCAACAGTGGAAATAATAACCTTATCATAGTTTCCGCCCATAAAAATCTCGTAGTGATTCTTCTGCTGAAGCTTATCCTTAAAAAACAGTGACGCTGTTTTTTCGCCTGAGGACTCGAAGTTTACCACATAGGTGCCTTCCGATTTTTTCGGCACACATATTTCAACGGTATCCGTAGTGTCGTGCACCCCGGATGTTGAGGCAAGGGTGCCCTCAAAAGTATTTGACACCTCATAAAAGCTGAACTTTTTATCTATGGATTTTTCAGACTTATCCAATCCCCAGGAAAGGCATATTTCTTTGAAAAGCAGATATGCTCCCCTCGTTGTCCAGTGGTGGTCTGTCTTATAGTAAAGCTGAGACTCTGAAGCGTTTTTCCTCAGTATCTTTGAAGCCGCAGGCCAGAGTATACTGTCGTCATTCATCTGTTTATGCACATCTCTGATAAGCCATCTTTGGTCAGGCAGTTCAAGATAATCAGGCAAGTATTCAGAATAGACATAAGTTGAGTTTGGCACAAGGACAAAAGCAGTTTCCAGGTCTTTGTGTTTTTCTTTAAACTTCAGAACCGCCTTACCTATTTCTTTGATATGCTTATTGTCAAGGGGTGTCTGAGAATCGAAAAGATAACCGTTTTTGCCGATATAAACTCCGTTTTCCTCGTTTTTGCCCACAATTCTGTCAGTGAGGGTCTTAAGGGATATTATACCGTCTCTGAAAGGAAACTGATCAGTGAGATACGCTTCAAAATCACTCATAAAGCTGCCGTCTGCAATAGTGGCAAAAGAAAGCTTCGGGAACTCATTGAGGACTCTGTTTTCGCTTTCTGAAAACTTGCTGTCCTGTGTAATGAGATGCAGTCCCGTAACGCCAAAGATAATAAGGCAGAAAAGCCATATCATAATAAGACTTATAAACGCACCTTTTTTCTTGAGACTGTTATATCTGAAGTCGTAGAATTCTTCGTTATCTTCCTGCGTATTTTCGAGGAGGATATCTTTATCATCTGTATTCATCATTATCCTCCTAAGTTAGAATCTGAAATATAAGAACGGGTTGTAGGTTTCGCTCACAAGGTACGCGATACACAGCATGAAAATCACAAGATATACGGCACACTTGAGAGACTTGTATATTCTGGTCTCTTCACGGGTAGATATCATTTCAAAAACACCTGCCGCACTAAGTCCCATGGCAAAAATCGGGAAGAGATTTTCATTTAAAAGGTACATTGCCTGTGAATCTGCAAAGCTGCCATTGCCGAAACCTGTAAGGGCACCGATGAAATCAGTTGCCTGACTCATATTCTCACTTGAGAAGAATACCCAGCCTATCATAACTACCACAAGAGTGCCTATGTGTCTTAAAATCAAAGGTATCTTGTCAAGAAGATTTTTGAGCACATATTTTTCAAGTATCAGAAGCACACCGTAATACATACCCCAGGCGATAAAATTCCATGCCGCACCGTGCCACATACCCGTAAGTGACCACACAACGAAAATGTTGAATATTGTTCTCAACGTGCCTTTTCTGTTACCGCCGAGAGGAATATAAAGATAATCCCTGAACCATGTGGAGAGAGAAATATGCCATCTTCGCCAGAATTCCTTGATTGAAAGTGAAAAATAAGGCGTGTCGTAATTATCCATGAGTGTTATCCCCATAATCTGAGATGCACCCTGAGCAATTGTTGAATAACTATAAAAATCGCAATAAATCTGAATTGCAAAGAACACCGCACCCATGAT
>JAZSMR010000145.1:0-5168 GCA_045535965.1 Acutalibacteraceae bacterium
GCTTCAAGTCTTACTCTGAATTCTTCAATCTTTTCCTTTGAATACATCTTTGAAAGAACTGCCATACCCATATTAGGTGTGAAGCCAAGTGAAAGAGCAAGGCTCTTCATAGGGTGGTTTACGATTTCGGGGCAAAGGTCAGCCACGATTTCCATAACCTGAGGGTCTTTCATAAGTACGCTGAATTTTGTGTCGAATGAATACTTTGACATAATAAATATCTCCTTTATAATAAAATGTTTTTTTATTTTATTGCTTATGCAAGCTTTTTACCTAATTCTATGCCCTTCTCGAGTGCTTTCATGTTCATTTCGAGAATTTCGGGCTTCTTCGCCTTGAATTTTTCTTCAAGACTCTGAACGAAAATATCCTTGCTTACTATATCTGTAGCACCGATAAGTGCACCGATAAGAACAATATTTGCAACCTTTACGTTACCGAGCTCAAGCGCAACATCGTCAACAGGTACACTGAGGACTCTTACATCGTCTCTGAGCTCTTCGCCTTTGACACGGCTTGAGTTGAGTACGAGAAGTCCCCCTGCCTTAAGGTCGCCTGAGAACTTTCTGTAAGCTTGCTCGTTCATGCAAACAAGGTTATCGCACTTCTTTGTAAGAGGAGAAACAATCTCACTGTCGCTGATGATAACAGTACACTTGGCACTGCCGCCGCGCTGTTCGGGGCCGTATTCGGGAAGATAAGTAGCGTGTTTGGCTTCGTCAATGGCAGCGTGAGCGAGCATAATGCCTGCACTCATAATACCCTGACCGCCTGAACCTGAAAATACAAATGACTGTTTCATTATTTTTCAGCCTCCTTATCCTTGTAAACACCCGGCTTGAAGTAAGGTATTGTGTTGGTGTTCATATATTCGAGGGTATCAAGAGGATTCAGACCCCAGTTTGTGGGACAGTTTGTAAGGAGCTCAATAAAGGTGAAGCCTTCACCTCTGAGCTGCATTTCGAATGCCTTCTTTATACCTCTCTTTGCATCCATAACACCCTTGGGAGTGTTGAGTGCATATCTTGCAACAAATACGGGAGCCTCGAGCACTGATATAAGCTCACACATTTTCATGGGGTATCCTGTCGTGAGAGCGTCTCTGCCGAAGCGTGTTGTAGTGGTTTTCTGACCTAAAAGTGTTGTGGGAGCCATCTGACCGCCTGTCATACCGTAGGTCTGATTGTTAGCGAATACAACAGTGAAGTTTTCGCCTCTGTTGGCTGCTGACATAATTTCAGCAAGACCGATAGCCGCGAGGTCGCCGTCACCCTGATAAGTGAAAACAAGTCTCTCGGGAAGACAACGCTTAATACCTGTCGCAACTGCGGGAGCTCTGCCGTGAGCTGAGCCGATAACATCGCCGCACCATGAGTAAAGGTTAAGGGCACTGCAACCAACGGAAACAACATTGATAGCATTGTCGGCCTGACCTAATTCGTCGATGACGTCAGCTACAAGTCTTGTTGCAAGAGCGTGGAGACAACCGGGGCAATAGCCTGTTGCCATAGGCATAAGTGACTGAGGTCTTTTATACTCTGCCATAATTATTCTCCTCCCTTTACAATTTCTGCAATAGCTTCATATACGCCCTCATCATCAAGGAGCATACCGCCGCTTCTGCCGTATTCGTGTACGGGACAGCGGTCCTTTACCTGAAGCTCTATATCCTCACGCATCTGAGCGGGAATAGTCATTTCGATATCAATTACACCCTTGACTTTACTATAGTCAAGATTATTTAGACTCGCTTTCGGGAAGGGATAAAGTGTGATGGGACGTACCATACCGACCTTATGGCCTTCTTCTCTGAGTCTGAGAATTGCTTCCTTTGCAACTCTTGCCGCAATACCGTAAGCAACAACAACATATTCAGCGTCCTCGAGCATAAACTCTTCGACTTTGGTGTCGAGCATTTCCCACATCTTATACTGCATTGCCTTACCCTTATTGAGAAGCTCAAGTGCAGGCTCGGGAAGAATGGGAGTAATCATGTGTGAATCTGCTCTGCCGCCGATTCTGTCAAGGCACCAGTCCTCGATATCTTCCGTACCCGGTGTTTTCATTTCTGGGAGTTCAACCTCTTCCATAATAGCACCGAGACAGCCGTCCATAAGAATCATAACGGGGTTTCTGTATCTTTCGGCATATTCCCAGGCGTTGTATGTAAGGTCAACTGCTTCCTGCAAAGTGGCGGGAGCAAATACCATAGCTCTGAAGCCACCGTGACCGAGAGCCTTTGTCGCCTGAAGATAGTCGGACTGAGCCGGCTGGATTGAGCCGAGACCGGGACCGCCTCTTGATATGTTTACAATAACAGCGGGAAGCTGAGCTGATGCGAGATAAGAGATACCTTCAGCTTTAAGGCTGATACCCGGGCCTGAGGAGCTTGTGAGAGCTCTCTTACCTGTTGCAGCAGCACCGTAAACCATATTGATGGAAGCTACTTCGCTTTCACCCTGGACAAATGCACCGCCGACTTCCGGAAGTCTCCAGGAAAGGTATTCGGGAATTTCGTTCTGAGGAGTGATGGGGTAACCTGCAAAGAAACGGCAGCCTGCTCTTACAGCAGCTTCAGCAATAGCTTCACAGCCCTTCATAAATCTTTTTTCCATTGCTTCTCTCTCCTCTCTTAAGCTTTATCTGAGGAAACTTCAATAGCTCCCTCGGGGCACATGAGTGCACATATAGCGCAGCTTGTGCAAGAATCTTTATCGATGTTAACAGGGTAGAAATGTCCTTTTTCAGATCTTTCTTTACCCATTTCCAGAATATGCTTAGGGCAGAACTTAATGCAGTATCCGCAGCCTTTACACATCATCGAATTAATGGTAATCATAATTTACAATCTCCTTTTCTTCTGACCTTGAGACTGTCAGGTCGATATCCTTTATTATAGCACATCAGACTCCACTTGTAAATGTACAAATAGAGTCATAATGTAACAATTATTTGGTTTTATTCCTTGATCTTTCTTTCTGCTCTTGCCTTTTCGGGATCAGCAGCAGTAAGCTTCATAAAGTCAACCTTCATAAGAGGAGTCTCGGGAAGTGAATCCATAAAGATAATATCTCTGGGCACATAGAACTTAGAGAAGTTTGCTTCAAGAGTTTCACAGATCTGCTTCTTGAATGCCTCTTCGTCACCCTTTTCGTTTAATGTAGCGTAAAGTCTTACGATACTTCTTTCGTTTTCCCAACCCTGAACTGCACAGCATTCCCTGATAAACGGAAGGTCGCCCGCAACTCTTTCCATATCTGTGGGATAAACATTATAGCCCGAGATGATAATGAGTCTCTTCTTTCTGCCTGAGAAATAGAGGAATCCGTCATCGTCCATATAACCAAGGTCGCCTGAAAGCACCCACTGTTTGCCGTTTTCGTCGGTGTAAAGACCGTAGTCCTCTTCCTCACCCTCAGCATAGTAGCCCTGCATAATTGTGGGACCCGAAATAGCGAATTCGCCGATTTCGCCGTTGGGAAGCTTCTTGTGGTTGTCGTCCCAGATTTCAACTGTTACGCCGCGGATAGCCTTACCTATTGAGCCTCTTCTGTTTTCAGCGTTGGTGTTGGTACAGCAAACCGAACCGATTTCCGTAAGACCGTAGCCCTGGCGAAGACGTCCTGTAGATCCCCACTTTTCAAAGTAAGAGTTGTATTCTTCAATGAAGCTTTCTGAAATATCGTCGCCGCCGCAGAACATAAGTCTTACATTCTTAAGGTGAGGACCGTCGAAGTGCTTGTCCTTCATAAGCTTTTCAAACATAAGAGGGATACCGCCGAAACCTACAACGTTGTTTTTACGCATAAGCTTTGTAAAAATCTTGGCATCGAACTGCATCATGGGAATAATTCTTGCAGCATTGCACATTGCCATGTGCACGCCGAGACAAAGACCAAAGCAGTGGAACATAGGAAGCACGATAACTTCGCATTCTTCACCGGGATGATAAATTTCGTCAATGTCGGAAACTCTCCATGTAAGCTCATTGATTGCTCTGTTAGTAAGCTTGATAGTCTTGCTTTTACCGGTAGTACCGCCGCCATTGAGGTAAGCACATACGTCATCAGCATTGTTTACAACAGCATCAGCTGTACTTGTTGTCTTAAGTGCTTCTTTAAAGTACATAGCTCTGTTGTACTTGGGGAAAATCTTTTTGATAAGTCCCTCACCTATTTTACAGCCGAAGCCCTTGATACCCGCTGAATAGTCGGAGCTGTTGCAGATAAGGCAGGGTAAACCGCTGTCGTTGATGGTACCGATATGGTCTTTAGCAAGAAGATCGAGCACCATAACACCCTTAGAGTGAACGAGCTCAAGCTGTTCCTTTAGGAACTCAGTGGCCATAAGAGGATGTACAAAGCTTGTGATTACGCCGATTTTATTGAGGGCATAAAAGGCAAGGATGCTCTGAACAGTGGTGGGCATAAAAATTGTATAGACATCGCCACGCTTGAGCCCCAATTCTTTCTGGAAATAAGCAGCGAGAGCATCTATATGAGCGAACATCTCAGAGCGTTTATAGTTTACGCCGAAATGCTGCATCATATAAAAGTCAACACCTACATCAGTGCTGAACTTGAGATATTCGTAACAGTTTCTGTTTTCGGGGGCTTTTAACATAATTTATTTCTCCTTAAACAATATTCAACAACCGTTTTCATAGACAAACTGCCGTTGAGTGTATCATAACACTTGTTTAATATACTATAATGTTGTTACGATAATTGTTTATTCTCAGCAAAAAACTGTGAATTTTATTAATTCAGTGTAAATTTTTAATAATATTTCTTGCACACCTCTGCAAATAAAATAAAAGTGTTGTTATAAAAAGCTACACAGCCGGAAGAGGCTGTGTAAACTCATAATTATCTTATACATTTATCAAAAGCAGGGTTAAAGGCATAGAAGTTTTTGCAATCCATTTTGTCTGTTGCAATTCTCAGGCCCTCACCGAAGCGCTGATAGTGCACTACCTCTCTTGCACGAAGGAACTTGATAACATCTCTTACATCTGGGTCGTCTACGAGACGAAGGATATTGTCGTAGGTGGTACGAGCTTTCTGTTCAGCTGCCATATTTTCGTGAAGATCAGTGATAATATCACCCTTTGACTGTAAATACGCTGCCGTAAAGGGTACACCTGCCGCAGATGCAGGGTAAACGCC
>JAZSMR010000130.1:0-13475 GCA_045535965.1 Acutalibacteraceae bacterium
GCTTTCTATGGGGGGGGTAGTATAATTTACTACCAAAAATTAAAGCCCCTAAAAAGGGGCTTTAAATGCGTGTTAGAACTGCTCGTGTAATTGGATCAATTTTTCGTACAGCTCTGATTTGTTATCGATGATTTTCATAATCAAAACAAGATTTGTGCAGGTACCTTCAAGCGAAGCTTCATACGCTCCTGCTTTGTATGCGTGTTCAGCTCCTTCATACTCTGCTAAGATGTTGTGTATTGATGTTGTTATTCTTTCTAAATAGGCTTTGATCTCTTGCATATCTGCTATATAGTTGTTTCCTATGGCGTCTTTCATTGTTCTTCCTCCTCTCTTATGATGATGTCGCTCGTTATTCCGTCACAATTATAATACTTTCTATACCAATCTGCTTCTTTTGCTGCTTGTTTCTTGTCAAGTTGATCTGCTAAGAGGGTTTCCGTTTGTGTAATAGCTATCGGATTAAAAATACCTCTGTTTGTTTCTACTAAATAAATTTTCATGCCGTCCTGCCTTCCTGCGGCTGCTGCCGCGTTCAATGGTTTTTTCTTGATTATATTATATCATATTGTTGTCAAAATGTCAACTACTTACAAAAATAATTTTGATTTAATTATATCGAAATATCGGTAAAAAATGAATTTATCTTGACAAATTGACAACTATGTGCTATAATGACGAAAAGGGGGTGCTATTATGATCTACTGCGCAAATAATAATACACTGTACCGCCGGGCTGCGGACGTGTGTGCTGATCTTGGGTTAGACAAAGCTCAGGTAAGCAAGCACTTAGCCGGTACAAGAAAGACCGTCGGATCATATGTACTGACACGAATTACCGATACAACCCCGGAAGCGGTGAAAGCTGTCCGCACATGGTTGCTCTATTCCGCTTACAAGATAGTATTAGACGTATCAGACGAGCCGCACATATACGCGAAAGAAGGTGATTAAATGAATATTTTTAAGAGTTTGAAAATCTGGGATCATATCCCAGACGCTGCGGAGCTGCGCGGCGCTCTTGATCCTGGGACGGATCCAGTTATCCGTAAGCTGCCCTCGGACGGTGGCACATTAGCGGCGTTTCTAAAGATTTTCGGTTTACGTACTTTTTACAACGGCAGAAAAAAGCCGATATATCGGACTGAAACGCTGTACTATGTCAACAAGGATAATCAGATTGTCACCGGGGCGCTTGAAATTAATTCCGACGAGCTTATACTCGAATAAAGGGGGTGATGTAATGGCAAAAGAATTCAAAGGATATGTTAAGGCGATCAAGGACGGAGTGTCGAAGATCTTTGAGACACAAGCAGCCGCTGCCAGAGCGTTAGAGATCGACGCGGCAAATATCCGAAAAGTGCTTGTCGGAGATCGTCCGCTTGCCGGTGGATATAAGTTTGTATATACTCTTGAACGTCCGAAAAGTTCAAAGATACGCGCTAAGCTGAAAGAACAAGAAGCAGTTAGCGAACATAAAGCAGCGGTACAAGCTGTACATGATCGGCTGTTCGAGCTAAACAAGAGATTTACTAATGCTAAAAAAGCCGGCACCCTCGAAAATGATCCTGTATTGCAGAAGATGATGAGTCATACAGATTATTTTGGACAAGTTCGCGGCGGACGATACAGAATCAGCGCAGAACATCTTTCTCAGTTCAGCACCGAGGAGCTGAACAACCTTCTTTCAATTCTATCCCGTGAAGAAGGAAAGTACAAAGAGCTATTCAAGAAAAAATCAAAACATGGACACGGAAAAGCAGCGCTTGCGGCTATTTTCGGCGTATCAGAAAAAGAAATATCAGGCTATGATGATCTTGTACCGGCTATATTTGAGCTTATGCGGCTAAGTAAAGAAGATAAATTTTTCAGATATTCCGAATTGTCGGATACGCTTTTTGAAGCGGTACAAGACGGCATGGACGAAGATGTGCTCACCGAGTACATGAATGATATATTACAAGCTTACGCCGGAAATGATACAGCAGCTTATGAAGCTGTACTTGAAGCTATGGCGAATGTGGACGAAGAATACAAACTGCCGTATGATTAAGGGGGGAACAAAATGACTTTCTATAGAGACTATCAATACAGCCTGCTTGATCGTATGGACTTAAAGACATCAGTATATCTTGCAGCGCTCGACATTCAATACTGCTGCGATCTGCCGTATTTATGGTGTTTTACCTTTGACAGCACCGGCGAAGTTATTTACGGCAGAGACTTTGAAGATCTTCTTGACTGGTTTGAGCAGCTGCGGCAATATGGATTCACAGAGGATCACAGGCTATATATTTACCTGAATGACCTTTCAAATTTTTTTTCTTACACGAAAAAATATATCGACTATGATGTTGATATGATCGCTAAAACTCCGTCGCAGATCTTGCACGATACTTTCAAAGGGCTTATTTTCCGCGATTTTATGCAATACACCGAAAAGGACATAGACAAATATATCTGGATCAATGATATTAATGCAAAGATATATCATCAGCCGCCAGAGTGTGACGAACTTAGCAGCCGCTGCGAGCTGACAGAAGAAGAAGCCGAGTATTGCAGCCGCCGCGTTCTGGAGATAGCAAGAGTAATGCGGCAAGAAGTAAACATGATCTATCAGGGCAATGTATCAGATATTAAACTGACACGAACCGCACGTATAGAAGCGCTACTATCTGAGCATCTGCGCCGCACCGACGACGAAGAAAAGTCCCTGTACTGGCTTATATATCATATGAACCCCATATCATCACAATGGGGGCGTGATGTGCTGCTTGAACAGCTGCGAAAAGCCTTTTTCGGCGGTACAACGTTTTTTGAAGATTACGCGCTGAATAAATTAATAAAAAACGTATTTTCTGCCGATCTTACGTCAGCTTATTGTGGTGAGTTCTTCTTATCGAAGTTTCCTATGTCACGCTTTAAGGTTCTGGACGTCCCGGACGACTACAACAATATATTCACCATTTCATACTACAGCCGGAAAGCGTTGCTTATTACTTTTGAAGCGACTGACATTGAATTAAAAAAAGGCGAAATCGCCGTTATTCCGTCAGCACTCCGACACTATTACATTGATATCGAGAACGAGGAAGAAAAAAAAGACGCGCTACTCAGGGCGCAGGGGTTGAAGCTGCAAAAGTCCCGAATAGTGCGAATGACGTTGAATGATATCGATTTCAAATTGTTCTGTCAAAGCTATAAGTTCAATAATCTGAAAATTACCGGCATACTGGGTGCAAGATATGGGTATCTCCCGGACTATATATTGCTGACGGTTGCAGAGCTTTACAAAAATAAGAGGATCGCCAAAGAGAAAAGAAACGAGCTTGAACAGCTCGGACTCTTGGACGAGCTGCAAGAAGAAATCTACGACGATAGCAAATCATCTATTGCCCGATTATACGGTATTTTCACAAAATCACCTGTTGTATGTCAATATGTATATGATAAGGAAAAACGCGATATAAAGCTTGTAAGCTCGAACTATCTTCTTGATAAACACAAGTTTCGCCCTGTCGTGTATCAATGGGGCGTGTGGACGGTTTCGCACGTCAGAAAAAAGCTATGCGATCTCCGACGGACTTTCAGAGATCGCAAGATAAAGACAATAAGCGGTGATACGGACTGCTTGAACTATACCGGAAATGCTACTGATATTATATCAGAATTCAATGAAAAAGTCAATGCTGCCATTGCTCGACGCTGCAAGGCTATAGGAATTGATCCGGCTGACTTGAAAGACTTAGGCGCGCTCGAAGTAAAAAAGTACAAGCTTTACAGGCTTACAGGCTTGAAACAATATGCTGTAGTCAAGGAAACTGACAAGGGAGATGAATTTGAGCCGAAGTGCGGCGGAGCTGATAAAGAGAAGCTAAAAGAATACTTTATGAATTATTCCCCCGATCCTGCGCGGCAGATAGATCATTTTCGGCTTGGGTTGACGATACCGGCAGACGAGAAGCCCCGAAAGCTGCGCAGGCAGTGCAACATATCCAAGAAGATAGATTATATTGACCGCGACGGGAACAGGATCAAAGCGGACGTACCGTCGTATCAGGTGACAGAATACCATGATTTTCAGATTTTTAATGTATTTTCTGCCCTAGGCGATAAGAAAGGCAAAATTACAGGGGGCGAGATCGCGCAGATGATCTCAAAAGTATCTATGAAAACGCCTGAAAGGACAGTGAAAAAGAAATGATTTGTCAAAGTTGTGGGGCTTGCATTCCAATGCATAGAACGTGTATAGTAGATTTTAATGCAACTCATTTGCTGTTAAATGCTAAATGGATCGCTTGTGATAAATGCGCCCATAAGATATACTTAGATTGCTATGAGCACTTCCCAAGTAAACTTGTTGATCGTTGCGTAAAGGTATATTATGCAGTAAAGGAGAATAAGAAATGATTTTTTTAAATAAAATAGAAGTTATTGAAGCTCTTAAAAAGCTTCAAGGCGAAAAATCAGTTAATATGGCTACTAATATAATTTATCGTGAAGTCGTTAATGAAGCTATAATGTGTATTAATGAATTAAAAGCGTATGAACAAAATAATTTAATAGCTTCATGCTTAATTTTAGAACGTGAGCTGCTACACCTTGAGGATAATATGATTCTAAATAAAGAAGTTACGATGAACGACGGTAAAAAATATAGAATATCTTTTGAGGTGATATAATGGGTTACAGATGTTATTTTAAAGGTCAGACGCGCGAAAACAAAATAAAAGATGAGCTCTGCTTAGGGAAATGCTACGGCTATAACGAGCACAGCGACGGCTTGATGCTTGGCTATCTTGACATCATGCAAACAGATGCATATAAGGAATACAGAAGCGACGAAACAGTTTTAACTGTTCGGGAGTATACAGACTATGAGATTATCGATCTTTGCTTTGTGGCGCGCGGATCAATTGATATGCATATTCTTACAGATGATTTTTTATCTTTCCTCAATCATTACTATAAAGACTATAATTCGGTTTGGGGTGAAAAATACCCAGAAGAATCAAAGCAAGCGATATCAGAATATTTGCAAGACTGCGTTTCTATATTTGTAGAATGGATATAAGGGGGGGTGAAAATAAACGAAAAATTGCATATCATTATTGCCGAAATATATAACGCGGCTTAACAAATCAAATTTCAAGCGGATAACTTGGATATAAGAGATTCCAACAGCTCACAATATCCTGTTATTTGCGAAATGGTAAAGAGAATTCAATATCTTGATTCGCTGCTGCATGATGATTTATTTCCGAAAAAATGAATAAACAATGAAAAATATACACAAATTCATGCATAAATCTTGACTTTTTGTATATTTATAAGTATAATGAAGGTGTGACGATCGGAATTGTCACACCTTTATACTTTGTGCGCGGATTTGAAAGCAGCTTTTTCAACAACTGTCGGGCTTCAATATCCGCGCCGATACCTTAGCAGAGGGGGCGAGATAATGGAAGTCGGCATAACTGAAACGCGAGAAAAAACACGTCGTTGGTATGATCCGGCGGACATTCTTGCACTCGACGCAACATACAATCTCATTTACGGCGAACGCGGCAACGGAAAAACATTTAGTATATGTCATCTTATCCTGGACGCTTACTTGTCCGAGGGATTACCGTCTGCATACGTTCGTCGATTAGATGAGATGATTAAGCAAGGAAACCTTGAAACACTTTTTTCTGATCCGGAACATATCAAGTTTATTGAAGAAAAGAGTGAAGGAAAATGGAATTTTGTCAAATACCAGTTTCACGGCTTTTATTTACAAAAACGCGATCCAAACAATAATATTTTGCTTGCCAAAGATAGCAAGCCGTTCTGTCGTACCTATGCACTAAGTACAAGCGAGACAACAAAGGGCGCTGACCGTGGTCAAGTAAAGTATGTATTTTTTGATGAATTTATTACCAGGGCTTTTTATTTATCGAATGAGATAGTTTTATTTGAATCCACCTTAGAAAGCATTATCCGAAAGCGCCCAGGCGTAAAAATAATCATGGTTGCAAATACCGTCAACAAGCATTGCCCCTATTTCAAGCATATGGGCTTGACTAATGTTAAGAAGCAAGAGCAGGGGACTATTGACATATATCTACTTGGCAAAAAAGGGACAAAGATTGCTTGCGAGTATACGAAGAACAACGACGAAACAGCGTCCGAGATCGCTGAGGAATACTATTGCTTTAATAATCCGCAAGTAGAGATGATAAAATCCGGTGCTTGGGAATTCGATCTATATAGATTAATTCCAAAAGGCGTGGCGAAGCTCACCCCGGAGCTGACATTTTTTATTGAATTCGACGACACTACAACAGCCGGGCGGCTATATATGTATAACGATAGTCCGATTATCTGTTTTACGCCGAAAACCACGGAAATAAAAGATCGAGAAAACACAATAATATATTGTGACGACAATTGCAGCGCGTCACCGTTACATCAAATGGAGCTTGCCAGAGCTCCGACAAGAGCGCAAGAAATCATACTTGATCTGTTTAAGCAGCATAAAACATACTTTGCGACAAATGACGTCGGAGAACATATACAGAATTGGCTTAAATACTCAACAAAGGGGGGCTTGAAAGTATGAGCAGACAAAAGGACAACAATAATTTTCTGGACTTTGTTTTCAAAACCCCTAAAAAGCTGACCTTTACAAAGCTGTACAGATTTTACTTTGACTTCATTCTGCGCTTGCTGTACCGCGTTTTTATCTTTGAGAATATCCCGGAAACTGTTTCCGAAACCTTTTTAAAGCTGATTCTTTTTACGCAAGGTAAAATCTGCTTTATGAAAGGTGAAAAGATCAACGAGAGCAGTAAGGAACTTTTAGCGCTAAACTGCTCCCGAGCTGACACCCCGGACGTCTATTACATTCCACGAAAAGCTCTTATAACAAATCCGCGCTTAAAACAATCATATATGCTGACGCCCGGCGAGGAATGCGAAATTGTGTACTTGTCGGAAGCAGACAAGTATAATCTTTCGGAGATCAACGGCGGCTTATATATCCTTATTGAGCGTACAGCGGTAATGCTTGCAGATAATGATATATCTATCAATATATCTCAGAAAAACACGCGATTAACCAATCTTGTAAGCGGAGATACTCAGAATACAGTAGATTCTATTCGCGCCGTAATCTGCGCGATGTATGAAGGTGATCCAACAATCGTTGTCAAATCGTCCTTGATCGACAAGCTGCAAGGAATACCGATACTTAATAATACTTCTAATAATCAGAACTTAGTGCAGCTCATAGAAGTGCAGCAATATATACTATCTCACTTTTTCGAGCAGATCGGCATATGCACGCACGATCAAATGAAACGCGAACGGCTTGTAACTGCCGAGATCAACGACAATATTGATCTTGCTTTTCTTAACATCGACGATATTCTTATATCGCTGCAAGAAGGGCTTGACCGCGTTAATTCAATGTTTGACACTGATATACAAGTACATCTGAATCCAATCATTGAACGCCAAAAGAAAGAACAGGAAGCAGCTTTATCAATGCAGACCGAGGATCAGACCGAGGACGCAGCTGAGAATCAGACCGAGGACGCAGCTGAGAATCAGACCGAGGACACAGCCGAGGATCAGACCGAGAACACAGCCGAGGATCAGACCGAGAACACAGCCGAGGATCAGACCGAGGACACAGCCGAGGATCAGACCGAGGACGCAGACGAGGATCAGACCGAGGACACAGCTGAGGATCAGACTGAGGACGCAGCTGAGGATCAAACCGAGGACGCAGCTGAGGATCAGACCGAGGACGCAGCTGAAGATCAGCACACAGAAATCAATATTAACGGCGACGGAAACGAAGTAATAATAATTCAAGGGGGTGATGACGTTGGCAGCACCGACACGGACGAACTTTCGGACGTGGGACAAAATAGCGGCGACGGAGTTCGATCCGACGACGAATAATCCATTTACCCCATATAGCCCGATCTTACAGGCTATAGAAGCAACGCCGGCTTCTGCTTATCAAAGAATGTGGGAGACACACGAAGAAGCAATAACAAACTATACAGCTGAATCAATTACACAGATTTTTCTTTCAAACCTTATTGCAAACAAGAAAAAGTATGATGAATTGATAGACTTTTACGAAGAAACTTTTTTCCCTTTTGACGACTACTATAAAAATGAAGCTTATGAGCATACCAGAACGCCGAATCTTGAAAGCAGCAGCGAGAGCAACGGCAAAGGAACGACTGAAACGGAGCGCAAGCAGTCAAGGACAACCACAACAACCCCGAATCAATATACAACTACAACAACGCACAGCGTCGCCCCATTTGATGAACCGGTAAATTTGCGGAATGAAAGCCAAGACATT
This sequence comes from Acutalibacteraceae bacterium, assembly GCA_045535965.1. Lineage (GTDB taxonomy): Bacteria > Bacillota > Clostridia > Oscillospirales > Acutalibacteraceae > UBA6857. The sequence continues at coordinate 8,369 of JAZSMR010000130.1, forward strand.
TCGACGGAATCCGGTACAAATACCGTATCGGAAAGCTACAGCGGACAGCCGGACGAGACTACAACGACCACGGAAAGCACTTCCACAGTAAAGACCACGGGCACAGACACGAACGAATACACAAAGGTAATACACGGAAGAACAGGCAACCGCACAACGTCGGAAGTTGTGAACGACGGTTTGAAGGCTGCCGCCCTGCATGATATACTTGATCTTATTATTGAAGATATAGCAAATCAAGTATTTTTGCAAGTTTGGATTTAAGGAGGATATACAAATGTTAGTAGATCAGATTTCAGGCATTTTGAACGACGTTTTTAAAGAAGTCACAGGACAGCTTGTCCCACAGAGCAGCGGCGAAGAAGAATTACCGCCTGTTGCTATCATTCAGGAAGATTTGTCCGATATAGTATCCGTAGGATCAACCGTCCTTAACAGCGCATGGAAAGACAATTATGTAAGAAGCCTTATAGATCGCATTGGACGCGAAGTTTTTGTTGATCGACCATATGAAGGCTACGCGCCGTCTGTTATGCGCGATTCTTGGGAATATGGTTCAATTATGGCTAAATACCGCTGCAAGATCTTTGAAGCAAAGGATAATCCGTCTTGGAACTTGCAGAAGGGACAGACCGTAAATCAGTTCGAGTTTGTACCACCCGAAGTTACACAGAAGTTTTACAATAAAAAGTCGTCTTTTCAAATCGAGTGTAGCTTTACAGATATTCAGCTGCGTGAGAGCTTTACAAGCCCGGCGGCTATGAATCGATTCTTATCTATGATCGAAACACGTATACAGACAAGCAAGACGATCTATCTTGATTCACTTGTTATGCGTACAATTATTAACTTTATGGGTGAAAAGCTGTACGCACAAAACGGTGTTGTTGATCTTCTTGAAGGATACAACGAAGTACTTGATACACCAATTACCGCAGCTGCTGCGGTTCGCTCCAAAGAATTCTGGCGATATGTTGCACTGACAATAGCACTATTCGTGGATCGTTTCCGCGCTCCGTCCGTAAACTTCAATATACCGGACGACGACGGCGAAAATGTTACTTTTACGCCAAAAACCTATGCACATCTTGTACTGCATAGTGATGTTGCTAAATCTATGGAAGTATATTTACAGTCTGACACTTATCACGACGACCTTGTAAAGATCGGCGAATATGAAACTGTACCTTTCTGGCAGATCCAGGGCGACAAGTACCAGTTTGCGAACACTTCCCGAATCGACGCAAAGCTTGCAAGCTCTACAACAGCAACAACAAAAACAGTAAACCGTAACTATATTGCCGGTGTTCTGTTCGATCGTGACGCGCTCGGCGTGCTCTGCGAGAATCAGCGCGTAAATTCGGCATACAATGCGAACGGTGAATACTACACAAATTTCTATAAGAGCGACGAAGAACACTTTAACGACCTGGCAGAAAACGGAATAATATTCGTTATAGGATCCGGCGCAATACCTACTATCACACTTTCTGCCGAAACTGCAACGGTAACGCTGCCGAGTACAACAGCAAGTATCACGGCAACAGTAACACCGGAAGGCTCTGCGGTAACCTGGACGAGCAGCGACATCACAAAGGCGACTGTTGCAAATGGCGTGATAACTCCTGTAGCTGCCGGCACTTGCACGGTAACAGCTTCTATAACAGTTGACGGCGTTACATATTCAAAGGACGTCGCTGTAACTGTAGCAGCCGCCCAAACTCAGAGCACGCGCAAAAAATCAGATCCAGAAGCAACCCCCGAAGCAAGCCTCGAAGAATAATCAATACTCCTACTTCCCCCGATAGCCGCCAAAAGGCGGCTATTTTCCTCAAGAGGTGATGACAAATGTCAATGACTATGAGAGCTTATACTAATAGCAGCGAATCAGGTGTAGTTGATAAGCAAATATCGTATATAGGAGAATACGAAATAAGACCAACGGACGCTGTAGACATTGAAAAACCAACTTTTATTATACGATATTCCGCCGATCTTATCGACTGCAACTATATCTATGTACAGGAATATAAGCGGTATTATTACGCATGGATCACAACAAAGCCCGGAAATGAAGCAATTATAAACTGCTTATCCGATCCGCTGAAAAGCTTCTGGGAGTACGCAAAGAATTGTGACATTTTGGCAACCAGAGCGGAGAGCATAGGACAGCCGACGCATTATAAAGATAGTATGCTGCCGGTATACCCGAGCAAGAAAAACGTTACATCAATAGTAATGCCGCACAGCGCCGCCCCGCTTTCCGGTGATCTTTCAGTTAGTGCGGAAAACTGTTATTTGCTTACTGTTTTAGGCGGCGAACCTAACGTACAAGGGGGTGAAGTTTAATGGCTAATCCAAATCCCGAAATATGGGGTGCACCCGAAACATGGATATACTCACCGCATACAACACTCGGTTTAACTTCGACATTATCACAAACTATTCATGCCGATAGACCTAAAACCGCAAATTTTGGCGCAGGTGCTACACAAGGATATGAAGGAAGTTTATTACGCGCTATTAATGTGTCGCAAAAAATGACACTAAATGATTTTATTGACAACTCAATCTGTCCTTGTGGTCAAGCCCCCGAAGTAAGCCCCTTTGCAAAAATAGCAATATTTAATGAGAATGATGATTTATCTTTAATACCGCGCGTTGTAACAATTACCGATAATATAAATTGGTTTTTTGCCGATAAAGCATCGGCTTCGATTACAAACAACGCATTTAATTATTTAAAGCAATACACTAAACAAGGTAGTACAACAGAGGGATTAAAATTTCAACAGTTCGCGCCAAAGGCGAACAGCCCCGCAAGCAGTTATAATATTAATATGCAAATGTGTCCATATACTTATTATGGTATGCGGTCTTTATTGCTATCAATTGAAGTGCATTGTATGCCTAAGACAGCTACAAACCCGATAAATCAATCTACATGGAGAACTTTGAATGAATGGAAAACACAATATTCAGAAACAGATAATATAATCGGTTTGCGTTTATATGTGCGCACTTGTCAAACAATCAATACAAGTACACTTAGATTAACATATAGCACGGATAAAGCAATAAGCAGCGGGGAACAATCATACGTATGTGTTATTAACCCGATAACAATTAATAATGACGGTATAAATACACCTACACAAATGTTAAATATATTTAATAAAGGCGACCGTTCTGCTTATATTTTTGATTTAACAGATACTATATATAATTGGAATAACGGCACGGATAATAGGACAAATCGCGCTGTTTTACCGTGTTGGAATTATTTCGAAAATCAAACCGTGCACACTTATTACGGAATACCGTCAGATCCTGTTCGATACTATTATTATAAAATTCCGTACAGTGACGCCACATATGACAAAATAATGAAAATAGCGGCTTGTTTTGGTTGTTACTTCACACCAACGAATAAATATCAGTTCGATTATGATATGCTTGATAATGATTTGTATTTGTCGGTGCTTGATGAAAACGGCGTTGCTCATGGTCAGTATACTCACGACGTGGACAATGCAAATAATTCCCTATACTCAAAAAGCAGTATTCGTGAGATTGATTATGATCCCAGCAAACCGCCAACACCGGTTGATCAAAATACATACAGCAATACAACAGGGTTTAATTATATCACCGAGGGCGCAGCAATGACAGTTCGATACGTCCTGGACGGCGCAAACGTTGATAAACTTTTATCTGATCTATGGACTATCAATGCAACCATTGCGCAAGGCGGAGATTTTGAATATTTCGACGGGAAAATCAAAGATGAATATCTCACAACTAACCCTATTGATTGTATTGTATCGCTCATTCGGTACCCGTTCAATATTCCTTATCAGATACAGCCGCTTCAAAGTTATGTCAAACTCGGAAAAACAGAGGGAAGCGCCAAAGGTTGGACAACAATTTATATTGCAAATCAAATTAATTTCCAGGGAATTGATATTTTTCCGAGGTTCGGAGATTGTTTTCTTGATTACGAGCCGTACACAACATATGAATTGTATGTACCATTCTGCGGAACAACGAAGATCAGAGCCGCGGACATTCTCGGGCATACGCTTAATCTTACAATGTTAATTGATCTTATCACTGGCAGCTGCACCGCATATGTTAAGGCGGATCAGCTTGTAATAGAAACGCTGCAAGGCAGCTGCGGAGTACAACAACAGATCAGCGGCACAGATACAGCAACCATGAACGCCAATATATACAACGGTATACTTGCACAAAAACAAGCAAAGGTTGGACTGATAGCACAAGGAGCAAGCGCATTTTCGCCGTCCAACTGGGTGAATCCTGTAGGATACGCAGCCAAAGGAGAGCAAGCAGAAGCATCATATAAGCAAGCTACATATGCCATTGAACACATTGAAACACCAGTCCATTCACAGGGGGCAGCGTCGCCGCTCCTGGGCTGGATCCAAGAATTTGACGCGCGATTAATGATATACTATCCAGAGGGCGACGTAATAGACGGAGCAATCCCCCCGAGCTTCAAGCCCACACCGCTTGCAGCATTCGGACATCTCAAAGGATTTGCAACGGCAACGCCTGGAATTGTGAGCAATTTTCAAATGAGCGGCAAAGCTGCTTATCTCAGCGGCGATATAATTCCGGACGGGATCCCTTGCACACTATCAGAACGAAACAGAATCAAAGCAATGTTTGCGGACGGCGTATATTTACCCTCACTCTAACACGCATTTAAAGCCCCTTTTTAGGGGCTTTAATTTTTGGTAGTAAATTATACTACCCCCCCCATAGAAAGCCGTGTCGTTTAAAATTCCCGGGATTTTTTTGATCTCAGAAAACAAAGAAAAAGCTCATACTCATTTGCATTGAAAAAGCTAACGCTTTTCCAACACAAAGAGCATTCACTTTTTCTTTTGAGAGCACCCCGAACCGGTGCTCTCAAACTCTCACCCCAAACCATTCTTATCTTATCCTGATTATAAGATAAGCCTTTATTTGATTAACATTTTCAATAAGTTCAGGTGACTATAAATAAAAGTCACTGTACTGTATAGGGTAGCCAATGGCAAGTCGGAGGCCAAGCGGTCTTAGGAAGACAACCAACCCAGAC